>LFSJ01000064.1 GCA_001512695.1 Tepidanaerobacter sp. DTU063 | reverse complement strand
ATCTTCTACGGTCTATAACGTAACAATTAAAAGCTTATTTCACTTATAAAAATATATACATGTATTGAAAGGTCGGGGTCTTGTTGAAAATATCTTTTTACGGAGCATGTAGAACTGTAACCGGTTCTTGTTGTTTAATAGAAACTAATGACACAAAACTACTGATTGATTGTGGTATGTTTCAAGGCTCTAAGGACTTAAAAGAATTAAACTACGGAGAGTTTGAGTTTGCACCAAGCGAAATTGACTATGTTATTCTCACCCATGCCCACATAGACCACAGTGGATTAATACCGAAACTTGTAAAGAAAGGATTTAAAGGGACTATTATCGCTACAAAACCGACAACCGATTTGTGCTCCATTATGTTGCCTGATAGTGGGCATATTCAGGAATTAGAAGTGGAAAGAAAGAATAGGAAACTTGCGAGGGCAGGAAAACCTTTAATCGAGCCCATTTACACACATATAGATGCGCAACGAGCCTTAATGCAATTTTCAACTTTAGATTATGGTTTAAAAGTGGATTTAACTCCTACAGTTTCAATAAGATTTCAGGATGCGGGCCACATATTAGGTTCTACCATTGTTGAAATGTGGGTAAAGGAGAATAAGGTTGAAACTAAAATTGTCTTTAGCGGAGATATAGGTAATTTGAATCAACCTATAGTACATGATCCCACCGTAATTCAAGAAGCAGATTATTTAGTCATGGAAACCACCTATGGCAATAGGTTACATAAGAATATTGGAGATAAACAGGAGCTCCTGCTGCAAATAATCGAATCGACTTTTTTAAGGGGAGGCAATGTCATAATACCTGCCTTTGCCGTAGAGAGGACCCAGGACTTGTTGTATTATCTTAGCCGACTGGATTTAGAGGGACGTTTACCGGATTGCAAGATATTTGTTGACAGTCCCTTAGCTATATCAGCAAATGAAATTTTCAAGGTGAGTGTAAAGTATTTCGACGATGAAACAAAGGCTGCTTTCGGCAAAATATGGGAGTCCCCCGGAATTTTAAAAAGGATAGTCATGACTCGTTCCGCTGAAGAATCAAAAAAGCTAAATGAAATCAAGACTAATGCCATAATTATATCTGCCAGCGGCATGTGTGATGCGGGCAGAATAAAGCATCATTTAAAACACAATTTGTGGCGGGAAGAATCCTCTGTTGTTTTCGTAGGATATCAAGCCCCAGGAACTCTCGGACGACAAATTGTGGACGGGAAAAAACAAGTGAGAATACATGGAGAACAAATTGCAGTAAATGCCCAGATACATAATTTAGATGGATTTTCAGGCCATGCAGATCAGGAAGCTTTACTCCAATGGTTTGATTCCTTTAAACAAAAACCCAAAGAAGTTTTTTTGGTCCATGGCGAGCCTGATGGAATGGAGGCATTTAAGAATCTTTTACTGGAAAGGTACGATGTAGAAGTACATATGCCCGAGCTTAATCAGACTTTCGATTTGAAGCATGGCCAAGTAAAAACTTACGATCTTGCAGGACCTACAGAAAAGGATTTAGCCTATATTTATGCAAATATCATAAACAAACTGAGCGAACTATATAAAGTAAATATTGACCGTCAAGAGGTAAAACAGCTTTATGATAAATTGAAAGCCATCGAAAGAGCAATAGAAGATGTTCATTAAAGCTATCTGAATATCTATCCACAAAAATCAGGATTTTCAGAGTAGATATTGTTTCTACTCTGTTTTTTTTGTGTAAAGAATTATTTCTTTTGGGCAAGATAAATAAACACTAAGAATTTGAGGAGTATGACATGAAATACGATGCTGCAGTAATCGGTGCGGGGCCTGCGGGAGCGTATTGTGCGAAGATCCTTGCATCAAGAGGTTTGAAGGTTCTTTTGATGGATAAAGAAAAGTTTCCTCGGGATAAAGTGTGCGGGGGCCTTATATCAGCTAAGGCCTTAGAGCTTATTCAAGATGATCAACTTAATAAACTTTTAAGTAAAATAAGGCCTAATCCTGTCCAAAAAATCATTTTAACATGCGGTCAAAAGGAAGTGACTAAAAAGAAAGACCGTGTATTAGGCCTTGTGGTAAAAAGGAAAGAATTCGATGAAGCTTTGGTGAACATTGCTGCGGATGGAGGGGCAGATTTTGTGGACCACTGTGAATATATAACGCACAGAGATTTAAAAAGCGTTTTTGAGATTTATACGACGAAGGGAACGTTTTTCAGCGATTATCTGATTGGGGCAGACGGAGCATTTAGTAAAGTCGCTAGAGAATCAAAGTTGAGACAGCGCTTTTTAAAGTGGGAAATGGGTTTTGCAGTATGCAGTGAAATTCCTAGGGAAATGATTATTGAAAAAAATGGAATTGAATTTGTGTTAGCAAAGGTCTTAGGTGGCATGGGCTGGGTTTTTAGCGGTAATGATTTTGTCAACTTAGGAGTAGGAGGTTATGCAACTGAAGCTAATCGAATTTTCCAGTGCACAAAACGGTTATTAGCTGAAAGACTAATTGACAAAAACTCACACTTTGATCTTAAAGGATATTTTTTACCTGCAGGAGGCCGAAAAAGACCAATTGCTAGAGACAGGATTTTCTTAGTAGGAGATGCTGCCGGTTTAGTGGATCCTTTTTCAGGGGAAGGTGTTTTCTATGCCTTAAAAAGCAGCCAAATCGCTGCAGATACAATTGAAAATAACAAACAGTCAAAAGACTATGAGCAGACATGTTATAAAACGCTTCTAAAAGAGTTCAGGTTTTCAGCTTTATTGAGCGTGTTTCTCGGGGATAGAAACCAAATTTTGAAAAAAGGCATAGAAATGGAATCAATGGAAGCATTCGAGAAAATATTAACTGTACCTCCGCAAAAGGGATGTTATAAAAGCATTATTTCACGCATTATAAAACACGGGATTTCGCCCGTTTCTCCTTATTTATGGCTAAAAAGCTTGTTGTTAACATAAATGACATCAAAAGCCATGGTGGTCATACCTTAAGTTAATAAGCAAAATAGTAAACATCTAGGGAACCATATTCCGATATGTTTATTGTAGCATGAATACCGCATATTATCACCGTCCTTGATTTTTGCCAGACCGCAAAATGGATGCTATAATTTCAACATCTCGCCCTTCTGTCGATAACCTGTTTTGCGACAATACGTTGTACGGTCGCATTAGGTTCCAAAAACAATCTCTAGTTGAGGGGTTGGCAGAACAAGAGGAGGGAAAATATGCGAAGGAAAATAGCAATAGTTTTACTAGTGCTGACATTTTTCTTGATTGCCACACCGGTTGCAATGGCAGCCCAACTCGGCGACAGGATTCTGACCGAAGGAAGTATCGGTGACGATGTTGCGGAGCTGCAAAAGTTATTGAACGCGCACGGGTTTTGGACTGGAAACGTTGACGGCATATTCGGCAATTTGACAATGGATGCTTTAATCAGATTTCAGAGAGCAAAAGGTATTAGGGTTGATGGTATAGCAGGACCGGAAACCTTAAGGGCGTTGAATGTAAATACATCATATCGCGGCAGCACAGGAAAGTTTTCTGCAAGAGACGTAGAACTTATTGCAAAACTAGTATATGCGGAAGCAAGAGGTGAACCTTACGTAGGTCAGGTAGCCGTAGCTGCCTCAGTCCTGAACAGATTAAAAGATCCTAAATACCCCAATAGCATTCCGGAAATAATTTTTCAGGTAGTTGATGGCTATTATCAATATAGTCCCGTGCTGGACGGTCAAATCAATTTAACACCTGATGAGACTGCAAGAAAAGCTGTCATTGACGCTGTAAATGGAGTAGATCCCACAGGAGGTGCGACTACCTTTTACAACCCCAGCAAGACTAATGACGGTTGGGTGAGAACAAGACCGTATTTAACAACAATAGGAAACCACGTTTTTTCAAAATGAATCGAATGTCAAAAAAGGGCTTTTGTAGGAAAGCCCTTTTTTCATGCTATGTAGTCTGAAGGTCTCTTTTATGTTATAATTGAACATGAAATGTTTTTAACTTTGAAAGAGGTATACATAATGTGCAATGAGTATTATACCGTTTCTAAACCATCTGAGAGCCTTTACATAGTGAAAAAATCCAAATTTATTTCAAATGTCGTGCCCGTGAATGGTGCTAAAGAAGCGGAAGACCATCTTGAGAAGTTTCGAAAAAAATACTGGGATGCAACTCACAATGTCTATGCTTATTCAATAGGATTGAAAGGTGAATTACAAAGATTTAGCGATGATGGAGAACCTTCCGGCACTGCCGGCAAACCTGTGCTGGAGGTTATCAAATCTACGGACGTAAAGAATGTCTTGATAGTGGTCACACGTTATTTTGGCGGTATTCATTTGGGTGCAAGTGGCCTGATAAGAGCTTACAGCGAAAGCGCTTCCCGAGGCCTTAAGAATTCAAAGATCGTAAAAAAGATAAAATGCGATGTATTTGAAATAACTACCGATTACAATATGTTGGGAAAGCTACAATGGGAATTGAATCAAAAGGACCTTATAATCAAAGATATCAAATATGCTGAAGATGTAAAAATGGAGATTAATGTTCCGAAAAATTATCCCATTGACATATGGCAGTTTATCTTGGATTTGACTTCGGGGAATGCAGATGTTAAGTTGGTGGGCAGTGAATACATTGTAAAATAAATATAAATAGTACGTATAAATCATTTCAAGGGGTGCTTTATCTTGAACATGAATAAACTTTGTGGTTCATTAGTATCTTGGCTGCAAGAATATGTAAAGCAAGCGGGTGCAGATGGAGCCGTATTTGGCATGAGCGGAGGAATTGATTCGGCGGTAGTTAGCGTGTTATGCAAAAAGGCCTTTAACGAAAATGCTCTTGGGCTCATTATGCCTTGCTTTAGCGATAAAGACGATGAGTTGGATGCTCGTTTTGTGGCTGAAAAATTTGGCATAAAGTATCAAACTGTAGTCCTTGATAAAGTTTACGATGAGTTTTTAAAAGCGATGATGCCGACAGACAATATAATGGCTAAGGCAAATATCAAGCCACGACTCAGGATGACCGTCTTGTATTACTATGCAGCCATTAATAATTATCTTGTGGTAGGTTCGGAAAATAAAACTGAGCTCACCGTAGGCTATTTTACAAAATATGGAGACGGAGGAGCCGATTTATGGCCAATCGGAAATCTGGTAAAAAGCCAGGTTAGGGAACTAGCGGCTTTTCTGGGGATTCCGCAAAAAATTATCAATAAAGCTCCAACGGCAGGGCTTTGGAGCGGCCAAACAGATGAGCAGGAAATGGGGATAACTTATGATGAACTGGACAAATACATTTTAACTGGGAGCTTGAACTCTTCAGAAAAAGAGGCCAAAATAAAAGCCATGCACAATTGCAGCGAACATAAGCGGCGTTTAGCCCTTATTCCGGACGTTTAGTCTGAAGACATAAAAGCTAGGAATGACTTTTGTGATTAAATAATTAAGGAAATGGTTAAAGGGGGATATTACATGGCAGGACATTCTAAGTGGTCAAACATAAAGCATAAAAAAGCAAAAATGGATGCTCAAAAGGGAAAAATATATTCTAGATTTAGCAAGCTTATTATAATAGCTGTTCGAGAAGGTGGTCCCGACCCAAACGCAAACTCTCGGTTAAAGGATATAATTGAAAAGGCCAAGCAGGCAAATATGCCAAATGACAATATAACGAGAGCTATAAAAAGGGGAAGCGGAGAGTTAGGCGGCGGAGATATCGAAGAAATTATGTATGAAGGTTATGGCCCCGGCGGTGTTGCTATCCTAGTTGATGCCACAACAGACAATAGAAACCGGACGGCGGGGGAAATGAGGCATCTCTTTGACAAATACGGTGGGAACTTAGGTGAAAGCGGTTGCGTTGCCTGGATGTTTGAAAGAAAAGGCTTAATTTTAATTGAGAAGAAAGACGGTATAGATGTTGATGAAATCATGATGCTGGCCATTGATTCTGGCGCTGAAGATGTGGAGGAAACTGAAGATTCTATTGTAATTACAACAGCTGTTGACAGCTTTGAAATGGTCAAAAACACATTAACGGAATCAAATATCGAGATTTTTTCGGCAGATTTGTCCTTTATACCAAACTCGACCATCTCCGTATCCGAAGAAGATAACGAAAGACTAGAAAAATTGTTAGAATCTCTTGAAGACCATGATGATGTACAAAATGTATATACAAATTATGAGCCCGAGGAGAATTAAATAGAAAAAACTGTATATTATTGCAAGAAATGGGCATACTATTCATCCGAAGAGTAAAAGGAGGAATATGGTATGCCCGGAAAAGTTTTTAGGTATATAGTAATCATAACCCTTATTACCGCAATGAGTTTTGGGTACGGGTATTTAAAGACCTTTTTATCAATAAAAGAGCCTAATAAAAATACCAATTTCAATAATATCGAAAGCAATGTTTCTCAAATTTCTGATGTGAAACTGAACCCCGGTGCGAAATTAATTTATACTAGCCATTACGTGAAATGCGATGATAAAATAATACAAGAAGAGATTATTGGCGATGACTTGAGTGGCTGTACAAGGGATGAATTGAAAGAATTGAAAAAAGAGTGGGAGATAGTAAGCTTTGCACCGGATGAAGTCAGCTTGATTAGGGTAATAAATGATGTATGCGATAATCACTATTATATCGGCATTCAGGATGGCTATGTGGCTCTTTTTCAAGGCATTCCGGGTATAAAGGCAATATTAGTTGAAAAGACGGATATCATAGCAGATACTTTGAGGGAAGACGATAGGTTGATTCTAGAAAAGGGTCTTACAATAAAGGACCAAGAGGAGTTTTTGAAAATTAGAGAGGGCCTTGCAAAATAGCTATTTTTCATACAAGAAGGAAAATCACCCTTGGATGTAGAATTACACTAAGGGTGATTTTATGTTAATTATGGGGATTGACCCGGGTATTGCCATCAGCGGATATGGCCTTATTTCTTGTGAAAATAGCGGCTGTAGAATTTTAGAGTACGGAGTTATAAAAACATCTGCAGGTCTTGAAACCCCTCAAAGGTTAAGACAAATACATGAAGGTTATTTAAGCTTAATAGAAAGATACAAACCTGATGCAGTTGCCATAGAAGAGCTTTTTTTTAATAAAAATGCAAAGACCATTATTACTGTTGGCCAAGCAAGGGGAGCTGCGCTTTTAGCTGCAGCTTTATCTAATATTGAAGTGTTTGAATATACGCCCTTACAGGTTAAGCAAGCGGTTGTGGGCTACGGACGTGCAGATAAACATCAGGTTCAGCAGATGATTAAGATTTTCTTTCATTTGGATGAATTGCCGAAGCCAGATGATGCTGCAGATGCTTTGGCAGTGGCTGTATGCCACATGAACTCATATAAGCTTGGGAAAATATTGTACAGTTGAGGTATAAGGCATGTTAGATTATGTAGAAGGGAAACTTGTTAAAAGGGAACCAAATTTTGCTATAATTGATGTGGGAGGTTGGGGGGTCAAACTTAGTGTTTCACTGTTCACTTACAACAAGATAAAGGACTTTAAAGATCAAAATGTTAGACTTTACACCCATATGGTTTTGAGGGACGATGCGATTGAGCTTTATGGCTTTTTCGATGAGGTTGAAAGACAAGCGTTTGTGCTTTTAAATAGAGTGCCAGGGATTGGTCCAAAAGTGGCTATTTCAATTCTTTCTTTAATGGATATATCGCACTTAAAAACCAGCGTTATCTCGGAAGATGTAAATGCCCTGGTCACAGTGCCGGGTATAGGTAAAAAAACAGCTCAAAAAATCATCATAGAATTAAAAGACCGCATTAAAGATTTGCCCGTAATAGCCGATGAATTAAGATATAATTCCGTGTTTGAAGCTAAAGAAGTGCTCATTTCCTTGGGCTTTAATCCGAAGGAAATACAATTGGCATTAGATGCTGCTTCAATTAAAAGCGATGATACTGTGGAAGATATTGTAAAGAAGGCACTTAAAAAATTGTCTAAATAAAGGGTGAATAAATTGATAGACCGAATTGTGACACCCTCTGTGAAAAATCATGAGGAATTAGACTACGAAAAAAGTATTAGACCTTTGAACTTTGATGAGTACATAGGTCAGGAAAAGGTGAAGGAAAACCTAAAGGTTTTCATTAAGGCTGCCTTGATGAGACGTGAAGCGCTAGATCACGTTTTATTATTTGGTCCTCCTGGCCTGGGGAAGACAACCCTGGCATATATTATAGCCAGAGAACTGGGCGTAAACATAAGGATAACTTCAGGACCTGCTATAGAACGGGCAGGGGATTTAGCCGCCATACTTACGAATTTAGGGGAAAGGGACCTTTTATTTATCGATGAAATTCATCGCCTTCATCCAAGTGTGGAGGAAATCTTATATCCTGCCATGGAAGAATTTGCCCTAGACATTATGATCGGAAAGGGCCCCAGTGCACGATCCATGCGCCTAAGCTTGAGCCCCTTTACCTTGGTGGGCGCAACCACAAGAGCAGGACTATTAACATCACCTTTAAGGGATCGCTTTGGGGTTAATTTGCGATTAGATTATTACAATATATCCGACCTGGTAAAGATCTTAAAGAGGTCAGCAAGCCTCCTTAAAATCCAAATTGAGGATGAAGCTGCCCGGCGTTTAGCTGTGAGCTCACGAGGTACACCTAGACTTGCCAACAGGCTGCTCAAGCGCATCAGGGATTTTGCCCAAGTCCAAGGAAGCGGGGTAATTACCCTTGATATTGCTGAGGAAGGCTTGGAAAATCTAGAAATTGACAGTCACGGTCTCGATCACAATGACAGGAGATTATTATCAACAATAATAGATAAATTTCATGGAGGTCCGGTAGGGATAGACTCAATTGCCGCTGCGCTGAATGAAGATGTCTCAACAATTGAAGACGTATACGAACCATACCTGATTCAAAAGGGTTACATCTTCAGGACGGCACGAGGAAGAGTTGTTTCAGATAAGGCTTATGAACACCTTGGCAAAGAAAAAGCAACTTCCACATGAGGAAGGGGTCGAATCATGAAAAAATACATCTTATTTTGCATTTGCATGGTAGCATTTATCATAGTTCCAATATCGACACAATCTGCTGAACTCTTTCCTGCTACTGTTAGAGTAGGTCTTTATTATGATAGTTCTGCCCGCAGTATGTACGAATTGACCTCAGATAGCGGCTTTAATGTGATGATAAGCAATGGGCAGGATAACTCTACGGTGAGCTTCTCCGATAAACTGCTAAAAGTATATACTTCTGATTTGGATACCTTTACATCTTTAAAAAGGAATATCAGGGATAAGCAAGCTGCATCAGAATATGCCTCGGAACATGCACATAATGGTGCAGATACTTACCTGCTCTTTGATGGAACTTGGTCACTATGGACAAAAAGCAATTCAAATCAATTCTCTAGCGGCGGTGCTTATCTTGTTATTAAAGGGGATATGAAAAACCCCGGTTTGCTCATTCCCTTCAAGGGCCATCAAGCTGTGGTTTTTGAAAGCAGAAGCCCTGAAGGTCTAATTGGCGTTGAAGGTCGAAGATATCGTGGTATTTTGAGGATGACGCCGGCTACTGGTGGAAATATACAGTTGGTGAATGAGCTTGGCCTTCAAGAGTATTTATACGGGGTAGTACCCCTGGAGGTTACACCAAGCTGGCCTGAAGATGTTTTAAAAGCTCAAGCGGTGGCGGCCAGGACTTATACGATAGCAAACCTGTCTAAATGGGAAAAGTATGGCTTCGATGTTGGTGCAAACTCCGGAGATCAACTGTATGGTGGCTATGACGCGGAAAACTTAAGGACTAATAAGGCGGTAGATGAAACAGCCGGTCAAGTCATACTTTACAAGGGTGAGCCAATAATGGCTTTTTATCATGCAGACAGCGGTGGCCGCACTGAGGCATGCAATGATGTTTTTAGCTCAGATTTGCCTTATCTTCAACCGGTAGATGACATATTTTATGCAAACTCTCCCCACTCGGAGTGGGAAACAAGCCTCAGCTTAAAGGATATAAATGATAGGGCAAGTGCAATTGTGCAGGAGATAGGTGAAATCCGTCAAATATCCATCGCAGAGAGGAGTAATTCCGGAAGAGTAAAGAAACTGCTCCTGATAGGAAAATTTGGTGAAAAAGCTATAGAAAAAAGCCAAATCAGAAGTATCCTAGGGCTAAAGAGCAATTTTTTTGACATTTTAGGAGGAGATACTGTTTTAGCAGTGGCAGTTTCCAGCGAGAACGTAAAGAAGGATATACGGCTTAAAGGGAACAGTGTTTTAACGGGACAAGGGAAGACCAGGTTATCCGGTGGAGAAATCTTTATGTTAGCTGCGGAGACATCAAAAGTTTTAAGAACCCAAGCATCGGAAGATGTATACATCTTTCGAGGTCGAGGCTTTGGTCATGGCGTCGGGATGAGCCAATGGGGTGCTAAAGCCATGGCAGAAAACGGGTATAATTACCTAGACATTTTGCTACACTACTATAAAAACACGGAAATAAAAAGTTTAACCGAAGTCTTTTATACAAGATAAAATATACTTAAGGAAGTAACAGACCATGAAAGTTGACGAGTTTGACTTTTATCTTCCCGAAGAGCTTATAGCTCAGGAACCAATTGAAAATAGGTCAAAGTCAAGGTTATTGGTATTAAATAAAAATAATGGCACAATAGAGCATAAGAGTTTTGAAGATATTATTCATTACCTTCAGCCGGGAGATTGTTTGGTATTAAACGACACCAAGGTAATACCTGCTAGGTTATACGGCCGACGAAAGCATACCCTCGGAAAAATAGAAATGGTGCTGTTAAAAGAAGTTGAAGCTGATACCTGGGAGGTATTAGTTAAACCCGGCCGCAGAGCTCGCACAGGAGCAGAAATTGTGTTTGGAGATGGAGACCTTACGGCTCAGGTAATAGGCACAACTAATTATGGAGGCAGGATTGTAAAGTTTTTTTTCAAAAGACCTTTTCAAACACTTCTAAATGAATTAGGTGAGATGCCTACCCCGCCGTATATAAAGAAAAAATTGCAGGAAAAAAGTCGATACCAAACAGTATATGCCAAAAAACCCGGTTCAGCAGCGGCACCGACTGCAGGACTTCACTTTACAGAAGAGCTTCTTGATAATATAAGGCAAAAGGGCATCTCAACAGCTTACATAACCCTTCACGTAGGTCTTGGGACCTTCAGACCCGTAACTGTAGAAAACATTGAGGAACATAAAATGCATGCCGAATATTATGAAATCGGTCAGGATGCTGCGGATGTAATTAATTCGACAAAAGAATCAGGAGGCAGGGTTATCGCTGTCGGCACTACTTCAACGCGGACCCTAGAAACCTCTGCAGATTTAAACGGAAAAATAAAGCCTTGTAGCGGGTGGTCTGACATCTTTATATATCCCGGATATAGATTTAAAGCCATAGATGGCCTTATTACCAACTTTCACCTTCCCAAGTCAACACTAATAATGCTGGTCTGTGCTTTTGCAGGAAGGGAGAAGGTCTTCAAAGCATATGAAGAGGCTGTGAAAGAAAAGTATAGATTTTTTAGTTTTGGAGATGCAATGTTGATAATGTAAGGTGGGTGTCTTCGAGTGAAATTGTCTTCTAGAATTGCAAAAATTGTTATTATCTTAGAGTTAATACTAGCATCATTGCTTGCGGTCGGTGTTATCATCAGTTTTACCGATATATTAGGATACTTTAGAATTTTATACTACACTTCTCCCATTGATACTCTTCCGGTGATGCAAACCTTTCTAGGGCATATTTTAACCCTGGTAATAGGTTTGGAACTTGCTGTTATGCTGATTAGACATACACCTTCAAGTGTAATAGAAGTCTTGCTGTATGCAATAGCCCGCAAGATGATAATCGAGTCCAAAACTATGACTGACATTCTATTAGGTGTGGTTGCCATTGGAGTGCTGTTTTTTATCAACAAATTTTTTGACCCCGCAAGGAATTTTATCACTGAAGTAAATATAGTAAATCCTGCTACCCTTGTTAAGGATATCAATAAAAAATTAGATGTAAACATTCCTGAGGATTTAGGCAACACCGTAGGTGGAGTAGTATCAAAACTCTCTCAGGAGAGTAGAGAAAAGCTTGAACGCGGCAAAACCTTTAGAGTTGCCGACGCTGAAATAACGATTTTATCTATGGACGGTGAATTAATCAGGGAACTTAAGGTAGTAAAAGCCGAAGAAAAGGATGATATATTACTATGAAATTTGAAGTTTTAAAGCAATCTACCAATACCTCAGCTAGATTAGGTTTTATAGAGACTCCTCATAATAGTTTTAAAACTCCTGTTTTTATGCCGGTTGGGACTCAAGCTACTGTTAAGACCATGACTCCGGAAGAATTGGAGCAAATAGGAGCCAAAATAATTTTGAGCAATACTTATCATCTATATTTAAGACCCGGCCACGAACTGGTAAAAGAGGCCGGGGGATTGCACAAGTTTATGAATTGGGGCGGTTCCATCTTGACGGATAGTGGCGGCTTTCAGGTTTTCAGCCTTGGAGACTTAAGAGAAATAAAGGAAGAAGGAGTAACTTTCAGATCTCACATCGACGGCTCCCTTCATTTTATAGGCCCCGAAACCTCAATTGAAATACAAAATGCACTAGGGTCCGATATTATCATGGCCTTTGATGAGTGCATACCGTACCCCGCTACTTACGATTATGTATTAGACTCAGTAGAGAGAACCACGAGATGGGCAGAAAGATGTCTGAAAGCTCACCGTAATCCAGACAAGCAAACACTATTTGGTATTGTTCAGGGCGGTATGTACAAAGATTTAAGGCGAAAAAGCGCTAGAGACATAACCTCTCTCGGCTTTAACGGATATGCAATAGGAGGGTTAAGCGTAGGTGAACCCAAGGAGTTAATGTATGAAATCCTCGAATATACAGTTCCTTTCCTTCCCTACGATAAACCTAGATATCTGATGGGTGTGGGCACACCGGAAGATTTGTTTGAAGGTGTTATTAGGGGAGTGGATATGTTTGATTGCGTCTTGCCCACACGTATAGCCCGAAACGGCGCGGTATTTACTAACAACGGGAGATTGGTTGTGAGAAATGCAGCTTATGCAAAAGATTTTCGCCCACTGGATCCTCACTGTGATTGCTACACGTGTAATAATTATTCCCGTGCTTATATTCGGCATTTAATAAATGCCAAGGAGGTTTTGGGCATAAGACTTACGACAATACATAATTTATATTTCTTGATAAACCTGATGAAACGGATCCAAGAAGCTATAGAAGGCGATTACCTGCTGGAGCTGAGAGATGAATTCTATTCAAATTACAGCTTGTCTTCATAAACGCGGATTTTAGACTAATTTATGCTTAAAAAAAGGATTTTTTCCCTTAAGTATAGAAAGTATTAATAAAAATTATATTGAAAGGGTGGGGAAACTACTTGAATACAGCAACTTTTTTTAATCAATTTGGACCACTAATAATTATTTTTGCGATCTTCTATTTTATGATCATCAGACCTCAGCAAAAGAGAGAAAAAGAACGCAGAGATATGTTGGCTAATTTAAAAGAGGGTGATGATGTAGTTACTGTAGGAGGGATTTTCGGCAAGATTCTCAACTTAAAAGATGACGTGGTAACATTGGATGTTGGTGACAAGATAAAAATCAAAGTTACAAGAGCAGCCATCGGCAATGTGCTCAAAAAAGTGGAGAAAAACGAAAAATAGCTATAAGGCTAAGCTTATTCGAGAACAGAAGCAGGAGAAAATCTCTTGCTTTTTGTCATATTTCCCCTCCTCTGATAAATAAAGTATAGTAAAGAGGAGGGAGTTGGCGTGAAATCAAAGTCAAACGGAAAGACAAGTATAAACCTTGTAAAAATATTTAAAGGAGTATTTTTTGCGTATTTGTTCACGATATTTTTGTTTTTGGTTTTGGCATTTATTATGTATTTTTCGAGCATATCCGAAAATATCATTCCCAAAGCTGTTATCATTATCAGCGCAGTGAGTATACTTTTGGGCGGTATCAATACCACAAAAGACCTGGAAAGTATGGGTTGGCTTCATGGAGGCTTGGTGGGTTTTATTTATACGGGAATTTTGATAATCCTAAGCTTTATAATAGTGCCATCTTTTGCTCTTAGTATTAATATTGCTATAGATATTTTTATAAGCTTTTTGGTAGGAGTAGTGGCAGGTATTATAGGTGTGAGCCTTTAGTTAGCGTCAATTGACTAATTTTCCCTTTTATATTCGCTTGTAATATGGTATAATTACACATAATAAAAAAAGAGGAGGCAGGAGTTATGAAGCATATTGTGCCATTACATAAAGGCAATTTAAACAGCAAGGAAAACCTAATGCATAAGGGATGTGGAGAATGCCATTCTTCCTGTCAGTCAGCGTGCAAGACCTCTTGTACTGTTGCAAACCAAGTGTGTTCAAAGGAAAAATAAGAATTGTCTTTACAAGCTAATAATTTGATGAGTATTAAATGATATGCTTTTATTCAAACTATTGATAGGCCTGTAAGGCCTTTTTTTTGTAAATTATTGGCTTTGTTGACAAGGCATTTGCCGGGAGGATATAATTTAAAATGCATTAAAATTGAGAATGGGGGCAGAAATCCAACATGACTTCAAGAATAAAAAGCCTAGCAATAATTTTGGCCATAGTTGTTGCTGCTGCCGTGTTAGCCTATTCAGCGCTGAGCGGTATTCAGATTGTAGGGTACAGAGTAATTCCCATAAAAGAAGCAATAAAACTTGGACTGGATTTGAGAGGTGGCATTTCAATTCTCTTAGAGGCTAAGCCTAAAGCAGGTGAGATAATAACTGATGAAAAAATGGCAGGAGCAGAAAGAGTCATCCGCGGTAGAGTTGACCAGTTAGGAGTATCAGAGCCTATGATAGTGAGGCAGGGAGATAGGAGAATATTAGTTGAGCTTCCCGGTGTAAAAGATGTGCAAAGAGCTCAAGAGCTTATAGGCAAAACAGCCTCTCTTCAATTTATAAGTCCGCAAAATGAAGTGATTCTTACAGGAGATAATGTTGTAGATGCTAAGGCTGTATACGGAGAGCAGAATGAGCCAATGGTTAGTTTAAAACTAGATTCGGAAGGTGCCAAAAAGTTTGCCGAAGCTACGGAGACATACCTCGAGCAGCACATAGCAATAATGCTCGATGAGCAGATTATTTCAGCGCCCATTGTAAAATCGGTTATTACTAACGGCGAAGCAGTCATAAGCAATGTTCCTAGTATAGAATATGCCGCTGAACTGGCAGCGCTGATTCGGGCCGGGGCACTGCCTGTTGATCTTGAGCAGCGTCAGGTATTGATGGTTGGGCCTACTCTAGGTGCTGATTCAATAGATAAGAGTTTAAAAGCCGGTATAATTGGTGTTGTTTTGGTATTATTATTCATGCTTTTGTATTACAGGATACCAGGGCTTATAGCAGATTTCGCATTGCTGGTCTATATATTGCTTGTATTGACAATATTCGCAGGTTTAGGTGCAACCTTGACTTTGCCGGGTATTGCTGGCTTTATACTTTCTATAGGAATGGCAGTAGATGCCAATGTTCTGATTTTTGAAAGATTTAAGGAAGAATTGAGAAACGGAAAAAGTTTAAGAGCCGCAACGAATGCCGGATTTCACAGAGCCCTTACTACAATAATAGATTCAAACATTACCACAATTATAGCAGCTGTCGTGCTCCTGTACTTCGGGACCGGTCCCGTAAAGGGATTTGCCGTTACTTTAATTATTGGCATTGCAGCTAGTATGTTTGCTGCAATAACGGTAACCCGAGTGCTCTTATTAAACTTGATAAACACGCGACTGTTTACCAACAAAAAATTATTTGGCGCATAAGAGGTGGAAAAAGTGAAATCATATAAGATAATGGAAAAAAAGCATATATGGATTGGCATATCCGTTATAATGATTGCTCTGGGTATTGTATCTATGTCAATGCGAGGTCTCAACTGGGGCATTGATTTTACCGGCGGCAATTTACTTCATTTTAATCTGAATCAAAATTATGAACTGGCAGAAGTTAGGAGCATTTTAGAGGAACTAGATATTAAGGAATTTGAGGCAAAAAAGGCCGGTGATGGCCAGCAAGAGCTAATTATCAGGACCGTTGAACTGTCTGAAAATATGCAAACAGAAATTCTTGACACTTTGAAACGAGAGTGGTCGGAAACAGAGCTCATAAGAGCAGAGACTATTGATGCCGTCATTGGAAAAGAGATGCAAAGGCAAGCCGTCATAGCCTTGATAATTGCTAATATAGGAATGCTTATATATATTACATTTAGATTCGAGTTTTATTCTGCAGTTGCTGCAGTAATGGCTTTGCTGCACGATGTGCTTATTGTCTTGAGTTTTTATGCTATTTTTAACATCCCGGTAGATAGCAGCTTTATAGCCGTTATTCTCACTATAGTGGGTTATTCCGTCAACGATACCATAGTCATTTTTGACAGGATAAGGGAAAACC
This sequence comes from Tepidanaerobacter sp. DTU063, assembly GCA_001512695.1. GTDB lineage: Bacteria > Bacillota > Thermosediminibacteria > Thermosediminibacterales > Tepidanaerobacteraceae > DTU063. The sequence goes on along the minus strand of LFSJ01000064.1, from coordinate 112,610 downwards.
TCAAAGTCATGAAACAAGCCTCCTTCGAGGATATAGCGAATATAAGCATCACTCAGAGCATAACGAGGACAGTAAACACTTCGCTGACAACCCTTTTAACGATTACCGCACTGTACTTTTTAGGCGGTGAAACAATAAGGGACTTTACCTCGGCATTAATTGTGGGTATAAGTGCAGGAACTTACTCTTCTATATTTATTGCTAGTTCCCTATGGTTAATTTTGAGAGGCAAAACCAGAATAGCAAATGCATAAAAAATGAGGTGATACCATGTTAAAACAACTGCTTTATGCCGGCATCGGTCTTGCTGCAATAACAAAAGAGAAGGCCGAAGAGCTAGTAGCAGAATTGGTTAAGAAGGGTGAAATGTCAACAGATGAAGGAAAAGATTTGTTAAACTCATTGAGGAGCAGGATACAGGAAGAAAGTGACAGGCTGAAAGAAAGGATTAATGAACAGGTAGAGCGCACTATTAACTCAATGAATTTGGTCCGAAAATCAGACATAGATGAAGTCTTGGACAGACTTGAAAAATTAGAGAAAAGACTGGATGAAATTCAAAGTCAAGAGGCTTAAAAAGGCCTCTTATTTGTTTTGGAACATCTTGCTTTACTCTTATAAAAATGAGTTTTTCGGAAAAAATACATAGTAGGTTTAAAAAAGAATTGTCGTGAGGGATGCAGTATGAAAAAATACTCTCATATAGTAAGACATTCTGGCAATCTTCCCCTTTTTGACATATTGGATATATCCGTTGCAGGCACATTGACTGGAACTCCAGTTCATGTTCATGCAGAAGGATTAAGGGGTACAGGCAAAACTACTATTATAAGAGCCTTTAAAGAAGTACTGCCTAAAATCAACAGAATCAGGGATTGTTTATACAATTGTGATCCCGAAAAACCTCACTGTCCCCAACATCGCAATTTAACACCTCAGCAGGTACGATTAATAGGCGTTGAACAGATTGATATGCCCTTTCTTGAAATCTCACATTCTGCAAAAAAGGGGACGGTAGTAGGAAGTATTGATTTACAGAAAATTTCATCTAAGGATAATCCAGAGGCGGCACTTTTGCTAGGGACAATTCCAAAAGCCCATAGGGGAATAATTTTTGTGGATGAAATCAACAGAATCGCTGATACATCTCCGGAAATTGTGGATTTGCTGCTGGATGTTATGGGGACTAAACCGGGAAGGATACAAATAGAGGAGGCGGGTTTTCCCGTTTTGGAAATGCCGGTCCAAGTCAGTATATGGGCAGCGTCAAATCCCGATGAGGAACCTGGCCCATTAGAAGACGTTCGACGTCAGCTTTCTGATAGATTTGATTTTGCAGTGAGGGTTGAAAGGCCAGCAAATCCCTGGATTATAAAAAAAATAATTGGCGGTGATACTCCAGCTCATGACAATGATGTGGTGAGCAAAAAAAGAATGCAGTTTTTGGAAGTTCAGAAAACAATACATCAGTTTGAACCAACGGAAGATATAATAAACATATTATCATCTATGTACGTGGATTTCGGAATTGAGAGCCTCCGCTGTATAGAAGCATGCCTGCTCGGAATAAAAATAAGAAGCGCTTTATTAAAACAAAAGCCTACAACTGATGATGTTGTTTACATTTCCAAGTTTGCACTTCGACATAGAGTAAACATAAAAGAATTAAACAGTATATTGACAAACCTTGAAAAGAGGCAATCTTCAAAGGAAGAAGTAACAAGCAAAGCAAATCCACCTATTGAACAAACATGTAAGGCCAAAAACACATCTAAAGGTGTAAAAACCCTTAAAGATAAGAATCAAAATGCTAGCACTTATAATTTAGAGTCTTTCAAAAATATATTTCAGCGATTGGCCGAAAACTTTAAATCTTCAAAGAGTGAAAGGACAAATAGGAGCACATCAAATTTTCATTCGGAAAACTATAATGTTAAGGCACCTCCGAAAAAGGCAGTACCTATAGATAAACTGGATTTAACTGAATATGTGAAAACCGAAGAGGAACTGATATAATGAATCCAGTTATAAAGCTACTGCAAGAATTAAAAAACAACAAAGGTGTTCGGGTAGGCCAAACTGCTGTTGTAAGTAGAAAGGTCCACATGATTAACCCCGCTGCTCCTCAAAAAATAAACATTATTGTCAATTCCGATGCCGGCCAAGTTTTTTATCAGCGTTTATCTCCGAATGAAATAATTCACATCGACTTGTTTCACGAGATAAAAAGCTTTAATTTAAAACAATTGGCTGAATTCCTAGTAAAAACTCTTGAAAGAAGTCCTTTCAATTACCTAATGGACAATATTGATATTCAAACGGGTTCAGGAGGGGGCAGACTAACGGGAGTTTTGTGCTATGGCAGGACTGAGAGTCTAATAAAAAGCCACTTAAACCATGTTCATGTTGCAGCTTTAATTTCCGATGAGGAATTGGAAAGCGTGTTTTTAATAGTGAATAAAATAGAACAAGCACTGCTGGAGCAAGGTGTAGGTCTTAGAAAGGTAGAGAAAATCCAACACGAAATTGGAAACAGCTCAGTGGATGTATCATCATATGCAAGTCATTCGGATTCAAATTTAAAACAGGAAACAGATATTTTTAGAGATGAAAGATTTGAAGAAACGTTAGAGATGATCGAGCATTTTGGGGGCTTAAAGCAAATTGAAGATTTACTGGAGGTATTTCACAGTAAAGGAAACAATCAAATAACACTCCAAGCTTTAAAAAAAAGCTGCAGCGATTTTGATGACATTGTAAAGTATTTAGAAGAGAGTAATTTTATTTCAAAACAGCAAAATCTCCATTATCTCACTGCACGGGGCAAGGAACTTTGGGAATTCGTTAAGAGAAACCGTAGGGAATTAGAATGTATACTGAAAAAGACAATCAAAAATTTGCCTAAACTTGACAAATGTAAGGGATTTGATAGCAGCTATTTTTCAAAAAAAGCAAGTAGAGGGCAAAGGGGGCCTTCCATTTGTACGCCCTATGTACCGGAAGAATGGTCTGCAGAAATAAGTGTACCTGAAACAGTTAGGAGGTCAATAGTAAGGAGTTATTTTGAGAATATTAACTTCTATCTCAAGCAGGAAGATATAATATGTATAAATCGAATTTCCAAACTTCATCGGGATATTTGTTTGATAATAGACGCCAGTGCCAGCATGGCGGGATTTAGACTGAGAAATGCCAAGTATTTGGCAAAACACCTTATTCTGATGCCCCAAACTCGGATAAGCATACTGGCTTTTCAGGATAAACGAGTTAATACATTTGTTCCTTTTACCAGAAACTATGAAAAGCTGGAAGGGGGTTTGGATAAGATTGTTGCCACAGGCTTGACACCTCTAGCTTTAGCCCTTGAAAAAGGGGCGGAGTATATGAGCAAGAAAAACCTGAGAAATCCGCTGATCATACTAATAACCGACGGCATTCCTACCGTGCCACTGTGGACTTCGGATCCGGTGAATGATGCAGTTTCTGCAGCCGGCAAAATATTTGAAAAGAAAATCAGTTTCTGCTGTATAGGTCTGCAGCCAAACAAGGAGTGCTTAATAAAAGTAACCAATACTGCAAGGGGAAATCTGTACGTGTTGGATGAGCTAAACCGAGAAGTATTGGTAGAAGTGGCAAGGCAGAGTTATCAGTTGTTATAAATCGAGCTTCGGCTCGATTTTTGTTTTTGTGAAACAGCAAGGTTCCCGGCATCCGACAGAGTCTCCCATTGCGTTGTCGGGTGGAGTTCTTGTTATTGATATAAAAATGGTATTAGTTTATAATTATATATGTTAAAAACAAATATCATTTCATGTTTTGAACCGGAGGACAAGATGATTTATGGCAATTATAAATGGCAGATTGATTCAAGGCAGGAACCGGCTGAAACTTACGGCAATCTTCATCCCATAATCCTTCAGTTACTTAAAAAAAGAGGGGTAGTCACTCCTGAACAGATTCAGAGATTTTTTTATCCTAAGTTGGATTATATGTATAATCCGTTGCTGTTAAAGGATATGGATAAAGCCCTGGCGCGCATTAAGGAAGCCCTTGCTAGAGGAGAAAGAATACTTGTCTATGGAGATTACGATGTCGACGGCATAACTAGCAGTGCCATTCTTGTCAAATTGTTGAGGAAATTAGGGGGATACGTTGATTATTATATTCCTTCAAGGATAAACGAAGGTTACGGACTTAATAAAGAAGCCATAGATATGATAAGCAAGGACGGGATAAAGCTTATCATAACGGTTGACAATGGGATAAGTTCTTATGAAGAGGTAAAATATGCTGCCAGTTTGGGAATAGACACTATTATAACCGACCATCATGAACCGCAAGAGCAGATTCCTGAAGCCGTAGCTGTAATAAATGCCAAGCAACGAGAATGCAGTTATCCTTTTAAGGAATTGGCCGGTGTAGGCGTTGCATTAAAGCTCGCTCAGGCATTGATTGGCAAAGATTGTTATCCAGAACTTCAGCAGGAGTTTTTGGAGCTGACAGCTGTAGGAACTTTAGCAGATATGGTGCTGCTTTTAGATGAAAACCGTATAATTGTTAAAAATGGCCTTAAAAATTTGGCAAATACAAATAATAAAGGCCTTTCAGCAATGATGACTTTGTTGAATATAAAAGATAATCCTGTGGAAGCAGAAAAAATTAGCTATTTATTAGCGCCAAGAATAAATGCAGCCGGAAGGATTGCAGACCCCAAAATAGCTGTGGAGCTATTGCTGTCTGAAGATGATTGCAGGGCATTTGAACTGGCCACGGAACTCGAAAAAATCAATCAGGAAAGACAAGCTTTAGAGGCGAAGGTGTTAGATGAAGCAAAAGAAATGATTCATAAAAGAATAGATCTGGATTCAGATAGCATAATAGTCATATCAAGTCCCAATTGGCATCCGGGAGTTATAGGAACGGTTGCGTCAAAACTGGTTGAAATTTACGATAGACCCTGTATAGTGATTGCAGAATACCGCGGTGAAGGGCGGGGTTCTGGAAGAAGCGTTTCAGGCTTTAACCTTTTTAAAGCCGTAAGTGAGCTTTCTCAATTGCTTACAAAATATGGCGGCCACGAGCAGGCAGTAGGTTTAAATATTAAACTGGAAAACATAGATGTATTTCGAGACAGAATAAATCAGTTTAACGGCCATACTTTTAAAAATGTAGATTTTAGACCCAAACTTGATATAGATTTAGAATTGAGTCAGCGGGACATCAGTTTAGAACTGGCACAACAACTTGAGCAGATGAAACCCTTTGGTTACGGCAATCCTAAACCGCTCTTTATATGTAGAAATTTACACATTCGAGATTCAAGGACGGTAGGTAATGGAGACAAACACTTGAAATTAAATTTAACAAGTTATGAAGAAGAAAATATTGATGCTATTGGATTTAACTTTGGTTTGTATAAGGAAGACCTGGAAGCAGCTTCAATTATGGATGCAGCCTTTAGCCTTGAAGTGAATCGTTGGAAAGGTTTTGTAGGGCTGCAGCTGAACATTAAGGATTTAAGAGTGCCCTTTTTGCAAGATGAACTGCTGGATGAAATTGAACAAAACTATTATAGGCATTTTGTTTCAAATCTTAACAATAAAGATAGTGTTTTAAGCAAAAGAAAAGAAGTAGATAAAGACAATATCTTTGTACAAGATAATTTGAGCCTCCTGGAAAAGATAAATTATGTAAAAAAGATTTTTGAAACTAGTGAAAGGTTTATAGTACTGGTTAACACTCCCTATAAAGCTTGGCAACTGTTAACGAATCTAAAATCCAATCATATTTTCGAAGAAGAAATTGGGGTTTTTTATAATTTAAGCTCTGCTACAAATAAAGATCTTAGTAAAATTATTCTAGTCGATCCCTTTGCAGAAAACCTAAATAAGGGTTATTATGACATTGTGCTTTTCGATGCTCCTTTTAGCATCGATTTGTTAAATAAGCAACTTACGAATTCACCATCTACTTCAAAAGTCCATGTACTTTTTGAACGGGGGGATTTACGATATAATTTTTTAGTGTGTAGGCAGATTTTGCCCAGCATAAATCAACTAAAAGCCGTTTACAATGCCCTTGGCAAACTTACATCTGGAAAATTTACCGGGAGCTTTAAACATGATCAACTTCTGGACCTGTTGCGTGGACAATATGGGATGGATATGCACTTTGTTACTTTAATAAATGTGTTTAATATTTATCTAGAGCTAAAGATTCTTGATTTCATATTAGAAGATGAAATATTACATATAACTGCTTTCTTGAAACACAACAGCACTTTCAGACTGGAACTATCTCAAACATATAAGTCCCTGTATTTGCTCAAAAAATATGTACTGGATTTTTATAATAGTTTTTCTACAATACAATTTAAAGAATGATGGAGGATAATAAATGGATTTAAAAGAAAAGATTAGAGTAATCGAGGATTTTCCCAAAAAAGGAATAAGTTTTAAAGACATTACGACTTTAATCAAAGATGGAGAAGCCTTCAAGGAAGCTATTAAGTCTATGGCAGAACTCATAAGAGATAAGGAAGTGGATTTAATCACAGGTCCCGAGGCTAGAGGATTTATTATAGGAGCACCTCTTGCGTATGAACTTGGTGTCGGTTTCATTCCAACCAGAAAAAAAGGCAAATTGCCTGGGAAAACCATTAAGGCAGAGTATCAGTTAGAATATGGTTCTGATATAATCGAGATGCATGAAGATGCTATAAAGGCAGGACAAAAAGTAGTGGTGGTAGATGATTTACTTGCAACTGGTGGCACTATAATTTCTACAATAGAGCTTGTTGAAAAACTAGGAGGGAAAGTTGCCGCAGTTGTTTTTCTAATTGAATTAGAAGATTTGAAAGGCAGAGAACAATTATCGGATTATGAGGTATACTCTCTTGTGAAGTATTAAATATGGTCAGGGGTGGAAGGTTTGGAATTTGCAGTTTTAGAAAAGAAAATATTGTCATACAGTCCATCAGCTGACATTAACTTAATAAGAAAGGCCTACGAATTTGCAAAGAAAGCACATAGTGGCCAGCTAAGGGTGTCAGGGGAATTGTTCATCTTCCACCCTCTGGAAGTTGCTAAAATATTGGCTGACTTAGAACTGGATGTAACGACTATTGCTGCAGGGCTACTGCATGATGTGGTGGAGGATACGGAATATACATTAGATGATATAGAAAGTAATTTCGGGTCAGAAGTAGCTCTTTTAGTAGATGGTGTCACCAAGCTGGGTAAACTTGAGTATAAAACCAAGGAGGAGCAGCAGGCCGAAAACCTTCGCAAGATGTTTTTTGCCATGGCTAAGGACATTCGCATAATTCTCATTAAGCTGGCAGATAGGCTGCATAACATGAGAACTCTTAAATCCATGCCAAAAGACAAGCAAAGGGAAAAAGCCCTGGAAACTGTCGAGATCTTTGCACCTCTTGCTCATCGCTTGGGAATTTCAAAAGTAAAATGGGAACTTGAAGATTTAGCGTTTAGATTTCTTGAGCCTGAACGTTATTATGAACTTGTAGAAAAGGTTGCAAAAAAACGTCAGGAAAGAGAAAACCATATAAACGAAATGATAAGTATACTCAAGGAACGGCTCGCGGCTTCCGGAATAACCGCCGAGATACAGGGCAGGCCCAAGCATTTTTTCAGTATTTATAAAAAAATGAAGGACCAGAATAAAACATTTGACCAAATATACGATTTGACTGCCGTAAGAGTTATTGTAAATACTGTAAGGGATTGTTACGGAGCTCTGGGAGTCGTTCACACTTTATGGAAACCTATTCCCGGCAGATTTAAAGATTATGTAGCTATGCCAAAACCCAATATGTATCAATCTCTACACACTACGGTAATCGATTCTTCAGGCGACCCTCTTGAAATTCAAATAAGGACTTTCGAAATGCATAAAACCGCTGAGTACGGAATTGCAGCGCATTGGAGGTACAAAGAGGGCAATAAAAATAACAGTGAATTTGAACAAAAGCTTTCATGGCTTAGGGAAATCCTGGATTGGCAACGGGATTTAAGGGATGCGAAAGATTTTATGGAGACCCTGAAAATCGATTTGTTCACCGATGAGGTATACGTATTTACGCCAAAAGGCGATGTCATCGATTTGCCTAAGGGGTCATGTCCTATTGATTTTGCATATAGAATTCACACTGATATAGGAAATCGATGCGTGGGAGCTAAAGTAAACGGGAAAATGGTTCCGCTGGATTATGAGCTGGCCAATGGCGATATTGTAGAGATTATAACTTCCGCCCACAGTAACGGTCCTAGTCGCGATTGGCTGAATATAGTAAAATCTCCCCAGGCAAAGAATAAAATCAGGCAATGGTTCAAAAAAGAACGGCGGGATGAAAATATAGCCAGAGGCAAGGAGATGCTGGAAAAAGAAGCCCGCAGAAACGGATATGACATTTATCAGCTTATAAAACATGATTTTATGAATCACATATTTAAGCGAATGAGCTTTACAAGTATAGATGATATGTATGCTGCAATAGGCTATGGAGCTGTAACAACTAAGCAAATACTTCAAAGGATCTTGGATGAATTCAAAAAAAATGTTCAGCCCGACAAGTCGGAGCTCAGTTTAGAAAAAGCCGATAGCAAATCAAAGATTAAAAAGAAAGATGAACGGGGAATAAAAATTGATGGTATCGGTAATCTACTAGTAAAGTTTTCCAGATGCTGCAATCCGGTTCCGGGCGACAAAATAATTGGTTACGTAACCAGAGGCAGAGGAGTATCAATTCACAGAAAAGACTGTAAAAACTTGAACCAGGGTAATATTGATCAAGAAAGGCTCATAGAAGTTAAGTGGGAAGGTTTTGAAGACACTTCCTATCCTGTGGAAATACAGGTTTGGGCATATGATAGGCAAGGCTTACTCTCTGAAATAATCAACCTTCTTGGAGATATTAAAACTAATATAGATGCGGTTAACGCAAGGGCTACAAAAAACGGTGTTGCTGTTATTGACTTGATTTTAGAAATTAACAATAAACAGCATTTGGAAAGTGTTATGCAAAAGATATTAAAGATTAAAGGAATTTATGAAGTAAAGCGTGTTATGGGTATGTGAGGAGGATTTCATGAGGGCAGTAGTTCAAAGGACAAAAGAAGCTTTTGTTTCTGTTCGTGGAAGTATCGTTGGGCAAATTGATAAGGGGCTGGTAGTATTTTTAGGTGTTGCCATTGACGATACCATGGTTGATGTCAATTACATGGCTGAAAAAATAGTAGGTCTTAGGATTTTTGAAGATGAAGAGGGAAAGATGAACAAATCCCTTCAGGATGTAGATGGCGCACTGCTTGTCGTATCTCAATTTACTCTTTTGGGAGATGCACGAAAGGGGCGTAGGCCAAGTTTTACTCAAGCAGCTGATCCTGAAAAGGCTAATAAGCTTTATGAAGCATTTATCGAAATTTGTAAGAACAAGGTTAAAATAGTTGAAAAAGGTCAGTTTCAGGCTGAAATGTTAGTCAACGTATCAAATGATGGCCCTGTCACCATATTGCTGGACAGCAAAAAACAGTTTTAGGAGGAATTAGATGTTTTTACAGCAGCTACAAGTTGGCCCTTTGGAAACAAATTGTTATATAATTGCCGATGAAAAAAGTAAAATTGCTGCAATAATAGATCCCGGTGAGAATGCCAAGCAGATTATAAATGCAGTGAACGAAGCGGAACTCAAAGTAAAATACATTTTTTTAACTCATGGTCACAGCGATCATATCGCTGCTTTAAAAGAAATAAAAGAAGCTACAGGTGCAAAAATTGTAATTCACGAGCTTGATGCTCACATGCTGACCTCAGCAGAGAGCAATCTTTCATTTTTGTTGGGTGAAAGATTTACACAGCCCTCAGCCGACATAAAATTAAAGGGCAGTGAAGAGTTTAGACTAGGGGATTTATTTTTGGAAATTATTCATACCCCCGGTCATACACCCGGCGGCATATCTATCAAAGTTGGTAATGTTGTTTTTACCGGAGATACATTGTTTGCAGGTTCAATTGGAAGAACGGATTTTCCAGGTGGTTCCTTTGATATGCTTATTAGTTCAATAAAAGAAAAGTTATTAAAACTAGATGATGATACGAAAATTTTCCCCGGACACGGTGAATCATCTACTATAGGTTATGAAAAAAGGATGAATCCCTTTTTGCGGTAACTGCCGTAGCTATATAAACATATTTTTTGTTTAAAAGGTTAAACTATGGACAGTGCGGCAGGAGGGATATTATGGCCAGGAAAAACAGAAGCATTAAAAAAAAGCTGAGCGAGAATGAAGATTATTCGGATATCCTTGATATTATCGGTCAAGATGATGACATCTCGGACGAAGATGTTGCCCTTTATGCCAATATAGATATTGATACCGTGAAGAGAATCAGGGAAAAGTGGGTCAATGAAGAGCTTGTCAATCCATATAAGAAACAGCCCGGCAGGAACTAAACTGCCGGGCTGCAACTTTTCTTTCATATTAAGACTGTTTTCCAACTACCACTGTAACGTATTGAGTTTGGCCGTTTCTCAATATCAACATTACCAACTTATCATTGATCTTGGATTTGCTGACGACATTGCTGACATCATTTGAATTCTTTATATCGGTATCGTTTATCTTTAATATCACATCACCTCGTTGTAGACCTGCTTTTTCCGCAGGACTATTGGAAACAACATCAGCGATAATTGAGCCCTTTGGCTTTTCGAGCCCAAAGTAATCAGCCAGATCTTTTGTTACATCTTGAAGGAGCACCCCTATAAATGGCCTGGTCACCGAACCAGTTGTTATAAGTTCATCCAGAACTTCTTTTGCTGTATTTATCGGTATTGCAAAACCAATACCCTGAGCTTGGGCATTGACTGCCGTATTTATACCGATTACCTTACCATCCAGTGATATCAAGGGGCCTCCGCTGTTGCCCGGATTGATAGCTGCGTCGGTTTGTATCAAGTCCTTATAAACCCTTTGCTTACCTGTTGACTGATCTGGGATTGTGACCGGTCTTCCTTTGGCACTTATTACCCCAACGGTTACCGTGTGGTCGAGCCTGTAGGGATTGCCTATTGCGATAACCCAATCGCCTACCCGCATCTCGTCAGAATTTCCCAATTCTATATAAGGCAGTTTCTTGGAAGAATCAATTTTCAATACGGCCAAGTCTAAATTGAAATCTTTGCCAACAACGGTTGCTTTGAAAGGTTCATCAAAACCTATAACTGTAACGGTAACCTCTGTGGCGTTGTTTATAACGTGTTCGTTGGTGATTATATAGCCTTTAGGATTGATGATAAAGCCTGTACCGATGCCCCTGCTTACCCTTGGCGTGGTACGAAAGCCGAAGCTATCTCCAAAAAAGTATCTAAAAAATGGGTCATTGAAGAAGGGATCTGAAGAACTGCTGCTTTCGCTGACTGTTTCGATGTAGACTACTGCATCGCCGACCTTCTCTACGATTTCCGGTATATCTGTTGGCAAAATACCGGACGGTGTCGAGTTTGACGTTTCATTTTGTTCACTTCCTGCCCGAGCCGCCGCATCAGGGTATATGGAGTTATAAGCTAAAATACCTCCAGTAACTAAAGCGATCCCGAGGGCTAAACCCAGCAGCACCGCAATAATATATTTTTTTCTATAAAACTGCATGCTTTCAACCTCCAAAATCATTTAATAACTATTATAATTATAACCGTATTTTTTATTGACTTTATGTGTAATTTGTTATGAATTTGTGAAATCAACACTCCGGTACATTGACACAGGGAGCTGATTTAATTATAATAGTCAAAAAAGATATAGTAAAGGCAAGGATGGGGCAAGGGCATATTTGCTTTCAACAGGGAGAGAGGGCCGTGACTGAGAGCTCTTTTTGAAAAGGAATATGCTAATTAACACCCCGGAGCTGAAATCTCGAACTTAAGTAGAGGTTTACGTTTCTTGCGTTAAAAGTTTAAGTGGGATTATCCAAACAGGGTGGCACCGCGGGAAAACTCTCGTCCCTGATAGAATTTGTATCAGTGAGAGAGTTTTTTTATTTATATTAATCCAGACCAAAAGTTAAGCATAAAGGAGTTGTTTGACATGCAAATGAATATCAAGCGAAATTTTTACTGCGGTAATTTGAGACCAGAACATGAAGGCAAGGAAGTATGCCTTGCCGGTTGGGTTCAAACACGGCGAGATTTGGGGGGCCTCATCTTTGTTGATTTAAGGGACCGAAGCGGTGTAGTTCAAGTGGTTTTTAATCCAGAGCAAAAGGAAGCTTTTGAAACAGCAGATAAGCTCAGAACCGAGTATGTCATAGCGGTAAAGGGGAAGGTCGTTAAACGCCCGGAAGAGAATGTAAATCCTAAGATTTCAACCGGATATATTGAGGTAATAGGAGAAGAAGTGAAAATTTTGAGTGCTTCCAAAACCCCTCCCTTTGCCATTGAAGATGATGTTAAAGTTGATGAAAGTATAAGGCTTAAGTACAGGTATCTTGATTTGAGAAGGCCTAAAATGCAGCACAATATGATTTTTCGCAGCAAAGTAAAAAAAGCCATAAGAGATTTTCTTGACGAAAAGGGCTTTCTAGAGATAGAGACGCCTATTCTGACAAAGAGTACCCCTGAAGGCGCTAGAGACTTCCTTGTTCCAAGCAGGCTAAATCCTGGACAGTTTTATGCACTGCCCCAATCACCCCAACTATTCAAACAGATTCTGATGGTATCGGGAATGGAGAGATACTACCAAATAGCTCGGTGCTTTAGGGACGAAGACTTAAGAGCCGACAGGCAGCCTGAGTTCACACAGCTTGACATAGAAATGTCTTTTGTAGATGCTGAGGATGTCATCTCCATAAACGAACAGCTTATAAAATATGTAGTTGAAAGAGTTACCGGCGAACAAATAGAAATACCATTTCCCAGAATGACCTACAAAGATGCCATGGAAAAATACGGTTCCGACAAGCCGGATACAAGGTTTGGCTTGGAGATGGTTGATGTTTCGGATTTGGTAGAGAATGCCGATTTTAAAGTGTTTAGCCAGGCGGTCAAGGGTGGCGGTTGTGTAAAAGGGATAAATATTAAAAAAGGCAATGAAAGCTTCAGTCGCAGGCAAATTGATGAACTGGTGGAAAAATCAAAAGAATTCGGAGCAAAAGGGCTGGCATGGATAAACATCACGTCGGAAGGTGTTAAATCTCCCATAGCCAAGTTTTTCGATGAAGAAACGCTAAAGCAAATTATTGATAGACTGGAAGGCGAAATCGATGACTTGCTTATCTTTATAGCGGATACAAATGCCGAACTTGTCATGACTTCATTAGGTAATATGCGACTGTATCTGGGCAAGGTCCTTGATTTAATAGACAAGGATAAGTTAAATTTTCTGTGGATTACCGAGTTCCCATTACTAGAATATAGCGAAGAAGAAAAGAGGTTCGTAGCCAGGCACCACCCCTTTACATCACCGATGGAAGAGGATATACCTCTTTTGGACAAGGACCCTGCTAAGGTCAGATCGAAAGCTTACGACGTTATATTAAACGGCACCGAACTTGGCGGAGGAAGTATTAGAATTCATGATGCAGAGCTTCAAAAGAAGATGTTTGAAGTACTGGGTATTTCGGAAGAACGAGCCAGTCAAAATTTTGGATTTTTGCTGAAGGCCTTTGAATATGGCGTGCCACCCCACGGTGGAATAGCGTATGGCCTTGACCGTTTTATTATGTTGCTTCTGGGATTAGAAAGCATTAGAGATTGCATTGCTTTCCCCAAAACCCAAAATGCATCATGTCTTATGACACAAGCACCCAGCGAAGTCGAGGCAAAACAACTTAAGGAGCTTCACATTCAGGTAAAATTATAAAAATAAAGCACTATTTGGCATGGCTATATTTGTGTAAAACCTTGATAAATAGCAGCTTTTGTGATAATATAGTGCTAGAAATGAATAACCCTGCTGTGTGCGTGTAAACTGGCTAAGTAAAGAGCCAACACTCTGATATAGGGAGTCCGGTCTCTGAATGCGGCATATATGCCCTCCTTCGGGAGGGAAATATAAAGCATTTAGGAGGACACCCACCTGGGTAGCCGGGTCTCTATTACAGTCAGCGAACACGGCATGGTGGGGGTTTTTTTATACTTAAAAGTATGGAGCGATTTTTTTGAAAGAACAATTCTATTCCAGAACTGAATTACTAATAGGCAAAGATGGCATAGAGAGACTGAATAAATCAAGAGTAGCTGTCATAGGTATCGGTGGAGTAGGTTCATTTGCAGCGGAAGCTCTTGCACGAGCAGGAGTCGGCACACTCGTATTAGTAGATCATGATATTATCTGCCCTTCTAACTTAAACCGACAAATTCTGGCACTACGTTCAACTTTAGCTTTGCCAAAAGTTGAAGTAATGAAAAATAGGATTCTCGACATAAATCCCGATGCTAAAGTGATTGGCATCCGGGAATTTTATTCTGAAAAAACGGCTACCAGAATACTGTCTACTGACTATGATTACGTTGTGGATGCCATAGACAGCCTTGGTTCAAAAGTTGATTTAATTATCAGGTGTAAACAAACAAATATTCCAATTATATCAGCTATGGGAGCCGGAAACAAATTAGATCCTACCAAATTTCAAGTGGCTGACATATCAGAAACTTCGGTATGCCCAATGGCCAGGAAAATTAGGAAAGAGTTAAGGAAAAACGGTATAGAAAGTGGAGTAAAAGTGGTGTTTTCAACTGAGACCCCTTTAATTAACCATCGTCCCCCAGGCAGTATATCGTTTGTACCTTCGGTAATGGGGCTTATTATTGCCGGTGAAGTAATAAATTATTTAATAAAGAATTGATTATGCCGAAATAATAATATATAATTAATCTGATACCCCCATATGGTATTGGAGGTAATTGGATTGAAGCACGGACATAGCTGTTCATATTCTGAAAACAAGGCCAACCTTCTGAGACGTTTAAGAAGGATAGAGGGTCAGATTAAAGGAATACAAAGAATGATTGAGAATGAAAAATATTGTGCGGATATATTGATTCAGATTGCAGCCGTTAGGGCAGCTTTAAATAAGGTGGGTTTAATTATTTTTGAAGACCATACAAGGGGATGTGTGACAGAAGCTATACAATCAGACATCGGTGATAAAAAAATCCATGAACTGATTGATGTATTAAGCAAGTTTATAAAATGAGCTTATTGCAAATGTCCTGGAGGATAAAATGAGGGAAAAAGCTATTGTAGTGGAGACTATGAGAAACCACGCTCGGGTGGAAATAAGAAAATCTGCTGCCTGTGATGGCTGCAAGGGTTGCTCGGTAGGCCGAGAAGGTAAACCTCTTAAGGTCTGGGCAAAGGATCCAATTGGTGTAAAAGTAGGACAAATTGTGGAAATAGAACTTAGTGCAAAGACGTTTTTATCAGCTACACTGATAGCTTACGGTATTCCTCTGCTGGCCTTTTTATTAGGAATTTTCCTTGCGTTTAAGTTTTCAAAACCCCTTAACATATTTGCAGTTGAGCCATTTGCACTTTTTGTAGGCCTTGCTCTAATGTCTTTTAGCTATTTAATGATTCACTTATTTACTGGCAGTAAAGAAGCCTGGAAAAAGTATTCCTCGCGTATTATAAGAATAATGTGATATCCCGGTAGAAAATATTGACAATGGTTTATATCTTCTATATAATTGCCTCAGTATTAATAGACAATTAATGATATTGCATGTTTCGGAGGGTATATATAATTATGATGACTAGTAATGAAATTAGGGAGAAATTCTTGAGCTATTTTGAGAGCAAGGGTCATACAAGAGTTCCCAGCTCCTCCCTTGTTCCACAAAACGACCCCACCCTTTTATTTACTAATGCAGGCATGAATCAGTTTAAAGACGTCTTTTTGGGCTTGACAAGCCTTCCCTATTCGAGGGCAGTTTCTTGCCAAAAATGTGTTCGGGCCGGCGGCAAACACAATGATTTAGAAAGTGTAGGTAAAACCGCTAGACACCACACCTTCTTTGAGATGCTGGGCAATTTTTCCTTTGGCGATTATTTTAAAAAAGAAGCTATACAATATGCCTGGGAGTTTTTAACCGAAGTGCTAAAACTGCCCAAGGATAAGCTTTGGGTAAGCATATATAAAGAGGACGAAGAAGCCTTTCGGTTGTGGCAGGACTATGTTTCTCCTGACCGAATAGTTCGATTAGGGGAAGAAGACAATTTCTGGAGCATGGGAGACACAGGACCTTGTGGGCCGTGCAGTGAAATATATATTGACAGAGGGGAAGAATACAGCTGCAGCGCAGAAGAATGTGCTTTGGGCAAATGTGACTGCGACCGCTGGCGTGAACTGTGGAATTTAGTTTTTATGCAGTATAACAGGGACGAAGATGGAAACATGACTCCTCTACCAAAACCAAGTATAGACACGGGAATGGGTCTCGAACGAATAGCAACCGTAATGCAAGATGTATACAGCAATTACGATACTGACCTCTTGAGGCCTATAATAAGTTTTGTCGAAAATTTGTCCGGCAAGAAATATGATGAAGGCGAAGAGGGCTTTCCTTTTAGAGTTATTGCAGACCATTCAAGAGCTATCACTTTTTTAATCTCTGATGGAGTGCTTCCTGGAAACGAAGGTAGAAGCTATGTCTTGAGGCGTATTATCAGGAGAGCTGCTCGTTACGGCAAAGAACTCGGCTTTAATGAACCTTTTTTATATAAAGTTGTTCCTGAAGTAGCCTCTCTGATGAAAGATACTTATCCGGAAGTCCAGAAGAATTCGGAATATGTACAGAAAGTAGTAAAAGCAGAAGAAGAAAGATTTTTGGAGACATTAAGCGATGGCCTTAAGATATTATATAGGGGCATTGAAAAGCTATTAGATGCCAAGAAAAATCAGATCCCCGGAGATATGGCCTTCATGCTTTACGATACATATGGATTTCCAATTGATTTAACAAAGGACATCGCCGAAGAAAAGAGATTGACGGTAGATATCGAGGCTTTTGAAGAGCTCATGAACAAACAACGCATGCAAGCCAAGGCAGCTCGCAAGGAAAGCTATAAAATAGATGAACTTTATGACCATTTAGCCGATATTGCACCTACCAAGTTCATTGGTTATGAAGCCTTTGAATCAAAAAGTATGGTTCAGCTCATACTAAAAGCTGGCGAACTTGTAAAAACAAGTGATGACATGACAACGGATATCATTCTAGTACTTGACAAAACCCCTTTTTATGCAGAGTCAGGCGGTCAAGTGGGGGATGTAGGAGTCATTGAAAATGACAATTTTGTGTTTAAAGTAACCGAAACTCATAAAACTCCTGACGAAAAGTTTTATCATATCGGTAGGATTATAAAAGGCTCGATATCCGTAGGCGATTTGGTTTTGACAAAGATCGATATTAGCAGAAGGCAAAGTATAGCCAGACATCACAGCGCAACCCATTTACTGCACAAAGCTCTAAAAGAAGTATTAGGTGAGCATGTAAATCAAGCCGGCTCATTAGTAGATGAGCATAGATTGAGATTCGATTTTTCTCACTTTACAGCCCTTACATCAGAAGAAATTCGTGAAGTGGAAAACAGGGTAAACAGCGCTATATTAAGTAACCTTCCTGTTGATATAAATTGGATGACCTTTAACGAAGCTCAAGCTCAAGGCGCAATAGCACTCTTTGATGAAAAGTATCAGGAGCGTGTTCGCGTTGTAAGCATGGGTGATTATACCAAAGAGCTTTGCGGTGGCACTCATGTAAGGAGCACATCAGAAATCGGGCTTTTTAAAATCTTATCTGAAAGCAGCGTAGCTGCTGGCATAAGAAGAATTGAAGCTGTTTGCGGGTCGAACTTAATGGATTTTCTATATGAGACCCTTGACAATATAAATGAGGCAGCAAGATTATTGAAAGCGTCACCTCATGAAATATCTCAAAAAATAAGCGATTTATTGGAAAAGTGTAAGCTTCAGGAAAGGGAAATAGAATCCTTAAAACAGCACGCGATTAATCAAGAGATTGATGAAATTATAAAAATGAAAGAGACTATAAACGGTATAAATGTAGTATCAAGCAAGACTGAGGCAAAAACTATAGATGATTTAAGGAAAATGAGCGATACACTGCGACAAAAGCTAAAATCCGGCATCATCGTGTTAGGCAGTGTTAGTGGTGACAAAATAATATTTGTTGCCGCTGTGACAGATGATTTAACTAAGAAGGGCTATCATGCCGGTAACATTGTAAAGAATGTGGCCCAGATTGCCGGAGGAGGCGGAGGGGGAAGGCCAAACTTTGCCCAGGCCGGTGGTAAGAAACTTGAGAAACTCGATGAGGCTCTCGCCTCGGTTTCAAAAATGATAAGGGAAATCAATTAAAACGATGGAGGGAGATACAATGGGGCAGAACATGGGTGAAACGGTTAGATTTAAAGTGGAGAAGGATACCGATATTGATGCCCGTGAGATATTAAAAGAAGTCTGGAAGGCCCTGGAAGAAAAAGGATATAACCCCATAAATCAGATTGTAGGCTACCTTTTATCCGGTGACCCTGCATATATTACCAGTCATGGCAATGCAAGAAATCTCATTCGCAAGCTTGAGCGGGATGAATTATTAGAAGTACTTGTAAAGAATTTTATCGAAGGCTAATCTGACAAGATCTGAGATAGGAATATGAATGACAATCAGCAGGCGATCTCATGCATTATTGTGTATGTAAATTTATTTTGATCTATTGCCTGCTGATACTTTTTTTATCGTGTTATGTAAATAAAAACATGTTAAAAGAGGTCAACAATTTATGCAGTATAACAAACTTGGGTTTACTGATTTGACAGTGTCTAAGCTGTGTTTTGGCAGCCTGACAATAAGCCCCCTTCAAGCCGATTTATCTATTGATGATGGAGCAGAACTTATTCTTTACGCCATGGAAATGGGGGTTAATTTTATAGATACCGCCGAATTCTATAGAAACTATCAATATATAAACAGGGCCTTGAAGAAAGCTAAAGGGGAACTGATAATATCTTCAAAATCTTATGCCTATACGTATGAGGGAATGAAGGAAAGTGTAGAAAAGGCACGCAAGGAAATGGACAAGGATGTTGTAGACATTTTTATGCTCCATGAACAAGAAAGTCGATTAACACTTAAGGGACATCGAGAAGCTCTGGATTATTTGGTTGATGCCAAGGCAAAAGGTATAATAAGGGCAATAGGCGTTTCAACTCATACGGTGGAAGTGGTAAATGCGGCAGCTGATATGCAGGAAATTGATGTTATCCATCCATTAATCAACTTCAAAGGTTTAGGTATTAAAGATGGAACTTTGCATGACATGGAAGTTGCCATAAAAAAAGCCCATAAAAATGGTAAGGGTATATATGCCATGAAGGTTTTAGGAGGCGGGAATCTAATAAACGATAAAAAACATGCCTTCTCTTACATATTATCATTTCCACATCTTGATTCAGTAGCGGTAGGGATGCAGTCTATAGATGAAGTTGTATCAAATGTTTGCATATTTGAAGGAAAAACAGTAGAACCTGTTATAGAAGAAAGATTAAAAAGTAACAAAAGGAAGCTATTGGTAGAAGACTGGTGCATCGGTTGCGGGGAGTGTGTAAAGCATTGTCGGCACAATGCCCTTTTTCTTCACAATGGACGTTCAGAGGTAATTTCGGATGCATGTATTCTCTGCGGATATTGTGCCGGGTACTGTCCCGAGTTTTGCATTAAAATCATATAAAAGGAGTAACCCTAAGTGCGGATATTAGGTTTGGATATAGGAGAAAAAAGAATAGGAGTCGCAATATCAGATGAACTTTATTTTTCCGCCAACGGTTTGGATGTAATAGAAAGAAAGAATAATGGTGAAGATATAAATAAGATTGCTGAAATTGTTTCAAGATATAATGTTGTAAAAATAGTAGTTGGCCTTCCGAAAAATATGGATGGGAGCGTAGGCCCTAGTGGAGAGGAAGTCAAAAAATATGTCAATAAACTTCAAAATGCATTAGAAGTTGAAGTAGACTTCTGGGATGAAAGGCTGTCTACTGTAGCTGCTGAGAAGACTTTAATTGAAGCCGACATTTCCCGCAAAAAAAGAAAAAAAGTCATCGATAAAATGGCAGCAGTGTTTATTCTTCAAAATTATTTAGACTTTAAATCAAAAGTTGACAGCAGGAAAGAATTACTATAAAATATCTTTAATTCAATAAGAATTGGAGTTGAAAAAATGGAAGACCGAGAAACTATTACTTTGCTGGGCGAAAATGGCGAAGAAGCCGAATTTGAGGTGCTTGGAGTTATTACTGTTGAAGACAGTGATTACGCTATATTGGTTCCCATTGAAGAAGACGATGACCAAGCATATATATTTCGCATCGATGCTGATGAAAATGGTGACGAAATACTCTCTCAGGTGGAAGATGATGAAGAATTTGAAATGGTATGTGAAGCCTGGGAAACATTGTGCGAACACGAATTGGAATTAGATGATGATTTTGTAGATGAAGAAGATTAGGCTTGACAGATAACAAGTCCTAATTTATAATTGTTAATAATTTAAATAAGGGAAAGACTGTGAAGAGGAAAATTAATGGAGTTTTATTTTCAGAGAGCCGGTGGCTGGTGTGAACCGGTAATAACCCATTATTTCCGCCTTGGAGTCGTTGACGATGAGTCAAACGGTAAAAACCGTTATAAAAAATGAGGGTTGTGCTTATTTTGGGAAACCGAAATAGGGTGGCAACGCGGTAAGATCCGCCCCTTGTACGGGCGGTTTTTTTGTTAAATCAAGTTTTGTTTATATTTAATTCCAGGTCAAAAGAGAACGGTCGATTGAAATTATAACAGTTTATTTATATTAATAGACCTGGCAATTATGAAAAATCATAACAAGATTTTGAAAAGAAGGGGTAGGTAATATGCGAGTTCTGGTATGTGATGATTTAGCACAAGAAGGTATTGACATATTAAAACAGGAGTTTGAGGTAGATGTCAAAACCAAATTAAGAGAAGATGAGCTTTTGGAAATAATCCCTAAATACGATGCCATTGTTGTGAGAAGTGCAACCAAGGTTACACAAAAAATCATAGAAAAAAGCAATTTAAAGGTAATAGGCAGAGCCGGAGTAGGCGTGGATAACATTGATGTTGAATATGCAACGAAAAAGGGTGTTTTAGTAGTAAATGCTCCCGAAGGAAATACTATTGCAGCTAGCGAGCATACCATTGCATTATTAATGGCTGCCGCGAGGAATATTCCTGCTGCAGTTATGAGTCTTAAAAATAAAAATTGGGATAGGAAAAAATTCATGGGTGTTGAACTTAGGGGCAAGACCCTCGGTGTTGTTGGTTTGGGCCGTATAGGAAAAGATGTGGCTAAAAAAGCCATGGGCTTGGGAATGAATGTTATTGCATATGACCCGTATGTAATCAAAGAACATGTGGAAAATATCCATGTTCAGGTAGTAGACCTGGAAGCGGTAATTAAAGAAGCAGATTTTATAACTTTTCATGTTCCTGTGACAAAATCAACCTATCACATGATAAACAAAGAACGCATTAATATGATGAAAGATGGAGTCATTATCATAAATTGTGCTCGTGGCGGCATCATTGATGAAACTGCCCTTTATGAAGGGCTAGTATCGGGAAAAATTGCTGCATGCGCACTTGACGTATTTGAACATGAGCCACCCCTGGACAGCCCTCTCATAGATTTGCCAAATGTTATAGCAACACCGCATTTGGGTGCTTCTACTGCTGAGGCACAAATTAATGTTGCAGTTGATGTAGCAAGAGACATAATAAGAGCCTTAAAAGGCGAAATGGTCAAAAACCCGGTAAACATGATATCCATACGGCCTGAAGAATACAAGGTAATTAAACCATTTATGGAATTAGCTGAAAAGATGGGCTCAATTTACACACAGCTAAAGAACGGGCGAATCAGCGAAGTTGAGATGATATATTCCGGCAAGATAGCTAGGTTCGATGTTAAGCCGATAACGACAGCAGGCATAAAAGGCATATTGACAAACATCTTACAATTTCCTGCTAACGTTGTTAATGCCTACTTACTCGCCAAAGAACGGGGAATTAAAATAATTGAGAAAAAAGTGAGCAAGGATCAGGATGCTCCCGGAACCGTTACAATGAAGATTTCTACCGATTTGGGTGTCGGAAGTATAACAGGAACTGTATTTGGAAATGATGAACAGAGAATAGTTGCTGTGGATGATTACAAGATTGATCTCATCCCCGAAGGTTTTGCATTGATGTCCTTTCACAGGGACAGGCCCGGCATTGTAGGAAAAGTTGGAACCTTATTGGGGCAAAATGACATTAATATAGCATATATGCAGCTTGGCCGCAAATCTTATCGGGGAGAAGCTTTAATGGTCTTGGGAGTGGATGAAGAAATTCCTGAAAACATTTTAGACAAGATCAGACAAATAGAAGACATTGCCGATGCAGTTTTCATTAAGTTCTGAGTCCTTGACAATGAATATTATTTGCAATATACTATAGACAAAATAGCAGCCAAGGGTGGTTTTAATGGTTTCTGAAGAGGAGAAAAGACAAAAAATTCGACTCATTGAGGAAAAGCTTAAAGAAAAAGACTGTAAATTGACCCCTCAAAGAAAAGCGACTCTTGATGTCCTCATTGAGAATGAGTCAAAGCATTTGAGCACAGAAGATATTTATCAGCTTGTAAAGGACAAGTATCCTGACATAGGTCTTGCAACCATATACAGGACGCTCCAGCTCTTTGACAATTTTGATATTGTCAAAAAACTGAATTTCAATGATGGTTGCTACAGATATGAACTTAGTGAAGATCATCGACATCAACATCATCATTTAATATGTCTGACATGCGGCAATGTATATGAGTTTGATGATGACCTATTGGATCAGCTTGAAGACAGAATCGAAAGCAACAACGATTTTCAAGTGAAAGACCACATGGTTAAGTTTTTCGGTTACTGCAAGGATTGCAAAGAAGATGACAATGAGAAAGAGCCCTAATTCAGGGCTCTTTTTTTATGATTTTCTAAGAAATATCTTGCTAACTTCTGCCGCTATGAATGGAATCATTCCAAACAGTACTATAATGTCCCAATCATAAATAGAAAGCTTTACTGTATCAAAAATTTCTCGCAATGCAGGGACATATATGACTAGCAGCAGCAGCAGGAAGGAAATAAATGTTCCGCCTACCATGTATTTGTTGCTGAAAACACCTATTTTGAACACCGAAAGCGTTTCTGAACGTGATGTATACGCTCTTAACAATTCGCTGAATATAAGTGTTGCAAAAGCATAGGTTTGAGCTACTTGTAAATTTGAACTTGTGTTGAGTGCAAACGTAAACACTCCTAATACTGCCATAGTCATGAAAATACTCTGTATTGCTATTTGTACTTTCATGCGATGGTCCATGATCGGTTCGTTAGGATTCCGTGGCGGTTTTTCCATTATATCGGGTTCCTTTGCTTCCATTCCTAAGGCAAGGGCAGGGAAGGCGTCAGTTAACAGGTTCAACCATAAAAGTTGAATTGGCTTTAAAGGTATTGGCAAACCTACGAGCATAGCCACGAAAATAATCAGTATTTCCGCTATATTGCAGGACAAAAGGAAGAAAATAAACTTGCGGATATTTGCGTATATTACTCTGCCTTCTTCTACGGCAGCTACAATACTGGCAAAATTGTCATCTGTAAGAATCATGTCAGCAGTTTCTTTGGCAACGTCAGTTCCCGTAATACCCATCGCCACACCGATATCTGCTTTTTTAAGTGCAGGCGCGTCGTTTACACCATCGCCGGTCATGGCAACAATGTGGTTATTTTGTTTTATGGCTTCAACAATTCTGAGCTTGTGAACGGGTGAAACTCGTGCATAAACGGAAACCTGGTCAGCGACTGCGACTAATTCTTCATCACTCATTGCATCTAAGTCGGTTCCCGTTAGAACCTTTGAAGTTTCATCTAGCATACCCAAATCCCGTGCAATCGCTTCTGCGGTGTCTTTGTAGTCACCGGTTATCATCACAGGTCTTATACCGGCCTGCTTACATATCTCTATTGCCTCTTTAGCTTCCGGTCTTGCAGGGTCTATCATGCCCACAAGGCCGACAAAAATCATATCTTTTTCGACTTCTTCAGGTTTCGGGTCCTTAGGAAGTTCGTTTTCTAATTTGAAGGCAAAAGCAAGTACTCTCAAGGCTTGTGAGGCCATTTCATGATTTATTTCTAAAATCTGTTCTCTGTCAGCCTCTGTTAAATCTAAAATCTCTCCATTCTTAAGTATTCTGTTAGACAAATTTAGCATTACGTCCGGAGCGCCTTTGATGCAGGCAATATATCCGTCTTCATATGGATGAAATGTTGTCATGCGTTTCCGATCAGAGTCAAAGGGTATTTCTTGAAGCCGCGGTCTGCTTTTATTTAACTCTTCCAAACACATGCAAGCTTTTGCCGCTCCGACTACCAAGCATCCTTCAGTAGGATCTCCTATAATGCGGCAGGTTTTATCACCATCTGAACCGCTTTCTTCAAGTTTTGCATCGTTGCACAGCGCGCCAATGGTGAGCAGCATTTTCAAATCGGGATCCGCTAAAGGATCGATTGTTTTGCCATTTAGAGTAAATTCTCCTTGAGTTTTATAACCTTCTCCGGAAATAGAGTAAACATTTCCGTTGACGAAGACTTTCTGAGCAGTCATTTCGTTTTGGGTAAGTGTCCCGGTTTTATCCGAACATATTACGGTCGTACTACCGAGGGTTTCAACTGCATGCAGCTTTTTTATTATGGAATGCCTTTTTACCATGCGCTGCATTCCAAGGGCTAGTACTATGGTTACTATAGCCGGCAAACCTTCCGGTATGGCTGCTACTGCAAGACTTACAGCAGTCATGAACATTTCTAAAATAGGTACTCCTCTAATGAGGCCTAGTATGAATACAATGCCGCAGATGGCTAAACTTGCAATTCCTAATATCTTTCCTAGTTCGGCAAGTTTTTTTTGCAGAGGTGTACTCTCCTCTTCGTAACTTTCCAGCATTTCAGCTATTAAACCTATTTCGGTGTTCATACCGGTTTCGACAACGATACCCTTACCCCTGCCGTAAGTAACTACTGTACTCATGAAAGCTGAATTGCTTCGATCTCCCAATGGAACATCATTGTTAAAGACAATTTCTGCATTTTTTTCGACAGGTACCGATTCACCGGTCAAAGATGCTTCCTCGATTTTTAGGTTGACACTTTCCACAAGTCTCAAGTCTGCGGGAACGTAGTTTCCAGCTTCTAATATCACCAAATCGCCAGGCACCAATTCACGAGCAGGAATTTCAATGATTTTCCCATCTCTTATGACTTTGGCTTCTGGAGCTGCCATTTTTTTGAGGGCTTCCAAAGCTTTATTAGCTTTAAACTCCTGGACAACCCCTAAGGTGGCATTTAAAACGACGATGAGGATTATTACTACGGAATCTGTAACTTCCCCAATCAGTGCGGATACGAGACTTGCACCTATGAGTATCAGCACGAGGAAATCCTGGAATTGGGAAAGCAGCATCTGCCAAATTGTAGGTCCTTCTTTACTTATCAATTCATTGTAACCGTGAGACTTAAGTCTTTCTTTAGCTAATTCCGAGGACAGACCTTTTTCTAAATCGGTGCTTAGTTTTGAAGAGACTTCCTCATTCTCCAACAAGTACCAGTTTGTTCTTTCCAACAAATACCCTCCTCATATTTAGTACTAGTAGTATATGAAGATTAAAGCATTTTATTTAAAGCATATCACCACCTTATACACTTATTATAAATATAAGTTCCCTAATCTGTCTATACAGGAAAGATTAAGGTTTGTATCTGTGCTTATAATAAAAAAACCTTTAATATAATCATACGAAATTATATTAAAGGTCTTGTCTTCAGTAAAACTGAATGATAAAGCCAGGCTGAAAAGCCGTGATGGTGACTTTATCAAAATGACTACTCCCCTTTAATTGAAAACTCTGATATGTATTCAATTAATTGTCTACGTTAAAAAATATATAGTATAATCTAACTAAAGTCAATAGCAAAATGTTTGACTAGTTCAATCAGTAAGGTTAAACTAGAATATGATGGAAATAGAAAAAAAGGAAGATTACCATGATTTTCGCTGTTTTATTTGCGGTAACCCTTTTACTCCTGGGTTATATATTTGGCCAATTGAAAATAACAGAGAGAAACAAAATAAATTATATTGCGAGAGCAGCGGTGATTGCAACTATATATACACTAATTACCTACTTGTTTAAGCCCATAAGTTATGGTGTAATTCAAATAAGGGTTTCTGAAGCTTTAACATTGCTACCCCTAGTTGAATCGGCTGCTATCCCCGGGCTTTTTATAGGCTGCTTACTCGCCAATATTTTGGGGGGTATGGGGCCATGGGATATATATTTTGGTAGCTTAATCACATTGATAGCAGCATGTATCACAGCTAAAATGCCCGGGCCCGTATCAGGTTCGCTTCCACCTATTGTTCTAAATGCATTTGGTATATCTTATTATTTATCCATCATCTATAATGTTCCCTATTGGATAACAGTTTTATATATTGGCATAGGTCAGCTCATATCGGTAGCGGCCTTAGGGATTCCATTGTATCATTTTATACAAAGGACAAGCCTTAAGGATTTCTTCAAAAAAGAATAGCAAAAGAGGTGTAATCATTTTGAACATTAAATACCTCTACCATCGCTTTATTGAAAGCAGTGCGGTAAAATACATAAAAGACAGGAAAAAAATTGTATTAACTATTGTTATTATAGCAATAATACCGGTTTTAGCTTTAAAGTGGTATCAAAGTATGCTTTCCCCTAAAAATGCAGCCGATACAATCCTTGTTGAATTTGAGGTTGAAAGCGGCATTACTGCAAAGCAACTGGCAGCGAAGATGCAGGAGCATGGCATGATAAAAAATCAATTTGCCTTCATTTTATATGCGAAGCTTGAGGGGCAGGATAATAGAATAAAGGCAGGCAAATATTTTCTGAGCCCTTCAATGTCACCGGAAGAAATCCTCGATAAACTGGTGAAAGGAGAAATGATCAATGAGGATATAAAAGTGACAATTCCAGAAGGCAGTACAGTTAATACTATAGCTGCTATTTTTAGTGAAAAAGGCTTGGTTGCCGAAGAAGATTTCATTAAATCACTTGACATAGACAAATACAAAAATAAGTATACTTTCTTGAAGGATTTTCCTCCAAATGCAACTTTAGAAGGTTTCCTATTTCCCGATACTTACCTTATGCCACCGGGCAAGAATCCCGAGTTCTACATAGATATACTGTTGAATCGCTTTCAGGATGTGTATTTTAATAAAGTTGATAGTGTCATAAAAGAAAACAAAATCGAGCTTTCTACTTATCAAGTTGTAACATTGGCTTCTATAGTTGAAGCTGAGGCCAAACTGGAAAGGGAAAGACCAATAATAGCAGGGGTTTTTCACAACAGACTGAACATAGGAATGCCACTGCAATCCTGTGCAACGGTGGCCTATGCATTAGGTGAACATAAGGAAGAACTGTCTCTAGAAGATCTCGAGGTTGATTCTCCTTACAATACATATAAAGTCAGCCATTTACCGCCTGGCCCAATAGGGGCGCCCGGTCTTTCTTCAATGTTAGCAGTGGCGAATCCCGCAAAGGTTGATTATCTGTATTTTGTAGCCAAAGGAGATGGGAGTCACATATTTAACGTAACCTATCAAGAACATCTTAAAGCTCAAAGAATGATAGAAAGTCAAAAATAATATAGGAATAAAAATCCATTTTAAGGGCATTATACTCATGGGTGAATTAAGTGGGAACGAATAAGCGTATGTATTTATTGACCTTCATAATTTCTACCATGAGTATAATTTTATTATTTAGACTTTTTTACATTCAAATAGTAAAAGGCCCGTTTCTAGCAGAAGCCGCTTTTATGCAAAAAACCGGCCCATTGGTTGATAAACTAAGAGGAGGCATATATGACACAAAGGGAAAATCCCTGACGGGTAGTTTTATTGCAAGTTTTGCCGTCATCGCACCCAATTGGTTATCAGCACAAGAAAAACAGCTACTGGTGGAAAATGATATTTTAGATTCAGTAGATTCAAGCGAGATAGAAACTATTCAGTTGACACCGGAAAACTCCCAAATCGTATACGATCTTAAAGGTAGAACTCCCGGTATCGCCATTTACAACAAAGAAATGAGATACGGTCCTGACGCTTTGGCTACTCATGTAGTAGGCTTTCAGGGCCAAACCGGGATTGAAAAAACTTTTAACAGTTTTCTTGAAAGTGACATAAAAAGATATTATGTAATTAGGGATGGATTGGGTCAACCTATTGGCGGTATAGCATTACAAAAACCTATGACGGAAGCCTGGGGAATAAAGCTGACTATCGATAGGAAAATTCAAAAAATCGTTGAAGATATAATGGATGAAAGCATTTATAAGGGGGCAGTTGTCATACTTGATACAAATTCCGGCGAAGTACTTGCCATGGCCAGCAGGCCCAATTATAAACAATATAAACTGGAAGAGTATTTAAATCATGAAGATGCCCCGCTTATTAATCGGGCCGTTGAAAGTTATACTCCCGGTTCGATATTTAAAATAGTAATATTAGCTGCAGCCCTTGAAGAAAAACTGGCAGATTTAAATGAGGTTTTTTACTGTAAAGGTTTTGAGCAGGTTGGAGGCAATATTTTTAAATGCTCCAGTTACGATGAAGGGGGCCATGGAGAACTAACCTTAAAAAGCGCCCTAGCCTATTCCTGTAATTCGGTTTTTATTCAATTAGGTATGCGTTTAGGTGAAGATAAAATTCTTAAATATGCAAGGCTTTTAGGTTTAGGCGAAAAGACACGCATAGGCTTGCCTGAAGAAAAACCCGGCAATATCCCTAAAGATGGAGAAGTATATTACCAAGACATAGGCAATATTTCAATAGGTCAAGGGGCGATTGGTATAACACCTATTCAGGCAGCGCAACTTTTATTGACGATAGTTAATGATGGTGTTTTTAAAAGACCTGTGCTTGTCAAACACATAAGGGATAGTGCCGGAAACATCCACAAGAATTTAGGTTTTCAGTCCCCAAAAGATAATGTACTGTCACCTGAAACCGCTCAAAGGGTAAGGGAAGCATTAGAAGATGCGACGAAGTATGGTACCGGCTTTAGAGCCAACCCTTACAAGAATCACAGTATTGGCGGGAAAACAGGCACCGCCGAAACTGCAAACGGCAGTCCCCATGCCTGGTTTGTCGGTTATTATCCAGCGGAGAAACCGGAACTTATAATATGTGTATTTGCGGAGCATGGCGGTTCCGGCTCTCTTAAAGCAGCTACAGTTTTCAAGGAAATAGTGTGCCAAATCACTTCTTTGACAGAAAACTAAATAAACATGCACATTTTCTGACTCAAAGTCATATATTATAGGTACCGCACAGGGGAGGTGCTAAAATGGAAAATGCCCTGTCAGTCCTGGTGACTTTGGGTGTTTTATTTTTTAAAGAGATATTGACATGGTTGGCATTTATAACTAGCTCTACAACATTTCCCAAGCCTCTCAGCCCGGAAGAAGAGGAGAAGTATTTAAACCTATTCTATGAAGGGAGCGAAGAAGCCAGAAACATCCTGATTGAACACAATTTGAGATTGGTTGCCCATATAGTGAAAAAGTTCGCAAGCACCGGGGAAGACATGGATGATTTAATATCCATAGGAACAATCGGCCTTATAAAGGCCATTACTACTTTTAATCAAGATAAGGGCAGCCGCCTTGCCACTTATGCAGCTCGCTGCATCGAGAATGAAATACTTATGAATTTAAGATCGACAAAGAAGGTCAAAGCAGAGGTTTCACTACAAGACCCTATCGGTATAGATAAAGAAGGCAATGAAATTTCTCTCATTGACGTATTGGGGACTGAATCTGATGCGGTTGCCAACGAAATATCAAAAAAATTTCAACAGGAAAAACTCTATGAAAAAATCAGGACAGCATTAAAATGCCGGGAGCGAAAAGTCATAGAACTGCGATATGGCCTTATAAACGGGGCCACTAAAACCCAGAGAGAAATAGCCAAGCTGCTTGGAATTTCAAGGTCATACGTATCAAGAATAGAAAAGAGAGCAATAAAAAAACTGTGCAAGGAGCTGCATTCTGAGGGTTGCAAATAAGCTGTTAATTATTTAATATATATTTACGCAAAAACTTTGTAAGAAGAGGCGAATCATGCTGAAATTATTTTGCCCGGATTTATATTTAGAAAGTATTTACAAATTGGATTTAGATTCCATCAAGGAAAAAAATATCAAAGGGATATTAGTTGATCTTGACAATACTCTGCTTCCCTGGGATTCAAAGCATGTCGAAGAAAAATTGATAGGTTGGACACAATACTGCTTAAAAGAAGGCTTTTCCCTTTGCATCATATCTAACAACAAATACAAGCGCATAAAACGTTGTTCGGAACTATTAGGAATTCCCGCCGTATTCGGATCCTATAAACCCTTTAAAAGTGCTTTTAAAAAAGGCATGGATATAATGGGTACACAGCCTGAACAAACTGCGGTCATAGGAGATCAAATATTTACCGATGTTTTTGGTGCAAAACGAATGGGCCTTTATGCTATTTTAGTAAAACCAATCAGCAGCAGAGAACTTTATTGGACGAGAATAATGAGACTGATGGAAAGACGGATTATAAAAATATTAGAGAACAAAAAGCTGATAACTCTTGATTGAGTAGTGGAGGTTAGGGGAGATGTCGGTGGAATTGTTGACAATAAATAGGGAAATGCCCAGGTTTTTGGCAATCAACCTGCATAAACCCTGTATTGTAATCAATGAATTAAAAAAGATAGTAAAGGATTTAAAGCAGAAAAACCCCCATTTAAACAATTACTGTCTAATGGAAGTTGGTTTTTCGCCCGATAAAGAGATATCACACATGAGATTGTATTTTATGAAAAAAAGCCAGTAAGGCTTTTTTATTTTTCCCTGTCAAAATATGAAGGATTTTCCCGAAAATTGACGAATAGTAGTATATACATGTTCGGGGAGTGATCTTACGACTTATGAAAAGCCTTGAAGACTATTTGATAAAGGAAAACTACCTGACAAAAAATGACTTAGAAAAGATTAAAGAAATTCAAGTTAAAACAGACAAAAGATTGGACGAAGTATTAATTGACGAGGGTTTTATCACAGAAACTAAAATGGCTGAAATTCTAGCTATTACCGCTGGCGTGCCAAGTGTTAATTTAAATAAGCTTTATATTAGTCCTGATGTGATACGGCTAGTGCCGGAGTATTTGGCTAGAAAGCACTTGGCATTACCTATTAAAAAAGATGGAAACACCTTGTTCTTAGCGCTAAGTGACCCTTTCAATATCTTTGCAATTGATGATATCAAGCTAGCAACTAATTATAATATACAGGTTGTTATAGCTAGCAAAAAAGAAATCCAAAAAGCCATAGATATTTATTATAAACTTCATGCTGATTCTACTGTTTATAGTATCAGGGAAGATAATCATGAAGTCGTTGACGATGCCTTGGAAGTAGCAGAAAAGGCACCCATAATTAAGCTCGTCAATACAATAATACAGCAAGCGGTTAAGAAAAATGCTAGTGATATTCATATTGAACCTATGGAAAAAAATGTTCGCATCAGGTACAGGCTAGACGGTGAGCTTGTGCAAATAATGCTCATCAACAAAGCCCTGCATCAACCCATCATTACTCGTATAAAAATAATGTCTGGCCTTGACATCACCAAAAAAAGATTCTCTCAGGATGGGAGCTTTAAACTCACAGTAGATAACCACATTGTTGATATTAGAGTGTCTACGATCCCTACTATAAATGGGGAAAAAGCAGTACTCCGATTGTTAAACCGAGACAGATTTCTACTCAGTTTAGAGCAGTTGGGTTTTAATGAAAACCAAACAAACAGCATATATAAAATGCTTGGCTATCCTCACGGTATGATTCTGGTCTGCGGCCCAACTGGTAGCGGTAAAACTACTACTTTATACTCGATGTTAAATTACATTAATAAGCCGAATAAAAATATTATTACCCTTGAAGACCCTATAGAATTTGCCTTACCCGGGATAAATCAAGTGCAAATAAATCCCCAAATAGGATTAAGTTTTGCTAATGGCTTACGGGCTATCTTGAGACAAGACCCCAATATCATCATGGTAGGAGAAATAAGGGATCAAGAAACTGCTAATATAGCTATTAGGGCAGCTCTAACCGGTCACTTGGTTTTTTCAACCTTACATACAAATAGTGCATCAGGTGCAATCGTCCGCCTTCTGGACATGGGGGTTGAGTCTTATCTTTTAGCCTCTTGCCTAGTAGGCATAATCGCTCAAAGATTAGTTCGAAAAATATGTCCCCAATGTAAAGAAAAACACCTTGCTTCGGAGAGCGAAAGAACTTTCATTGGGACAAAAAGCAAGGACCTTAAACTATATAATGGTAGGGGCTGTAATTATTGCAATCAAACAGGTTACAGTGGCCGCACGGTAATAGGTGAAATAGTATATATACATCCAGCGCACCGAAAGTTGATTTCAAGGCGGGCTCCATTGCAACAAATTGACAAAGTTTCTCGTAAACTCGGTTATAGAAATATCAAACAAAACGGTATAGAGCTTGTAAAAAAAGGCATCACCACTGTTGAAGAAATAATGGCATTACTGTATTAAGGGTTGATGTTATGGCATTATATTTTTACAAGGGTAAGAGTTTAAACGGAGAAGAGATTAGCGGTATATTAAATAGTGAAAGTAAGCATTCAGTGGCAAGAAGGATAAAAACGCAAGGCCTGGTACCGATTAAGATTAAAGAAATAAATGAAAATAGTTTATCATACATCATAAGAGTCCTTTTCAAAAGGGCAAGCTCTAGGGATTTGTCCGTGTTTTGCAGGCAATTCGGTGCAATGCTTGATGCAGGGGTAAGTGTTTTGGAAAGTTTAAGCTTCATAGCGAGACAAACAAAAAACAGAAACTTACATAGTATCTATACTGATATTTGTTGGCAGCTAAAGTGCGGTTATTCTTTAGCAGATGCCTTGAGGAATTATCCTTATGTTTTTTCAGATGTTTTTGTCTCTATGATAGAAGCAGGAGAAGCATCCGGAAACCTAGGTGCTATTTTAAAAACGCTGTCGGATTACTATTCTAATGTTTCAATGCGACATGAAAAGGTAAAAAACTCTATGACATATCCTGTTTTATTGGGCCTAATATCATTCGGAGTCGTAAATTTCTTAACAATACACGTACTGCCCGTTTATGCAAATATGTTTGCTTCATATGGTGTAAAACTACCAATAGCGACACAAATGCTCATTTGGATAAATTCTCATATGCTGCAAATTGTTTTAACGAGTTTGACATTGTTTTTGATATCCTTGTCAGTTATTTTGAAATGCACTAAATCTGAAGAATCAGCATATAAGCTGGATAAATTGAAGTTGTCAATTCCCTTTATTGGACCATTAATTACGAAAAATGAGGCCTGCAAAATTATTAGAGTTTTGAACATCTTGATTGCAAGCGGTATTCCCATATTAAAAGCCTTAGATATCGCCAGCAATACAGCAAAAAACCGTTTCATAAAAAGGGAAGTTCAAAAAATAAAGATCGGTCTAAAACAGGGGGATAATTTGTCGGGGCTTTTAAGCTATAAGGTGTTTCCGCAAATCATGGTAAAAATGATAGCAATAGGTGAGGAATCAGGAACTTTAGAAGATATGTTGGACAAGGTTGCAGCTATTTATGAAAACGATGTGGATATCATGCTTGAAAGAATGATGTCACTAGTTGAACCGGTGATTATTATAATATTGACGGTCATAATTTCTTTTATCGTGATATCAGTAATTTTGCCCATGTTTGAAATCTATAATCTGTTTTAGGGGGACATCGCAAAAGCTCAATGAACGTTAATTTTGATATTCACAAAGGATGCTATAAATCAAACAAGGGTTTTACTTTAATTGAAGTAATGATGGCATTAGCGATACTCGGCCTTTTATCTACTATAGCAGTGCCTAACTTTAAAAATACTCTTGCTAGATACAAACTACAAGTCGCTGCCCACGAACTAGCTCAAAATATACGAATAACCCAGCATAAATCCATAACCGAAGGTGTTTCGCACAAAATAATGCTGGATTTACATAACAGAGATAATTATCAACTATTGACAGGTAGTCGGGGAAAACGAATCAAACTGCCACCGGGAGTATATCTTGATTGGACAACCTATTCAGAGGTCGATAAGACGATAGTGTTTTATCCAACAGGAGCCCCAAACAGGGGCGGGACCATCGCAATTACAAACGGCAAGGACTCGCTTTTTGTTATTGTATCGGTAGCTACCGGTAGGGTAAGAATTGATGACACTCCTCCGTAGCACAATCTTCAATCAAAGTTCCCATCCTTTTCAATTGCAAAAGTGATGGCTTCAGAGGGGAAAGGTATGGACAAGAAAGGCTATACTCTAATCGAAATAATTATGGCTGTAACTGTTTTAGCCATAGTTGTTGTTCCGTTAAGCACTTTACTATCCCAAAGTGTATTCTCGAACATAAAAAGCGAAGAATTAATGACAGCTACGGCTTTGGCACAAGAAAAAATGGAGGAATTAAAGGCTCTTTCTTTCCATCAAGTCCGTGCTAGAATTGGCGTGTATGTTGAAGAAGACTTAAAATCTAACGATTTTGTTTTCATTAGGAGACTGGAAGTAGAACAGGAAAGTGAAAATCTTATAAAAATAAGTGTTGAGGTACAAGGAGATAGTGGGGTGGTACATTTTGCTACGTACCGTGGCAACTACTAGTAACTCCCGTGGGTTTACTCTCATTGAATTAATTGTTTCATTGGGGCTTGTTGGTTTGACCTTAACCGCTACCCTTAGCCTGTTCAGCCTTGGGCATAAAGCATACAATCGGGAAGATATCAGGCTTTATGCACAGCAGAATGTCAGGCAAGCTTTCCTTTGGTTATCCACCTCTATAAGACAGGCTAAGCGTGTTGATTTGTTATCCGAAAGAGAAATTAGAGTAACTAACAGTAATGGAGAACAAACCACATTTTACTTTCAAAGAGGAGTCCTTTACAGAAGAAAAAATACCGGTACAAATCCTATAGCTGAATTGAGTGATTTGAGATTTTCCTATAGTAAGGACAAGGGATTTGTCGAGATACTTCTTATCGTTAATACTACAAGTGGAGATGTTACTATTAAGACGAAAGTTACACCTATTGGATTGTTGTTAAACTAAAAGATTTTACAATTTACAAGACAAGCTTTGGTGATGTGGAAAATGTTATTAAAATCATCATTTTTGGGGATAGATTTTAGACCAGACTTTATAAAAGTCGCATATTTGCAAAAGAAGAGGAATAAAAGCATAATAAAAAGACTTTATCAAATAAAAAACCCGATTGGAAAAGTAGTCTTTGAAAATCAACAAGAACAGGATACCATCCAACAGCTTTTTTCAACAATTAAACAAAAGTTTCCTTCTCGCGGTGTAATTATGGGGATTCCAAGTAACCATGCAGTATTTAGGTATGTCAATTTTCCTATACTCAGTGGCAAAGAGCTCAAAGAAGCAATATTTTGGGAAATGCAGGAGTTTAATACGATTATTCGTGATGAGTACGTAAGTGATTATGAAATATTGGACGAAAAAAACAATATCTGCCGTGTTTTATTGGTGGCGGTTCCTAAATACCTAGCAATGACTTATGCCAATATACTGCTTGGGGCGGGATTTTACATAAAAGCATTAGACCTATATCCTCTCGCTCATGCACGGGTGTTAAAAACTAAAAACAAATCTGGCGTATCCGCCATAATAGACTTTAATTATATACATAATGAGATTACTATTGTGGAAAACGGCAACTTAATTTTAAATAGAAATCTCGATTTTCACCATGACAGTACCATTGAACAAAAGGTCATAGAAATTTCTAAAATTTTCAATTTTTACTCTCTGCAAAGTAAGAGCAAGCAAATTGAGGAAATTATTTTGCTTGGAAAGGCAAGAGAACAAAGGGAAATATTTAAAAGTTCTTTTAACATTAATGTCTATACTGACAATGAAATCGAATTGGATTTTATTATAGATAATTTACAAGTTATGGACAAACCAATTGGTTTTTTTAGCGCTATAGGTTTTGCTTTGAGAGGTTAGACTATGCATAAATTAAACCTTCTTCCGAAAGAGATACTAATCAGTCAAAAGAAGAAAAAGTTGGGTGTTTTCTGTATTATAGCGGGAAGCCTTTTATTGATTTTATTTATCATATTTTTTACGAAAGTCGATAATTCAATAAAGCTTTATGAGAATAAAATATATGTTGCTAATAAAGACATATCTGAAATGAGATCTAAATTAAATTATTATTTTGGCCAAAAAACATTGCGAGATTTTGAAAAAAGGCAGAACTTTTATAATGCTGCGGCGAGAGATAAAACTAATTATTCTGCAATCCTTAGCGATATTGTCAATCTGCTGCCAAATGATATTAACGTTTCTTCAATCAGTGTTAATAAATCTAATATAATAAAAATTAATGGTTTCACTCCCGGCCATAAACATGTAGCACTGCTCATTGACGATCTAAAAACTTTAGATGGTGTTCAAGAAGTGACGCTTGGTTTTACCCGATTGATCAGTACAAGCGATGAGGAAGGGTCAATTGGGGTTTATGATTTTGAAATATCTATCCTTCTGGTAAAGGACAGGTGGCAATGATTAAGTACCCTGTTTTTTTGAAGAAAAACAGCACGAAGAGAGAAAAAGGATTAATCTTTTTAATTGTCATGTGTTTAGTCCTTTACGCTATACATTCACTTTTAGCACCCAAAATCGGCAAACTGAACAGCTTAAAAAGCCAATTGATTGCTGTCAACAATGAGAGGGCCTCATATGAACAATCATATAATAAGTACCATGATTACGATAGTATAATGGCTGAGTATGATAATTTGAAGAAAAAAGTGCCCATAGACAATGATTTATCGAAGTTCATAAGAGATATTGAAAACTGGTGTCAGCACAGTGACATCACGATAATTTCGATCGTTCCTCAGGAAACAAAAACGGAGCAAATCGAAGAAATTGAGGTCAACTTAATTCCCTGTGAAATAACAATAAGGGGCAATTTTGATTTACTCTTGACTTTTGTTGACAAGTTGGAAAATTACCATCGAATATGTCGAATTAACGAGATAAAGTTAACGGGACTTTCAGAAAGAAATTCCTCCCCTTCTTTAGACTGGAAACTTACCATTAATGTCGGTCTCTATTATATTCCTCCAACAACTTAAACATAGAATAAGAGGTGTTGATGGTGAAAAGGATTGGCATACTTACGGGAGGCGGAGATGCTCCTGGCCTCAATGCTGTTATTAGGGCCGTGGCCAGGGTGGCTGAGGCTGCAGGTGTGGAGCTTTACGGTTTTAAGAATGGTTTCAGCGGCCTAATAAAAGGGGAATTCATAGTGCTGACAAAGCCATATATTTCCGGCCTCCTGCCA
Source organism: Tepidanaerobacter sp. DTU063 (assembly GCA_001512695.1). GTDB lineage: Bacteria > Bacillota > Thermosediminibacteria > Thermosediminibacterales > Tepidanaerobacteraceae > DTU063. Next base: position 74,937 of record LFSJ01000064.1, on the reverse strand, counting down.
AAGGGCGGTACTATTCTCGGTTCCAACAACCGGGACAACCCATTTAATTTCCCGGTGAAGGAAGGCGAAAAGCTAATATATAAAGATATGTCGGATACAGCCCTTCAAAATCTGAAATTGTTCGGGATCGAGTGCCTCGTAGTAATAGGCGGAGATGGGACGCTTGCCATAGCAAAAGAACTATCTCAGAAAGGCGCAAGGATTGTTGGTGTTCCCAAAACCATCGACAATGACCTTAACGGAACGGAGCAGACTTTTGGCTTTGATACAGCAGTTTCAGTAGCTGTAGATGCATTAGATCGACTGCATACAACAGCAGAATCTCATCATAGGGTAATGGTGCTTGAAGTGATGGGCAGATATGCCGGTTGGATAGCCCTATACAGCGGTGTTGCAGGCGGTGCCGATGTCATTCTCATACCGGAAATCCCTTGGAGCATTGAAAAAGTTGCCGAAAAGATATATAAGCGCAGGGAAGAAGACAAGTATTTCAGCATTGTGGTCGTAGCTGAAGGGGTTAAGACTCATGATGGCAGCCAAGTGCTAAAAAAGGTGATCGATGGTAGCTCCGATCTGATTAGACTCGGAGGCATCGCTTACGTCATAGCAGATATGGTCGAAAAAGTTACCGGTATCGAAAGCCGGGCAACCGTTCTAGGTCACTTGCAGCGTGGAGGATCACCTTCTCACTTTGACAGGATACTTGCAACCCGATACGGAGTTGAGGCGGCAAAATTGGCTATATCTGGCAAATCCGGTTGCATGGTATCCCTGCAAAATGGTAAAATCACATTTATCGATTTCGAAGATATTCCAAAATTGATAAGGGCGGTACCGAGGGATCATCAGCTAATCAAGGCTGCCCGGGAGCTTGGAATCAGCTTTGGAGATTAGTTGATAAGGGCCTATTCAAAAAAAAGGAAATATGATAATATTATAAAAGAATATTTATGCACTCTGGGGGAAATACTCACGATAGTAATGTTATCCTTTTAAAGGGGGGATTGCTTGATACAGGCTCGTATAAAAAAATTAAGGGAAAAACTATTAAATCATAGTATAAAGGGATTAATTGTTAGCAAACCGGAAAATATTTATTATCTAAGTGCTTTTTCTGGTGAAGGTTTAACGATAATAACCGATGAAGTAAACTATATTATTACTGATTTTAGATATGTTGAGCAGGCAAAGCATGAAACAACAGGCTTTGAGATTGTAGAGACCCGACCTGGTGTTTCCATTTTTTCAGCTGCATATGAGCTTATAAAAGAGCTGAACTTGAAGAATATCGGTGTTGAAAGCCATTCATTGACCGTTAAAGAGTATGATGAGCTTTCTGATATTTGTGAAGGTGTTAATTTAATAAAAACTGAGGGTCTAGTTGAAGATCTGAGAATCATTAAAGATACCAGTGAAATCGCCTTCATAAAATCTGCACAGCAAATAACCGACAAAGCTTTTGAGCATATATTAGCCTTTATTAAACCCGGAGTGAGGGAACTGGATTTAGTAGCCGAGCTAGAATACTTTATGAAAAAAAGCGGCTCTAAAAATACAGCCTTTGAGACCATACTAATTTCCGGTCCTAAAACCTCGTTGCCCCATGGTGTCCCATCTGAACGCAAATTGCAGCGTAAAGATTTCGTTACTATTGATTTTGGTGCTCGCTTTAAAGGCTATTGTTCGGATATGACCAGGACCGTAATAATAGGGGAGCCATCAGAGCAGCAACTGTCAATCTACAATGCGGTTCTTGATGCCCAAAACAAGGCTTTGGAAGCAATTAAACCCGGCTTAAAAGGTAAGGATATTGATGATGTGGCAAGAAGACACATTTCCGATCGAGGTTATGGCAATTATTTCGGTCATGGTTTAGGTCATGGTGTAGGATTGGAAATCCATGAAGCCCCAAGACTGTCCCCAAATGTTGAAAACGTACTTTTACCAGGAATGGTAGTGACAGTGGAGCCGGGAATTTACATAAAACATTTCGGTGGGGTAAGGATAGAGGATATGGTCGTATTAACTGAAAAGGGATGTGAGAATTTAACTCATAGCGAAAAAGCTTTAATCTGTTTATAACTGGAGGTGTTTTTCTTGATATCTACTAACGACTTAAAAACAGGTGTAACCGTTGAAATTGATGGCGAAGTTTTTATGATTGTAGATTTTCAGCATGTAAAACCAGGAAAAGGTGCTGCTTTTGTCAGAACGAAAATAAAGAACGTAAAAACCGGACAAGTCTTTGAAAGAACCTTTAGAGCAGGGGAAAAACTGAATCGTGCTATTGTGGAAAGAAAGACTATGCAGTATATATATTCTGAAGGTGATGTATACTATTTTATGGATACCCAAACTTATGAACAGATTCCTCTCAATAAAGACCAATTAGGAGATTCGGTTGATTATCTAAAGGAAAACTTGGAAGTTATGGTTATGTTGCATGAGGGCGTTTCCATAGGAATCGAATTACCAACATTTGTAGAACTTGAGGTAACTGAAACTGAGCCTGGATTTAAAGGCGATACTGCAACAGGAGGTTCCAAACCAGCCACCCTGGAGACCGGTCTAACAGTCCAGGTGCCGCTGTTTATCAATATCGGCGATATAATAAGAGTAGATACGAGAACAGGGGAGTATTTAGGCAGAGTATAATATAAAAAAGGAGGATCAAGAGATGTATGACATTAGCTTAAAGGTATCTTATGTTAAAGGTCTTGTAGAAGGCCTGGAAATAGAAGATGAAAAAGTCAAAAGAGTACTATCTGAGATAATTAGTATTTTGGATGACATGGCTGATGCAATAAATGATCTTAAAATGACAATAGATGACACACAAGAATACGTAGAATGCATAGATGAAGATTTGGGAGAACTGGAAGATGATTTTTACGACATGGATTATGAAGATGATGATTATGATGAATACGACGACTTTGATGATTACGACGATGATGAGTTTGATTTTGATGATGATGATTTTGTAGAAGCAGATTGTCCAAATTGCCGTGAGACAGTATATATTGACAAAGATTTTTTAGATGATGGCAAGGCAGAATGCCCAAATTGCAAAGCGACAATTGTATTTGATGACGCAGAAAATGAATAATATTATTAGCAAAATTAAAGAGGGTTTTAAACTTGAGGGTTTTAGCCCTCTTTTTTTTATTTCAGTCATAAACATAAAAAGCATTAAATATAAATTTATAAAGAGGGGGACAAGACAATTATGGGCATTAAAGGTAATAAATCAATTGAAATTGTATTACAAAATGAAATATTGCCCATACTGCCTTTGCACATAGCAAAAACCATAGAATCCATAGACATAAAATATCTTTTGAGTTTAGAAGAGATCAGGCTTAGAGCTATGAAACCGCTAATGCTAACAATAAACAATGAGGCTTTTATGCTCACAAATAATGGGGAGATAACCCGGAATTGTGATTTAGCTTATTACGTAACGAAGGAAGATATCAATAAATCCTATCACTTTATAAGTCAATGCTCAGTGTATTCCTTTGAAGAAGAATTGAAAAATGGCTATATAACCATTTCGGGTGGTCATAGAGTTGGTTTTTCAGGTCATGTGATTTTAGAGAATAATGATATTAAGGCTATCAGAAACATATCGAGCTTAAACATAAGAATAGCAAGGGAGATAATCGGAGCGGCAGATAAAGTCTTACCCTACATAGTAGATAAGGGTCGGCTGTTAAATGCATTAATTATATCTCCTCCAAAAGCAGGCAAAACAACTCTACTTAGGGACCTGATAAGACAGCTCAGCAACGGAGTAGATAGACTTGGAATCAATGGAATTAATGTCGGACTGGTTGATGAGCGGTCGGAAATTGCTTGCTGCTATGAGGGAGTCCCTCAAAACGATGTTGGCATGAGAACGGATGTACTGGACGGCTGCCCAAAGGCCAAGGGCATAATGATGCTTCTTCGCTCTATGTCACCGGATTTAATCGCAACCGACGAAATAGGAAAAAATGAAGATGCTCTGGCAATCGAAGAAGTCATAAATGCAGGTGTTGCCATTATCGCTACGGTGCACGGCTCAAGTCTTGAAGAAATAAAAAAGAGGCCTACCATTCGAAAATTGATAAACAGATTATTTTTTGATAGATACATCATCCTAAGTAAGAATTTAGGAGTGGGAAAAATAGAAGCCATACTGGATAGCGCGACTGGAAGGAATTTGATAAAAATCAGGAGGGAGGAAAAGATGTGTGGCTGAAACTTGTGGGAGGAATGATGGTTGTTCTATCTTCTAGCATGATAGGCTTTATTATCGCTGGTACTTATAAAAAAAGACCTAATACATTGAGAAATTTACAAGCAGCACTTTCCATGCTTGAATCTGAAATAAACTATGGCCATTTACCGCTTCCACAAGCACTAAAGAGCATCAGCAGGAAGTGTGATAAGGATGTGGCGGAACTTTTTGCTCGAGCAGCACAGTATCTTTCTTCCAGAAATGGTTTGACTGCCGATGAAGCATGGGAAAAGTCGCTAAAGGAATTCTTTTTTAACTCTTATATAGCAGAAAATGATTATGAAATATTAATAGCATTCGGGAAATACCTGGGCTCAACGGACAAACAGGACCAAATTAAAAATATAAGATTGGCAATGAACAATTTAAGGCAACAAGAACTCAGCTCAATTCAGGAAAAGGAGAAGAATGAGAAAATGTGGAGATATTTAGGTGTATTGTCGGGCATCATGGTTGTCCTCTTACTATATTAGCAAGAGAGGTGTTAGTGTGGAAGTAGATATTCTATTCAAAATAGCTGCGATCGGCATCGTCATTTCAATTTTGAGCAAAGTACTTGATGAAGCGGGCAGGAAGGAGCAAGCTCAAATGACTACTCTTGTTGGTGTCGTAATAGTTTTAATGATGGTAATACAATTGGTCAGTCAGTTATTTTCGAACGTCAAAAGCATGTTCCAACTTTATTAGGAGGACTTTTCATGGAAATAATACAAATTGTCGGCCTCTGCATTGTTACAACAATACTTGTGGTGCTTCTTCGGGAGGACAGGCCGGAAATCGCTTTGCAAATGAGTATAATTGTGGGTGCAATAATCTTCCTGCGCATGATAGACCAAATTCTAGCTGTTATTGAATATTTAAGGGAGTTATCATTAAGAGCCAATATTAACAATTTGTATATCAGTACTGTTTTTAAAATTATAGGAATAGCTTATATAGCTGAATTTGGCTCACAAATATGCAAAGATGCTGGTTCGCACGCAATAGCGTCAAAGATAGAATTTGGTGCAAAGATACTCATATTAGTTTTATCACTCCCGCTTTTAATGGCAGTGATGGATATGGTTATCAGGATACTTCCTTGAAGACGTGCTCGGAAAACCAACTATATTGTACAAGGAGGTTTAGTATTTTTTGAAAATAGTATATTTTGTTGTAATTACTTTAATAATATCTTTGTTCTTTGCTGCAAACACTGCTTTGGCCCAGGACAACATAAATGAAGAAATACTAAAAAAACAATATGAACTAATTGATAAGGCAGAATTTGATTTATTCATTGAACAATTAAATTCAACTTATAGAGATTACATACCTCAGTATGGTTTGGATGATTTGATAAAAGCCTTTAGAGGTCAAAAACCTTACGACTTAAAAGCTTTAATAACGGGCATAGCAGGATACTTTTTCCATGAATTATCTGCAAACATGAGCTTATTAGCTGAACTCATAATCATATCTATAATTTGCGCGGTGATGTATAATGTGCAAAGCGCCTTTGAAAATGATAACATCGGAAAGGTAACATATGCATTTACATTTTTACTGCTGATAGCAATAGCTATTCAAAGTTTTGACATTGCTTTGGGAGTAGGTAGGGACACAATAGATAAAATGGTAAGTGTCATTCAAGCGCTGTTGCCGGTAATTCTACCGTTGCTCGCTTCTATAGGCGGTTTAACTTCAGTTGCTATCTTCAACCCAGTAATCTTTTTAGGTGTTTCTATAGCAAGTACATGGATTAGAAATATTCTGCTTCCTATTATTTATTTTGTAGCTGCATTAGGTATTATAAGCAGCATTTCTGACAGGTTTCATGTGTCCGCGTTATCATCTCTATTGAAACAAGTATGTATTTTTTTGCTTGGTCTTTTCCTCAGCGCTTTTTTAGGCATTTTAGTGGTTCAAGGTGCTGCTGCATCAACGGTAGATGGAATAACAATAAGAACTGCCAAATTTGCTTCAAAAAACTTTATTCCCATAGTCGGCAGTATTTTTTCGGATACGATAGACACGGTTGTAGGCTGTTCTTTAATACTAAAAAATGCCATTGGATTTACCGGCCTGGTTGTAATATTTTTAACTATTTTATTTCCGGTGATTAAAATATTGGCTATGGTGTTCATATATAGGTTAGCAGGGGCTATAATTCAGCCTTTAGGAGTTGAACCAATGGTCAAATGTTTAAATGAAATAGCAGGCAATTTAACTTTTATTGCTGTTACAGTAAGCTCTGTTGCATTAATGTTTTTTGTAGCTGTAACGGTAATCATTGCGTCCGGCAACATTAGCCTTATGATGAGGTGATGCAATGCTTGCTGCAGTAAGCCAATGGGTTAGACAAATAGTGATGGTGGTCATGTTTGCGGCCTTTGTTGATTTTTTTATACCGGAAAAAAGCTTTTCAAGGTATGTAAAAGTTTTTTTAGGTCTTTTAGTGATGATAGTAATAATGAGTCCGGTGATGTCTCTTTTTCATAGGGATTTCTCAATTGACGAAATTGCTTTTGTATATGATGATCCTATAGATTACAGAAGTATTAATTCAAAGTCCCACATCTTAAGTGAAAACAACGATAAAATAAAGATTGCAGAGTATAAAGCAAATATTGAGAAGTATTTATTTCAAAAAATAGCCGAAATAACTTCTCATGACCTTCGAGATGTATCTGTTAAACTAGTTGAGGATTTTTCTAGTCCTGACTTTGGGCAAATATCTGAAATTGTAATAACTTTGAATAAAAATCCACCAGGTCAGCTTGCTGACGGAAATGTCAAACAAGAAAAAATATCCATTGAGAAAGTAAAGATAGATAATAAACCATTGGGTTCTAACGTCCTTTCCGAAATGACAAAAGAAGAGTTTAAAGAAATTGTAAACTACTTGGCTGCAAGCTTTAATATTCCCGAAGAGAAAATATATATAAGTTTGGAGGATTGAGTTGATGAAATCACAACTAGACATAAAGTCGATTCTTGAATGGATAAAGAATCCCAAGAACAAGGTCGTTTCCAAATTTATTTTTATTTTTACATTGGGATTGTTGCTGATGTCCTTAAGCAAAATGTTTTCCGATACTAATTACAAGCACGCGAAAAACGACTCTAAAGAGTTACAACAAATTCCCCGTCAGTCAATAGAAAACCTGTCTTATGAGAATAGGCTGGAAAAACAACTGTCAGAATTGTTGGGCCAAGTAGAAGGCGTAGGTGATGTTAATGTGATGATTGTCTTAGAGGATGAGACATTGATTGAACCGGCATTTAATGTTATTGACACCGAAAAAACATCTGAGGAAAAAGACAATGAAGGAGGTGTTAGGACAATTGTAGAAAAGCAAAGAAATCAACAGATGGTCCTGCTCAGAAAAAATGGTGAGGAAGAGGCTATGGTTTTAAAAAAAACTGCCCCTAGAATAAAAGGGATACTCATCATTGCCGATGGAGCCTCATCATCAAAAATCAAAGAAAAGATTATTAAATCCACAGCCACACTATTAGACATACCCACTTATAGAATTAGTGTTTTGGCAAAATAGGCTATATACCAGCGAGATACCGCTTTTTTATGTTATAGGCTTTAATATTTTTTAATATTGGGAGGGGAAAGGGGTGTCATTTGTGATTAAGAAAAGAACCCTGTTAATAATCGCATTTGCTTTAATACTTTTATTGTCTGCATACATGATGTTTTTAGGTAACTTTCCAAAAGTGGTGTACGAAAAACAGCTGGATTCTGGTGAATTGGAAAAGGTATCTATTTCTGCAATTGATGATACACAAGAGATTTCGGCTGTAGCAAATCTGGAAAATGATTTTTTTATAGAGTATAAATTGGAAAGAGATCGATTGAGGGGCCAGGAAGCTGATTATTTGAGGGAACTAATAAACAATCCCAATGCCAGTACAGAATCTAAAGAAAAAGCCCAGCAAGAATTAATAGCGCTTTCCCAGAAAGTAGAGAAGGAAATGCTTGTAGAGAATCTCATAAGGGCGAAGGGCTTTGAAGATGCAGTGATCTTCTTTTCTGATGACCACATCAATGTAGTAGTAAAAACTGATGGTCTTATGCAAAAAGATATTGCTCAGATTACAGATGTTGTTACAAAAACAACCGGTGTGTCGGTGGACAAAATTACCATAATAGAAAGAAAATAGGCCACATTAATTGTATAAATGTATTTATTTTGCTATAATATCGTTAGGTTTATTACCATCCGGAAGGAGAAGGAAAATGAGTAATGCGGACATTAACAATGACAAGGGTTCAATAAAAATTGCTGATGATGTCGTAGGTGTAATTGCGGGCCTTGCTGCTACGGAAGTTGAGGGGGTAGCAGGCATGAGTGGAGGCATCGTTGGTGGAATTGCCGAGATGTTAGGGCGCAAAAATTTATCAAAAGGTGTTAAGGTTGAGGTTAGCGATAAAGAAGCTAAAGTAGATCTGTACATGATTATAAACTACGGTGTTCGAATACCAGATGTAGCCTGGAATGTTCAAGAAAATGTGAAAAAAGCAATAGAAAATATGACCGGCCTGTCTGTTACTGAAGTTAATATACATATCCAAGGTGTCAGCTTCGGTCCTGCTAAGGAAGGAGAAGGCAAATAACCTAATACCCCCTGATAATGACGTGTTCAGGGGGTTAATTTCCTTTAGAAAGGAGCTTACTTATGAAGTTTTTGGACAAACTGTTAATTGTTCTTTTATCCCTCCTTGCAACCTGTGTGTCCTTATTCCTTATTGTTATATCTGCTAGAGTTGTTAGTCAGCAATATCTTAGTATTTACTTATCCATGGTCTACGGAAAATGGGAAACAGGTGCCCTCGGTATTGTCTTGTTGATATTTAGTTTATTCGTTCTAGTCTACGTCTTAAAGCCAAGGAAACTGCCAGAAGCTGTGGTCAGTGACAGTGAGCTGGGAAAGGTTTGTATTACCTTGGGTGCTGTTGAAAGTTTAGTTCAAAAAGTGATACGGGATATTCAAGACGTAACAGAATCGAGGATTTACATAAAAAGACAAGAAGATGGGGTGTCAATAACCCTAAAAATTACTGTAAATTACGATGTTATAATCCCGGAACTAGCTTCTGAAATGCAAGGGACAATTAGAGATTATGTTGAATCTACTGCAGGAATTAAAGTTAATAACGTGTTAATAAGAGTTAGCAATGTTTCAAATCAAAAAGCAAAAGCAGGAAAATAAGGGGTGAATGCGGTGGACTATTTGCGAGAGCTGTGGCATGAGCATAGAAGGGAAATAATTGGCGGGATTGCAGGACTTATAATTGGCATTATTATCATCACCTTAGGGTTTTTCAAAGCTTTGTTTGTCATTTTCTGCACACTATTAGGATATTATATAGGTAAAAATGTAGATAGAAAAGAAGATATTCGCAGTTTACTTGATAAATTATTACCTCCAAGTAATAGATAAGGAGTGCTTTTCTTGAGTAGGAAAATTGCCAGAGAACAAGCATTTAAGATTCTTTTTGCTATAGATGTTGGTGGCAATACAATTGAAGAAGCATCAGAGCCTATGATTGACTCCCTAAATGATGATCAAAAAAGTTTTATATTTAGAGAAGTAGAGGGAGTTTTGAACAATTTATCAAATATTGATAAGCATATAAACAGGTATTCAGAAGATTGGACGGTTGGCCGAATGGCATCTGCAGATAGAAATATACTTCGCCTTGCAGTGTACGAAATACTGTACTGTGATGATATACCTGTCAGCGTTTCCATAAATGAAGCAATTGAACTTGCAAAAAAATACGGAGACGAAAAGTCATATAGATTCATAAACGGATTGTTAGGGTCAATCGCAAAAGATTGCTTGCCAAGATGAAAAACGTAGTATCTTGGGGGAGAAAGTTTTGAAGCCAGTTTTTACCGTTAGTGAAGTTAACAATATTATAAAGAATCTTTTAGATAACAATGAAATTTTAAGACAGGTTTACGTTCGAGGAGAAATATCAAATTTTAAACACCACAATATGTCCGGCCATATGTACTTTACACTAAAAGATGAGATGTCACAAATTCGCTGTGTTATGTTTAAAAACAGCAATAGGCTACTTTCTTTTATGCCCGAGAACGGCATGAAGGTAATTGCTTTCGGTTTTATAAGTGTATTTAACAGGGACGGCCAATATCAATTGTATGTTGAAGCTTTAGAACCTGATGGTATAGGAGCCCTGCATATTGCCTTTGAAAGGCTTAAAATGCGCTTGGAACAGGAAGGCCTTTTTGCACAAGAGAGAAAACTGCCGATACCCTTTTTACCCAAAAAAATAGCTCTGGTGACTTCCCCTACCGGTGCAGCAATAAGGGACTTATTGACCGTGATAAGAAGGCGCTTTCCCAATGTGGATATAGTAATTGCGCCGGTACTGGTTCAGGGTGAGGGAGCTGCCGATGACATATGCTCTGCCATTTCACAGCTCAACAGTTTACAGGGTTTAGACGTTATAATTGTAGGCAGAGGCGGCGGATCCATTGAGGAACTTTGGGCCTTTAACGAGGAAAGGGTAGCCAGGGCCATTGCGGAATCTAAAGTGCCCGTCATCTCAGCCGTTGGCCATGAAACGGATTATACGATTGCTGATTTTGTTGCAGACAAAAGGGCACCTACTCCTTCGGCTGCAGGTGAAATTGTAGTGCCGGAAAAGCGCACCCTAAAAAATGAATTAAGGCACATCAGTTTAAGGTTAGGTAATGGATTTTATAATTACATTGGAGAAAAAAGGCAAAAACTCGAATATTTAAAATCGGCACAGGTATATAAAAAACCGCGAACATATGTGATTAATTGTCGACTGGTAGTAGACGAATTATTCAGAAGGCTAATAAAAGAGACCAATTACTATATAACAAAGCAAAAGTCTGTTTTAAATCACAACATTTCAAGGTTGGATGCCTTAAATCCCTTATCAATTCTTAAAAGAGGTTATAGTATTTGTATCAAAGGTGATACAAATCAGCTCGTAAAGGAGATCGCTGATGTGAAAAAAGGCGATCATGTAAGGGTTTTGCTTTCAGATGGAAGTCTTATATGTGACGTGAAAGAATGCCTGGGAAAGGGTGATGCCAATTGAGTCCCACTTATAAATATGAAGAGGCGATATCTCGTCTGGAGCATATTACCGAACAATTAGAAAAAGGTGATTTGACCTTAGATGAAGCTCTCACTTTTTTTGAAGAGGGAATAAATCTTATTAAGATATGTTCTAGAATGTTAGATGAAGCGGAAGGCAAAATCGAAGTTTTGACAAAAGATCTTGAAGGTAATCTGATATTAAAAGCTTATGATGGAGGTTCGGAACTGATTGAGTAATTTTACGAGAGAATTGGTTCATTTAGGAAAGATAGTAGAAGAAGAAATGGTCAAGTTTCTCCCAAAGAAAAATGAGTTTCCCCCACAACTTTTTGAAGCAATGCACTATAGCACTTTATCGGGTGGCAAGAGATTGAGACCTATCATGGTGATGAAAGCTGCAGAACTCTTCGGGATGTCTTATGAAAATGTAATGCCAACTGCTTGCGGCATCGAAATGATACATACATATTCGCTGATTCACGATGACTTGCCTGTTATGGATAATGATGATTTTCGCAGGGGAAAGCCCACGTGCCACAAAGTATACGGTGAGGCATTAGCCCTACTTGCTGGAGACGCCCTACTGACACATGCTTTTGCTACAATAGCAATGAACAGCAAAATCATTGGTATCAGTCTTAAAGCTGTCTTGGATGTAATCGAAAAAGTATCTCTGGCCGCCGGAGGATATGGAATGATTGGTGGACAAGTGATTGACATCGAAACATCCGGAAAGAATATAGACAGGGATACCCTATATTACATAAGCAATCATAAGACGGGATATTTGATAAAGATTTCACTCTGGTCGGGGGCTCGACTTGCTGGAGCATCTAAGGAAGACCTGGAAATAATAGAGCTTTTTGGAGAAAAGATAGGCTTGGCTTTTCAAATCGTCGATGATATGTTAGATGAAAAAGGTGACGAAAACACTTTGGGCAAACCTGTGGGCAGTGATATTAAAAATTTGAAAAACACCTTTGTTAGTATGTACGGTAATATTGGTTGTGTAAAAATAATTAACGAATTGTCTTTGGAAGCCAAGAAATTAATATCACATTTTAAAAACAGCGACTTTTTTATACAGTTAACAGATTTTATTGTAAACCGTAGCTATTGACCAACTTTCCACTTCCGTTGAATCAGTTTCGTATTTGTGTTATAATATTTTTCAGCAAGGGAAACAGGTGGTACAGTATTCTAGTCAAAATCCCTCCTCTGAGGGCGGGGCTAAAAATCCGTCAAAGGGCACATCGATGAAGTTCCTAGTGCTGGCTTCTGACGCCCAGTCGGGGGCTGGTGCTGGGAGTAAGGAAGATGGGGCGATCTACAAAGGCATGTAGGCGTTGACCCTACTTCCGCGGAGACCTAAGTTCGTGGCCTGATAGGACTCCTTGAGGGCTATGGCTTAGGGTGTGAACCTGCATTCGATGAAAGGTTGGGTGCAGTGTAGCCTGCCTTGAGTGAAATGGGCGGAAAAAGGTTTTTGTTGATTTGTAATTTGGCCAATTACAAATCAATTTTTTACCTTTGAAATCCATTTTGCAAAAGAGGCTAGGAGGAGAAGGATTTTGGTGAGGAAATCTCCTAGACTGGTCCAATATTGGAGATGGATAGGGGATTACAGTGTGGACTAAGTGGTAATCTAGCTCTGTTTTTGGCGACATAACAGCAGTAGAATTAAAGGGGAACCGTCTATTCGGCAACGAATAGATTTCTGCTGGGGAAATCCTGCTAGACCTAAGCCACAAAATTAACCCATCCATTACCATCTGTTTCCCTTAAGAAACTGGAGGTATTTTGTTGAACTCTGATATAGAAAAGAGGAAGCATAAAAAAAATAACGGAGGTTCAAAAGCCAATTGGGTACACAAGGTCGTTATTCTGGCTTTTGGGCTTTCCGTTTTTTTTAGTACGATTTCGGAAATCTTATTAAAGCAAGTTAATCTTATAATTTCGATGTTCATATTGCTGTTTATAATAATAATTGGTGTTTTCTTTGATATTATAGGAGTAGCTGTTACTTCATCCAATGAAGCACCTTTTCACGCCATGGCGGCAGATAAGGTTCCGGGAAGCAAGGAAGCAGTCAGACTCGTTAGAAATGCTGACATAGTTTCAAACTTTTGCAATGACGTTGTGGGAGACATATGTGGTATTGTAAGCGGTGCAGCAGGTGCAGCCATAGTTGTCAGAGTTGCCGCAACAGGTTTTAGCCAAAATCAGGTAATTATTTTTAGCATACTTTTAACCGGTATTATTTCTACCTTAACCATCGGAGGTAAAGCATTAGGTAAGGGCATAGCAATAAAGAACTCTAAAACTGTAGTCTACGGTGTTGGATTATTCTTGTATAAACTAAAGAACAATTTACAACTTGACCTATTACCTAGTAACAACAATAATAGAAGAAACGGCAGGAGAGAAAGCCAGTGAGCCAGAACAAAATAAGATTAGATATGTTATTAGTAAATAAAGGCATAATCGAAAGCCGGGAGAAAGCAAAAGCTGAAATAATGTGTGGCAATGTCATGGTTAACAATCAAATCATAGATAAGCCTGGTACGGCAGTTGATGTTGACAGCCATATAGTCCTTAAAAATAAAGCTATTCCCTACGTCAGTAGAGGGGGGTTGAAGCTAGAAAAAGCCCTTGACCTATTTGATGTACAGGTAAAAGATAAGATCGCACTAGATGCAGGCGCTTCTACCGGGGGTTTTACCGACTGCATGTTGCAAAGGGGCGCAAAAAGAATATACGCTGTGGATGTGGGGTACGGTCAGCTTGCGTACAAACTGAGGGAGGATGCGAGAGTAATTGTACTTGAAAGAAAAAACGTAAGGTATTTGACGTTGGAAGACATAGGCGAAAAGGTGGATATTATTACGGCTGACTTGTCATTCATTTCCCTTGCTAAAGTATTCAAGCCTTTTTATACACTGCTGAAAGAAGATGGCGACTTAATCACACTTATAAAGCCACAATTTGAAGTAGGTAGAAAAGATGTAGGTAAAAAAGGAGTTGTGAGAGACTATAATTTACACATAAAAGCCATTGAAAAAGTCATCAATGATGCTAAGGAAAACAATTTCCATATATATAACCTCACCTTTTCTCCGATAAAGGGCCCCAAGGGCAACATTGAGTATCTATCACATTTTAGGAAAAGCCCATTAATTGGTCACTCTGTTAAAATAGAGGAAGTTGTAAAAAAATCGCATCTAGAACTGACTTAAAGGAATTTTTATTTTTTTGTAGAAATATAGCAATAGCGAGGAAAAGCTATCATAGTGATACTGAAGATCTTGAAGGGTTTAAAAATGGATATTATATATTATTTAATATTTGGTGCAATAATAGGTATCTTTTTGACAATAAATATTATTAAATACATAAGAAAGCTGCAGCTAATAAAGAGAATGAAGAAGGCCAAAAGAGGTGAACATAAAGCCATAAAGTTTATGGAGAATAATGGCTTTGAGATACTTGATTTACAAAAAGAATCATCGTATACATTATTTATTGATAATAAAGCTCACAAAGTAACAGTCAAAGCTGATATGATTGTGAAAAAAGGCAATAAAATTTACGTTGCTGAAGTAAAAACAGGTGATAAAGTAACATCTCCCAAGTACGCAGATACGCGGCGGCAATTGCTAGAATATTTCATGGTGTACCGTCCAAGCGGTTTAATCTTAGTTGACATGGAAAAACAAAGATTGAGGACCGTAGAGTACTCTATAATAAATTATGAAAAAACCACATACTTTAAGCACTTACTTATATTATTGTTCTTATTTATAGTAGGTTTCGTTGTTGGCTTTTTAACTAGAGGAGGATAAAATGCTAACTGTAGGTGTCTTCCCAAATATACGCAAAAAAAATATGATAAAAGTCGCAAAAAGTTTGGTTACATGGTTTGAAGATAGAGCTTATCGAGTAAAACTTTCTATGGAAGTTGCGGAATTGCTAGACATGTCCTACCTTTCAGCAGACCCTGCTGAGCTTACCAGCAAAATAGATGTGGCAGTTACGCTAGGCGGCGATGGAACTCTTTTAGGTGTAGCTAGACTTGTTGCACAACATAAAATACCTATTTTGGGTATAAATATGGGTCATGTGGGATTTTTAACCGAAGTTGAACTCGGTGATTTATTCACTGACCTAGAATGTTTTCACAACAAAGAGTACGATATTGATGTTCGAATGATGCTGGAGGCAAAAGTTATTCGAAACGAGAAAGTCTTGACTGAATTTTTAGCCCTCAATGATATAGTTATAACCAAAGGTCCCTTCGCAAGACTAATAAGACTCAAGACATATGCCAATGAAGCTTACGTGGACACTTATCCGGCGGATGGGCTGATAATATCTACGCCAACAGGCTCCACTGCCTACTCCTTATCTGCCGGCGGCCCAATAATAAGACCTGATATGAACCTCCTCTTATTGACTCCGATTTGTCCTCACACATTGCACAGTCGTTCAATTATCCTTTCTCAGGATGATGTGATTAAAGTTACAGTTTTGGCAGACCATCCTGAAGTAATGTTGACGGTGGATGGCCAGGAGGGTTACAAATTATTGCCTAAGGATACGGTAATAGTGAACAAATCATCTTTTTCAACTCGCTTGATACGCATCAAAAAGAGGAGTTTTTACGATTTGCTTAGAAAAAAATTGAGTGAATGAATGTGCGGGATATTAAGGGTGGAGAGGTGCTTTATGAAGCAAAAAAGACACTTGAAGATAAGAGAAATCATAAGGGAAAAACCCATACAAACCCAAGAAGAATTGGCAGAGGAACTTAGGAAGGAAGGCTTTAAAGTAACTCAAGCTACCGTGTCTAGAGATATAAAAGAACTGAGATTAGTTAAGGTTTTACGAAACAACGAACACTACTGCTATGCAGAACCTGAGAGAACTTCTCTATCATCAGATAGATTGCTTAGGATATTTAAAGAATCCATCATTAGCTTTGCTGCATCAGAAAACATTATTGTAATTAAAACATCTTCGGGAACAGCTTCTGCAGTTGCTGAAGCTATAGATGTCCTCGACTGGAATGATGTATTAGGCACAGTGGCCGGTGACAATACTATTTTAGTTGTAGCCAAGTCTAAAAAGGTTGTCAGGGATATTATGGACAGATTGGAAGAAATTTTGAGATAAGGAGGCAAATTTGATGCTCCTTAACCTCTGTATTAAAAACTATGCTCTAATTGACAATATATCCATTGATTTTGGTCCTGGATTAAACATTCTCACCGGCGAAACGGGAGCAGGCAAATCGATCATTATTGATGCTATAAATCTCATCATTGGTGAAAGAGCTTATACTGAATTTATCCGCACTGGACGGCAGAATGCCAGCGTTGAAGCAGCATTTGAATATGAAGATGAAGGTGTGGATGAGGTATTAAAAGAATATGGCATTGAACCGGAAGATAATACGCTAATAATAACGAGAGAAATAAATATCCAGGGGCGAAGTATTTCTAGGTTGAATGGCAAAATGGTTCCTGCCTCTGCACTCAAACGAGTAGGCAAACTAATTATAGATATACACGGACAACATGAGCATCAATCACTTCTTGATAGCAAAAATCATATTAGAATTTTAGATTCCCTTGGTTATGAAGATGTATCAAAATCCAAGAAGGAAGTAAAAAATCTTTACAAAGAATACTGCCAGATACAAAACAAAATTAGCCAGTTACAAAAAAGACATATGGATTTTCATAGGGAACAGGACAGGTTAAGATATGAGCTTAATGAGTTAGAAAAGGCACAATTAAAAGCTGACGAAGATACGGCATTGCGAGAAGATAGGGAGATTCTTGAAAACGCTGAGAAGATCTTCAGCGCTTTAGATTTCGCATACAGTATTTTATACCATGGCCTCGAAAATCTGTCCGTAACTGACTGCCTTAGCAAGGTTATAGATTGCCTTGAAAAGATTGTTATTTTTTATGCACCTGTAGATAACATTACTGAGTCCCTAAAAAATATATTGTATGAACTAGAGGACATCTCATCCAACCTGCGCAATCTTAGGGATTCAATAGATTTTGACATGGGCAGGCTTGATGAGATAAATAGGAGATTGGAACTATTAGATAGACTTAAATCAAAATATAATAAAAGCATTGCCGAACTATTGGATTATAAAGCGCAAATTGCAGCCGAATTGGATTTAGCTTTTAATATAAACGAGGAAATCGAGGAGCTAAAAACAAAACTTGCTAAAATCGAATCAGAGCTTAGCAAAAGCGCGATTAAGTTACATGAGCAAAGGCAGAGTATAGCACAACAATTAGAAGACAGTATTTCAAAAGAGTTGAAAGACTTAGGTATGAAAAACGTTGTATTTAAAGTGGAAATTAGGATACAAAAGGACCCGAATGGAATAGATTTAGGCGATGAAGTGGTATCAATAACTGAAGACGGCATTGACGAAGTTGAATTTTTGATATCTACAAACCCGGGAGAACCGTTAAAACCTTTGGCAAAAATCATTTCAGGCGGCGAATCGTCGCGGATAATGTTGGCGTTAAAAAGCATTCTGGCCAAGGTTGATAAAATTTCATGCTTAATCTTTGATGAAATAGATGCCGGCATTGGTGGCAGAACAGCCCAGGCAGTGGGAGAAAAGCTATCAAAACTTGCCAGGCAGCATCAAATCTTATGCGTAACGCACTCTCCGCAAATTGCAAGCATCGGAGATTTTCATTATTTAATAAAAAAAGAAAGTGTTGATGAGCATACTTCAACGAGAGTATACCGAATCGAAGGCCAGGATAGGATAAATGAGCTTGCGCGAATGCTAGGTGGCGCCAAAATAACGAAAAATACCCTTGCCCATGCTCAAGAGATGCTAAATATGGCAAAAAAGATAAAGGAGTCAATTTAATATTTGAGTTTTAAGCCGAGCCTTGCAACAATTGCAAGGCTTTTTTTGTTCTTATTTTGCAAAAATTGACTCCCGATTATGCAGTATAAAAAGATTTTGTTAAGGTTATCTTATAACTCGTAGGAAAGTTTATTTTCAGTCACTAATCCACATTGTTTTTTTTATCATCAAGTATGCACTTAAGTCGGGAGTGAAAGAATGCAAAAAACAAAATTGAATAAATTTGCCATGTTTTTTTTATTAGTACTGATTTTTGCTTCTACTTTCATCAATATTTTTCTCGTTGATTTGCCGGATGAAATAAAATTAATTGAGGGAAAAGAGCAAAGGCTTGAGCTTGAAGCTCCAATGACCTTACAACTATTTTGTAAAGCCCCTTTTTTTGTTAATGGTAACTATATAAAAGATAAGCTTACAATAAATTTAAAAGAGCCTCTTGTCTTAAAATCATCTAGTCAGGGGGCATACAATTTAGAGTTTAGATTATTAGGTTTTATACCGGTAAAGAGGTTGAAAGTATATGTATTACCTGAAACCAGGGTTGTCCCGGGGGGGCATTCACTTGGAGTGAAGCTGAGGCCAAATGGCGTGATAGTAGTGGGATTAGCATCTGTAATTGATGAAAAAGGCCGCAGACATCAGCCTGCACAGGATGCGGGCATACAGGTGGGCGATACCATTGTTATGGTTAACAACCAAAAAATCAATCAGGCAGAAGAGTTGACAAGATTAATTGACAAGCAGAAAACCGTAAACCTTGCTGTAAAAAGAAATGGGGAGACCTTCAATGTAACATTAAGTCCTGTAAAAAACAATTTAGGTTATTATCAGATTGGATTGTGGGTAAGGGACATAGCAGCAGGAGTTGGAACATTAACTTTTTACGACCCAAAATCAAATTTTTATGGTGCTTTAGGTCATATTATTTCGGACGCAGATACGGGGAAAATTATAGAGGTAGGCCAAGGAGAGATAATTCGAGCTAAAATATCTTCAATAACACCTGGCAAAAAAAATCAGCCTGGAGAAAAGAAAGGAGTTTTTGTAAATGAAGACAAAATTATTGGCACAATAGTTGCAAATACTCCTTTTGGTATTTTCGGAGAAGCTCGTTATTCCTTTGAGAACCCATTTTACGATTCTCTTCCCGTTGCTACCATAAATCAAGTTCAAGAAGGCAAGGCAAAGATTTTGACGGTAATTGAAGGAGAAAGAATACAGGAATTTGATATAGAGATACAAAAGATAATAAAACAATCTCATCCTAATGATAAAGGCATGATAATAAAAATAACTGATGAAGAGCTTATCGCAAAAACCGGCGGTATTATACAAGGCATGAGCGGAAGTCCTATAATCCAAAATGGTTATATAGTTGGTGCAGTAACACATGTATTCGTAAATGATCCGACAAAAGGGTACGGCATATTTGTTGAATGGATGTTAAATGAGATTAATACCGTAGGCAACCGTGAAAAAATATAATTTAAACAAAATATGGAATACAAGGAGGAAAATTCCAGTCTTTGTCGAATTAATCATTTATCAGTAAATTATTCATAGGGGGGTTTTTAATGTTGGAAGAACAGTCAGTGAAATTGTTAATTGCTGACGACAACAAAGAGTTTTGCAATTTGGTGGTTGAATTTTTCGAAAGTCAAAAGGATATCAAAGTTGTTGGCGTAGCCCATGATGGATTGGATGCTTTAGAAAAAGTTGACCAATTTAGACCTGAAGTTTTAATCCTCGATTTGATTATGCCTAATCTTGATGGATTAGGTGTAATAGAACGGTTATCTAATGAACCGGAAAGACCCAAAATCATTGTTCTATCAGCTGTAGGTCAAGATAAGATTACTCAAAAAGCAATTTCTCTAGGTGCCGATTATTACATTGTTAAACCTTTCGACTTAAATATTTTGATTGACCGCGTAAGGCAGATGGTTGACGTCAACACACCTTTTGTGCAGCAAACGCAAAAAAGAAATGCAGGATTTTCAGCTGATAATCTAGAGGCTCAAATTACAAATATTATCCATGAAATAGGGATCCCGGCTCACATAAAAGGTTATTTTTATATCCGTGAAGCCATATCTATGGTGATAAATGATGTAGAATTGTTATCTGCAGTAACCAAAGAATTGTATCCCAGCATAGCAAAAAAATACAATACGACTCCTAGCAGAGTGGAAAGGGCCATAAGGCATGCTATAGAAGTGGCTTGGAATAGAGGGTGTGTGGAAACTTTAAACAACCTTTTTGGATTTACCACCACAAAAGATAGAGGAAAACCCACAAATTCGGAGTTCATTGCATTGATTTCGGATAAACTGAGAATGGAGCTGAAGGTGGGATAAGCTTATTTATAAACTTGATTTGGTTTTGGAGACTAAATACGGGTGGTTTGTTGCTTTAGGCAATTATAAAAGCATTATAGTTTTAACTGAATTCAGATAAGACTAAATTTAATTAATAGTGATATGTATATCATGTCGCAAAGTTATATAGAGCACTTTGCGACTTGATTTTTTTAAAGAATAAAAGTTTTATTTGCCCATGTCCTTTCATATTCATTTTCAAAGTCAAGAAACTCTTTTAATGTTCTATAAATTTTCGTTTTATTGTTTAAAAAATGGTTTATTTCCGAAGGCTTACCGACGATATAAAGCCCATCTTTGTGAATGATATATTCCACCTTTACCTCTCCTTAAACTTGTCTTAAAATATTATATGTATATGGGCAAAAAATATGTTATTTGGGAGTGGAAACATATAATGGAATTTTACGAAACGACCCTAAGTTCTAAGCAGATGTTTTCTGGGAATTTATTAAAGCTACGTGTGGATGAAGTGTTATTGCCAAACGGGAGGAAATCCACAAGAGAAATTGTGGAGCATCCGGGGGCCGTTGCTGTAGTTGCCATTACCGAGAATGATGAAGTACTGATGGTAAGACAGTACCGAAAAGCCATAGAAAGGGAGTTGCTGGAAATACCTGCAGGCAAACTTGAGGAAGGTGAATCGAGGGAGGTATGTGTAGAACGTGAATTAATGGAGGAAACGGGTTATTTTCCCAATGAATTAACGTACTTAACAAGTTTTTATACCTCTCCTGGTTTTTCCAATGAGATACTGCACCTGTTCATTGCTAAGAATCTCATCAAAAAGAGTAGAGATGCCGATTTTGATGAA
This sequence comes from Tepidanaerobacter sp. DTU063, assembly GCA_001512695.1. GTDB lineage: Bacteria > Bacillota > Thermosediminibacteria > Thermosediminibacterales > Tepidanaerobacteraceae > DTU063. The sequence continues at coordinate 53,443 of LFSJ01000064.1, read as the reverse complement.
TACTTACAGGCTGAAAAAGTGCCTTTTGAGGAAGCTATAAACAAAATCCGAACCGGTGAAATTGTCGATAGTAAAACAATAACAGGATTGCTATTGGCATATGATCAAATTAAGGGTGATTTATAATGGAATATTTTGCTGATTTACACGTGCACATAGGCCAAGCAAAAAATCAGCCTATTAAGATTACCGCTTCAAGAAGGTTAACTCTTGATAATATTTATGACTATTGCATTAACAAGAAAGGTTTAGATATTGTTGGAATAATTGATTGTGCTTCACCCTTTGTTCTTGAAGAACTACGAGAACAGTTTAATGAAGAGAAGCTAGTACCATTATCCGGTGGAGGTGCAAGATATAAAGATAAGCTTACCGTAATTTTTGGAGCAGAGATAGAGACTGAAGAGCTAAGGGGAGTTGCTCACAGCATAGCCTTCTTTCCTTTTCTTGAACAAATTAAGGATTTTTCTTCAGTCATTTCAGAATATATAACTAACATAAATTTGAGTTCACAAAAAGCCCGGCTTAGCGCCAAAGATTTATTTAAAATCGTTCGAAATCTAGATGGAGTGCTGATTCCGGCACATGTTTTTACTCCTTTTAAAAGCTTTTACGGAAGCTGTTATGATAGACTTGCAGATGCTTTCGAAGATGATTTGGATAAGATTATTTCAGTTGAATTGGGGCTCAGCGCTGATACGGATTTTGCCGATACAATAAGTGAACTTAGAGAAAAAACATTTTTAACTAATTCAGATGCCCATTCCCTAGAAAAAATTGCACGCGAATACAATAAACTGCATTTGCAATTTCCCGACTTTGAGCATCTAGTTTTAGCACTTAAGGGGCATAATGGAAATTATATTGCGGCAAATTATGGCCTTGACCCTAAACTTGGTAAATACCACAGGACCTTTTGTCCAGCATGTAACTATGTTGCCAAGGATATATCACCTATCACAAAATGTCCCTTTTGTAACAACGAAGATGTAACACTAGGAGTATTTGACAGGATTGCTCTCATCGCTGACCATAAAACACCTATTCATCCATCGGGTAGGCCATTATATCAGTATCAGGTGCCGCTGGAATTTATTCCCGGTATAGGCAAAAAAACAATTGAAAAATTAATTTTACATTTTGGAACCGAGATGAATGTTATCCACAATGTTGAAAAAACCGAACTTACCGAAGTTGTCGGGGAACGAGTAGCTGAAAATATCGTACTTGCAAGAGAAGGAAAGCTGAACATAGAGGTAGGAGGAGGAGGTATTTACGGAAGGGTTTTAGATTGAAATGTATAATCCAGTCCCCTCCGGCATAATATTTTCTATGGAATATGTACGGAAGGTGGACTGCGTTAATGAATTACTTTTCCAGAATACTGAAAGATTATTTCAAGAGAAATATAATTAAATATATTTTCTTAAGTCTTATTTTGATTAGTGGTATCATTGCTGGGAGCATTACGGTAAACTTTTTATCCGATATACAGTCTGTAAATTTGCAAAGGTATATAAGTGGTTTTTTAGCAAATGTAAATGATGTTTCCGTTGATTATTCATCCATCTTTTTTTTATCAATGTCAAATAACTTAAAAACAGCTGTTTTATTGATATTGTTAGGGCTTTCAGTCATAGGTATACCATTTATCTTAGCTGTTATTTTGTTTAGGGGATTTATATTGGGATTTACCGTAGCTTTTTTAATCGAAGAATTGGGAGCAAAGGGTTTAATTTTATCAATATTGTCCATCTTTCCGCAAAATCTCATCATTTTACCATGTATGATTTCAATAGGAGTAACCGGCTTAACCTTCGCTAGTACCGTTATAAAAAATAGAACTAAAAGATATCAGGAAGACTACCGCCAAGTTATAAGCGGATATATGTTGTTGAATCTAATTTTCAGTTTCTTTCTTGTGATATCGGGATTAATAGAAGGATACATTTCGCCTGTATTTATTAAGCTTTTCTCAAATTATTTCAGTCTTTGAAGGCATATTATGGCTTTGAGATTATTAAGGGGGGGAATCCTTGTGGATGACCTTTTAAACAATTATCTTGAGTATTTGTCAGTGGAAAGGGGTCTTGCTAAAAATACGATCGATGCTTATAAACGCGACCTGATAAGTTTTATTGCCTTTTTGAGGGCAAAAAAAGCGATTAATATAAATTCTGTGAGTACGACTACGATCATATCATATCTGCTTCAGATGCAGAAAAGCGGGAAGGCCAGCAGCAGTATTTCAAGAGCCTGTGCGGCCATTAAGTCTTTTTTTCAGTTCTTATTTAAAGAGAGTATAATCGAAGAAGATCCAACCGAAAACATTGATACTCCCAAACTGAAGCATAGATTACCCAAAGTATTGACAGTTCAAGAAGTGGAAAAGTTGTTATCGCAGCCAAATATGACAAATCCATTGGGAATAAGAGATAGGAGCATACTGGAGCTAATGTATGCTACCGGTATCAGGGTGTCTGAATTAACTTCTTTACATATTGATGATGTAAATTTAGAAGCGGGATTTCTTCGATGTACGGGTAAAGGCTCAAAAGAACGAATAATTCCAGTGGCAGATATTACACTTGATTGTTTGAAACTATACATTTCGGGGGCAAGAAAAGAGTTGCTAAGTGGCAAAGAGTCTAAAATCTTATTTGTCAATAGACAGGGGGCAGCTATAAGTCGCCAGGGTGTTTGGAAGATCATACGGAAATATTCTAAAAAAGCCGGTATTTCTAAAAAAATAACACCCCATACTCTCAGACATTCTTTTGCAACCCATCTTCTGGAACATGGGGCAGATTTAAGGGCAGTACAGGAAATGTTAGGCCACGCAGACATATCAACTACGCAGATATATACCCATCTGACCCGGAGCAAAATAAAGGAAATATATGATAATACCCATCCTAGAGCCTAGCAGTGCATAACATTCATTGCATATGGAAAACTATCATAAGAAGGGAGGAATAATCAATGACCGGTTATAAAAAAAAGCTGGTTACAATATTACTGATTTCTCTTCTTATGATTTTTATAATCAAACCAGCTGTAGCCCAAACGCTGGTAGATATAAGTTCATCTTCTGCTACTTTGATGGATGCAGGTACAGGAACGATTCTCTTTGAAAAAAATCCCCATGAAAAAATGGAACCAGCCAGTATTACAAAGATCATGACACTTATCATAGCTTTTGAAGCTATTGAATCGGGAAAGGTCAATCTTTCTGATATCGTGAGAGTAAGCGAAAGGGCATGGAAAACTGGAGGCAGCCAGGTGTTTCTAGGTCCGGGGGAGGAACAAAGCCTTGAAAACCTCCTGAAGTGTATTGTAGTAGCTTCAGCAAATGATGCATCAACGGCAGTAGCAGAGTATATAGGCGGCAGTGTTGAAGGGTTTGTCAAGCTTATGAATGACAAGGCAAAAGAATTGGGGATGACAAACAGTAACTTTACAAATCCCCACGGATTGTCGGATCCAGAGCACTACACCACGGCATACGACATCGCACTGATGTCCAGAGAGTTAGTGAAATATCCCATGTTTTTCAAATGGTCAACAATTTGGATGGATTATCTCGAACACACTGATAAAAAGAGGGATGCCACGATGTTGGCAAACACTAATAAGCTATTGGGCAAATACGAAGGTGTTGATGGCTTAAAAACCGGTTATCATAGTAAAGCCGGCCATTGTTTTGCCGGCACCGCCAAAAGAGGAGACTTTAGATTGATATCAGTAGTTTTAAATGCACAAAGCAGTAATCAGCGATTTGAGGATACAGTAAAGCTTCTTGATTACGGATTCGGCCATTATGATTCGATCAAAGTAGTAGAAAAAGGCATGGTACAAAAAACAATACCGGTTGAAAAAGGCCATATAAATGAAGTAAATGTCATAGTGACTGAAGATGTCAGTATTTTGATTGAAAAGGGCAGGGAAGAACATATCAGCACCAAAATTGATGTTCCGGAAAAATTGTTTGCACCTTTAAACAAAAATCAGGCAGTGGGGACCCTTACGGTTGAACAAAACGGCAAGGCCGTAAAACAAATAGATTTGGTTATATCTGAAGATGTAATGAAAGCAGGTTTTTTAGAGCTATTAAAAAGAGTATTTGGTAAATGGCTGAGTTTTTAATGAGTTTCAATATAAAGGGCGTCATGGTGGCATAAAAGACTTCCTTAGCTGGGAAGTCTTTTTTAGGTTAAGAAGAATATGTAAAATATGGAACTAATTAGCAGGATATTACTCCTGTTCATCGAATTATTTTAATAGACAAGGGGGGTGGAACATGGATGTAAATATTGAGATTTTAAATCGAGATATAATAAAAGTTAATTTAAAAGGAGAAATAGATCATCACGCAACACTTGTGATTAAAGAAGATGTAGATAATTACATAGAAAAGCATAAGCTAATAAAAATCCTGTTTAATTTTAAAGATGTTACTTTTATGGACAGCTCCGGCGTAGGTATGATTATTGGTCGTTATAGAAAACTTCAAAAAATTGGAGGGAGAATTGGAGTTGTAAACATTACTCCAAAAATAAAAAGGATTTTTCAAATGTCCGGTCTTTTTACTCTTGTCAGTTGTTTTAACAATGAAAGAGAGGCTATAGACAAATTATAAGGGGTGATATTGTGACAGCTTTAAATGAGATGCAACTGGATTTTGTAAGCAAGTCCGAAAATGAGTCCTTTGCTAGGGTTGTGGTAGCAGCCTTCGCATCACAGCTTGATCTAACTTTAGATGAACTGGCGGATATAAAAACAGCGGTTTCTGAAGCTGTAACAAATTCTATAATTCATGGCTATGAAGATACAAGCGGCATTATAAGAATTAGTTCAAAATTGTACGAAGATAGAATCGTCATAACAGTTCAGGATTGGGGAAAAGGCATTGAAGATATAGAAAAGGCGCGTCAACCACTGTGGACCTCAAAGCCAGAACAAGAAAGGTCCGGAATGGGTTTTACAATAATGGAAGACTTTATGGATGAATTAAGGGTTGAGTCTGCTCCGGGTGAGGGAACGATTGTTACGATGGTCAAAAACATTAATAAAGGCATGGACACGGCGAGGTAAAACTCATGGGCTTTGAAAATACAATTGAGCTTTTAAAAAAGGCAAAAAGGGGTGACAAAGAGGCAAAAGATAAGCTGGTGTCCCTTAACCTGGGTTTGGTTTGGAGCATAGTAAAGAAATTCAATAACAGAGGCTATGAGCTGGAGGATTTATTTCAAGTTGGCAGTATCGGCTTGCTCAAGGCAATTGAAAAATTTGATTTCTCATATGATGTCAAATTTTCGACTTATGCTGTCCCTATGATAATGGGTGAAATTCGAAGGTACATACGCGATGATGCCCCCGTACGAGTAGCTCGTTCTTTGAAAGAGCTTGCTTATAAAATTCAAAAAACGAAGGAAGAGCTTACGAATACGTTGGAAAGGGAACCTACGATAAAAGAGCTTTCCGCTGAAATGGGTGTTCCTGTGGAAGAACTTATAATGGCCATGGAAGCATCTCAATCGCTACTTTCTTTAAATGAAGTGATGTATCAAGATGATGGTTCCCCTATTTATTTAATCGACCAAATTGATGAAAAGGAACAGGGGCAAAACATTTTGTTTGACAGAATAGCGTTGAAAGAAGCTCTGTCAAAACTTAATAAAAACGAGCGTAGAATTATAATCCTTAGATATTTTAAAGACATGACACAAGTAGAGGTCGCTAAAATTTTAAACATGACTCAGGTGCAGGTATCAAGATTGGAAAGAAAGATACTTGTCAAAGTGAAGGACTTATTGTCTCAAGCCTAGATTAGGCTTTTTTTATTTGTACAGGTATAAAAGATTGCTAATATAACAATAATATTCATTGGGAGGTAATCCTGGTGATTAATATCAAGAGAAAACTGATTGTAATAATTGCATTGCTTTTTATGGTCGCTGTAGGAGCTTTTTTCTACAAGAACACTATGAATAACAGAATACCAAAAAGCGCAAAGCTAGTGCTTCTACAACAGAATAAATGTTCTGTTATTGGATAGAATAATTTATAGAACAATAAGTATGGAGTAGGGGGACATCATATGACGGTAAAGGTTATAGAATTAGTGGGAGAATCGAAAAGTGGTTGGCAAGAAGCAGTACAAAATGCAGTAAAGGACGCCAGCAAGACAATAAGAAACATAACCGGCGTTGAGGTTTTAAACAATACAGCCAATGTCAAGGATGGAAATATCGTAGAATACAAGGCAAATGTAAAGATAGCCTTCAAGGTTGATGGCACAAGCTAGCAAAACGGGCACAGACGGTGCTCGTTTTAAACTAATTTAATGTAGCAGGGTGATTCAATGCCAGTTCTTACAAAGGAGCAACAAGATTATAAGAAGTTTTCAAAAAGCAAAAGGCCAAAGCCGCCCCTGTTAAAAAACATGACCATGGCATTTGTCGTGGGAGGAACAATCTGTGTAATTGGTCAAGTTTTTTTGAGTTTTTTCATTGCCAAAGGGCTTACGCCTAGTCAGGCTGCAGGACCAACCTCAATCATAATGATTTTTTTTGGAGCTTTTTTAACGGGGACTGGAGTTTATGATAAATTAGGCAAATATGCCGGTGCAGGTTCCATAGTTCCAATTACCGGCTTTGCTAACTCCATTGTTTCTCCTGCCATGGAATTTAAGAGAGAAGGCTATGTATTCGGTGTTGCAGCAAAAATGTTTGTTGTAGCGGGGCCTGTACTCGTGTACGGTATTACATCCGCAACCATAATAGGTTTAATATACTATTTATTACACATGTTATAGTGTATGCACTTTAGCATCTAAAAGGAAGATTCGAAGCATGAAAAAGCTTGGCAGACAAACAGTACAATTTGAAAAAGCTCCTTCTATCATAGGAACTGCAACTATAGTCGGGCCCAAAGAAGGTCAGGGCCGCTTCAAAGATTATTACGATTTGATTTTAAAAGACAGTATCTATCAAGAAAGGAGTTGGGAAAAAGCAGAGACAAAAATCTTAAAAGAGTCAGTTGAAATGGCTATTAAAAACAGCAAAGTGCCTACAGCTAAAATAGATTATTTCATAGCAGGAGATTTATTAAACCAGATCATTTCAGCAGGCTTTGCTGCTCGTGAACTGGGCTTGCCCTTTTTGGGCATTTACGGCGCTTGTTCCACAATTGCTCAGGGAGCAATAATAGGCGCTATGATCATAGACGGAGATTTCGGCGAAAATGTTGTGGCAGCAGTATCCAGTCATTTTTGCACTGCGGAACGACAATTTAGATTTCCCTTAGAGTTGGGGAATCAAAGAAAGCCAACATCTCAGTGGACGGTCACAGGAGCAGGAGCAATGGTTTTATCAGCAAAAGCACATAATCCCAGGATCACTCGGGCAACTGTCGGTAAAGTAATAGATATGGGCGAGGCTGATCCGAATGATATGGGCACTGCAATGGCACCTGCGGCTGTCGATACTATAGTGAGGCATTTTGAAGATACAGGTAAGACACCTGACGATTATGATTTAATTTTGACAGGTGACTTAGGAAGCATAGGCAAGGACATAGCAGAAGAACTTTTAAGGCAAAAGGGCTACGACATATCAAATAAGTACACCGATTGTGGAGTTTTGATATTTTACCCAGAGCAGGATGTCCATGCGGGAGCAAGCGGCTGTGCCTGTGCCGCTGTAGTCACGTGCGGTTATGTATATAAAGAAATGATAAGAGGAAAATACAACAGGGTGCTGTTAGTCGCTACCGGTGCCTTGCTCAGCACCACCAGCAGTCAGCAGGGAGAGACCATACCCTGTATTGCCCATGCAATTGCTTTAGAAAATCTGTGAGTACGGGAGATATCAATGGATTTTGTAATGGCATTTATTGTTGGAGGATTTATATGTTTAATAGGTCAAATACTGATGGATACGACAAAGCTTTTCCCGGCACATATACTTGTCATCTTTGTAACATTGGGCGCCATCCTCAGCGGTTTAGGCCTGTACCAACATTTAGTTGATGTCGGGAAGGCCGGGGCAACAATACCGATTACAGGGTTCGGTCACAATCTCGTAACTGGAGTTATTCAAGAAGTAGATCAATATGGACTCCTTGGAGTATTTACCGGAGCCCTGAAGTCTGCTGCAGGAGGAATTACAGCGGCAATAGTTTTTGGATTTTTGATGGCATTACTTTTCAACCCCAAGTCTAAATAGGGAGATAAGGATGTTTGTTGATTTAATAGGTGTTCTTCTAACTGTAATAATCGTGAGCATCAGATATTGGTTTGTGGTATTGCTATTAAGTTTCTTTGAGTCGACTTTTACCCTTTTAATTTCTATGGTTCTTGAGTCACGAATTACAGAAGTTATTGCCGGGGGAATTTTTACCACAATAACTATTTTCCCTGACAACATTCTAATTATGTTGCTAGGCCCCTTGTTTTTTTTGTTATTGGGTCTAGGCCTTCACAAGAAAGATAAAATCCCGTGGATCGACTTGATAAATCCCATATCGACGTATAAAAGACCTTTGCCTGTTCTAATGATAAAAACGGCCTTATGCCGCATTTTGATTATATTTTTGCTGATTAACAGACAAAGCTAAAGCGTTCAGGGGGAAATAATTTGCGCATAGGTATTCCGAGAGCCTTGTTTTATTATCAATATTTTCCATTTTGGAAAACTCTTTTTGAGGTTTTGAGATTTGAGGTGGTTCTATCTCCACCTACAAATAAAGAGATTCTTGAGCAAGGTACAAAGCTTTGTGTGGATGATGCCTGCTTGCCGATTAAAGTATATCATGGCCACATTGCTGTCTTGAAGGATAAAGTTGACATGATTTTTGTGCCAAGAGTTATTAGCATAGAGCCTAGGAAATATATTTGTCCCAAGTTTTTGGGCCTTCCCGACATGATAAGAAACAGCATACCGGACATTTCTCGGGTTTTAGATACGGAGTTGAATCTTTATAAAGGTAAATACAATATGTTAAATCATGTTTTAAATTTAGGTAAAATTTTAAAAATAAACCGAAGTCGAATATTATTAGCCTATTACAAAGCAATAAAAGCTCAGATGAAATTTGAAGACTTATTGATTAAAAAGTTGGCAACTCCTCAAGAGCTTTTTGACAAAAAACAAAATTTCATTCTAGAAAGTCAACTATTAAAAAAACACACAAACAATATAAAAGTACTTTTGTTGGGGCATAATTACAATATATATGACGATTATATAAGTATGGGTCTCATTAGGAAATTACGCAAAAATAAAATAGATCTTATAACGACCGAGATGGTTGAAAAAAAATATATAACGATAGGTAGTAAACAGCTATCAAAGGATATGTTTTGGACATTAGGGGAAAAGACACTTGGGACAGCTTTTTATTATTTGGAAAACAGTAAAGTAGACGGTGTTATCCACGTGGCATCGTTTGGCTGTGGACCGGATTCCCTGGTAGGAGAAATATTAGAAAAAAAGACAAAAAAACAATACAAGGTTCCTATTTTGTATTTAAATTTAGATGAACATGCTGGGGAATCCGGTTTCAACACAAGAATTGAGGCATTTTTAGACGTTTTGGAAGGAAGGAAATACCTTGAAGATAACCTTTCCGCACATGGGTAATATATATATACCGCTAAAAACCATATTTGAAAGCTTGGGATGTGAGGTTATACTTCCTCCTCCTTGCAGCAAAAAAACCCTTGAATTAGGCGTTGCCTACTCTCCGGAGTTTGCGTGCCTGCCCTTGAAGATAAATATTGGCAATTTTATTGAAGCCCTTGAAAAAGGAGCAGACACAATTGTGATGGCAGGCGGTGTTGGCCCATGTAGATTTGGATACTACGGAGAGGTGCAAAAGGAAATTTTAAAAGACCTAGGTTTTAATTTTGAAATGATTATTTTAGAACCTCCCCAGGGCAATTTTATTGATTTGCTTAATAAAATTAGATTGATCACCAATAGAAACAATAACGGTGTAAAGGATCTTATCAAAGCCATACGAATTGGGTGGAAAAAAGCCCTGCTGCTTGACGAAATAGAAAAGCAATTGTTTAAATATAGGCCTAGAGAAAGATGCAAGGGGCAAACTGAAAAAGTTTATAATTCTCTTGTCAAGGAAATACTAAATGCAAAATGTGAAAAAGAGCTAGCACTGCTTGAAACTCAAATACATGATGTTTTCTCAAATATAAGTGTTATTAAAAACCTAACTCCGGTAAAAGTGGGAATAGTAGGGGAAATCTACACGGTTCTTGAGCCCTTTGTAAATTTAAATATTGAAAAACAGTTGGGAGAATTAGGAGTAGAGGTGTACAGAAATATATACATCACAGATTGGGTTCGGGAAAACCTTTTACCGTCCTTTATAAGGTCCCAAGACCACAATATTATGCTTAAATTGGCAGAGCCTTATATAAATTGCTTTGTAGGTGGCCACGGTCAGGAGTCAGTAGCACAAATAATAAACTTTTCTAAAATGGGCTTTGACGGTGTTATTCACTTATTGCCATTTACATGCATGCCAGAAATCGTGGCAAAAAGTGCCATACCCCGCATAAATCAGGAACATCATATACCTGTGATGACGATTGTCTTAGACGAACACTCTGCCGAGACCGGTTTCAGGACTCGCTTAGAAGCTTTTGTTGATATGCTATGCCACAACAGGGAGGTGAAAAATAATGCAGTATTGTCTGGGAATTGATGTAGGTTCTGTAAGTACAAACTTGGTCCTACTTAATGAAAAAAAGGGGCTTGTCAAAAAGCTCTACTTGAGCACTGCAGGTAATCCAATACAAGCCGTTAAGAAAGGATTAGAGATCCTGCAACATGAAATTAAAAATTTAGATATTTTTGCAGTGGGAACTACAGGCAGCGGCAGGCAATTAGCTTCTATCTTGGTTGGGGCTGATATTGCAAAAAACGAGATAACGGCTCATGCAGCTGCAGCACTAGAATTTTTTCCTGAAGCCCAGACCATTTTAGAAATTGGGGGACAAGATTCCAAGATTATAGTAATTAGAAATAAAACAGTTGTGGATTTTGCGATGAACACTGTATGTGCTGCAGGGACCGGCTCATTTTTGGACAGGCAGGCCCAGAGATTGGGTATACCAATTGAGAAGTTTGGTGATATCGCTTTAAAATCCAAAAATCCCACTAGAATAGCGGGACGCTGTGCAGTTTTTGCAGAATCTGATATGATACATAAACAACAAATGGGCCATGCAACGGAAGATATATTGAGAGGATTATGTGAAGCCCTTGTTAGAAATTTCCTGTCAAATGTGGCTAAAGGTAAGGACATCCGCCCTTTAATTCTATTTCAGGGAGGTGTTGCGGCAAACGCTGGGATCAGGAAGGCTTTTGAAGAACAGTTGCAAGCTGAAATACTTGTTCCTAAGAATCATGACGTTATGGGAGCTATAGGAGCAGCAATTCTCGCTTTTAACCATGTAATTTCACGGCAGAAAAGTACCAATTTTTTTGGTATGGATGTTGCCTTCCAAAATTACAAAGTGCAAAGCTTTGAGTGCAGCGGCTGCCCTAACGCTTGCGAAATAATACAGCTATTTTCAGATGGGAGACTTATGGCAAGATGGGGTGACAGGTGCGGTAAATGGTCTTCAACTCTGGCTGTATAGCCATCATTCAATTCTATGTTGCAACATTACTGACTTTTTTTCAGAATATAATTTCCAAATCCCTTCAGAATGACCTTGACAATAGCAAATCTATGTGTTATTGTATTGAAAAAGTCAATAGCATTACCTCATCTCGATAAGAGTTGGGGTAGAGGCGCGATCGACCATCAGTAGATTTGTGGAGGCAGGGGAAGCCTATTAAGCAGATTGAAAGGGGTCATCGCCGAAGTATGGTTTTTCCCCAAAAACCATGCTGGGCTTATACCGAATAGGTATAAGACTGTCACCGGTAATATCACCGGTGGAGCGCTACTTCAGATGAGTGAGGTATTTGCCCTTTGAAGAAGTACAACCGGCAAATATCCCGGTTGTTTTTGTTTTTAATGGGAGGAGAAGCAATATGCTTTTAGGAACGTGCAGAGTTAACAAACTTAACCATTTAGAAATAGGTGGATGCGATGCAGTAGAGCTGGCAAAAGAATTCGGCACACCTTTATATGTCATGGATGAAAATCTCATTCGGGAAAACTGTCGCACATATTTGAACAGTATACGCAGTTTACATGAAAACACTGACGTTATTTATGCTGGAAAAGCCTTTTTAACTATAGAAATGTGCCGAATTATCGAAGAGGAAGGCCTTTGCCTCGATGTGGTTTCAGGTGGAGAGCTATACACTGCCATAAAAGCTCAGTTTCCTGCAAAGAGAATATATTTTCATGGTAATAATAAATCCTACGATGAATTAAAAATGGCTATAGAATACGGTGTCGGGCGAATTGTAGTTGACAATTTTTATGAACTTGAATTGATAAGTGATTTAAGCAAAAAATACCCTGCTAAGAACATAAAAGTACTTTTACGTCTCACCCCGGGCATTGAAGCTCATACGCATGATTATATAAAGACGGGGCAGCTAGATTCAAAATTTGGGTTTGGAATGGAAAACGGACAAGCGCTGTTGGCTGTGGAAAGTGCTTTAAGTATTAAAGGTTTAAAGCTAATGGGTTTCCACTGCCACATAGGTTCTCAAATATTTGAAGAGGAGCCATTTAAAGATGCTGCTCAAATAATGGTTAAATTTGCAAAGACGGTAAATGATAAATATGGATTCAACACCAGAGAAATTGATTTTGGTGGTGGTTTTGGAATTAAATATCTTGAAACAGACAGGCCACTCCCGGTAAAAGAGTATATTCATGCATTGGTTACATCAGTTAAGAAATGTTGCCAGAATTATGATGTTCCCCTTCCGAAGATCTCAATTGAGCCTGGAAGAGCAATAATTGGCGAAGCTGGGACAACCCTATATACAGTGGGTGCAATAAAAAATATACCAGGTATAAGAAAATATGTCAGTGTTGATGGAGGAATGAGCGACAATATTAGGCCGGCACTATATGGTGCCAAATATACTGCATTAATTGCGAATAAAGCGGCAAGTCCCAAGGAAGAAAGAGTGTCTATTGCTGGAAAATGTTGCGAGTCAGGGGATATGTTGATTTGGGATATCGACCTGCCAAAAATTGACCCGGGAGATATATTGGCAGTTTTCTGCACGGGAGCATATCATTATTCGATGGCCAGCAATTACAATATGCTGCCCAAACCGGCTGTGGTATTTGTTAAAAACAATACAGCCCGGCTTGTTGTTCGTCGACAGACATACGAGGACCTACTAAGCAATGAGGTATATTTGCCCCCTGCAAAGAAAGTCTATACTGCAAGCATGTAAAATATCTTTAGTTGTCCTGAAAAAAGTGTGCTTTTGCGCACTTTTTTCATTTTGATTTAAATGGTATAATGCAATAAGTAGACCTTAATAATACTAAATGATGGAAAGGATGGTCATGTTACATGACACATTATATAGGTCCTGAAATGCTGTTGAGAATACCGGCTCTATTGATAGCCATTAGCTTTCATGAATATGCCCACGCCAGAGTATCTTACTCCTTGGGTGACCCGACACCTAAGTGGAGGGGTAGACTTTCCCTAAATCCACTCGTTCATCTAGACCCGATTGGATTAATAATGTTATGGCTATTTAGGTTCGGTTGGGCTAAACCCGTTGAGATAAACCCGAGTTACTATAAAGAGCCAAAAAAAGGTACAATATTGGTTTCCTTGGCCGGGCCCATGGCCAATTTGATACTGGCGTTTATTGCGATGATCATTTTGAAGCTTGACATTCTTCGCATAGGCGTATTGGATAGTTTTATTTATATACTGTTTCTTTACAACTTGACCTTAGCTGTTTTTAATCTGATACCAATCCCGCCATTAGATGGATCAAAGATTCTAGCCGGCCTATTACCTGCAAGACAGGCATATGAGTTTTCAAAACTTGAGGCTTATGGACCTTTTGTACTAATATTGCTAGTTTACTTCGGTTTATTGGGCAAAATCTTAAATCCTTTAATAATATTTATCCATAGAGGCCTTGATGTTTTATCTAATTTGGCTTTATTAAGATTTTAATTATGGGAGGAATCGCTGTGAAAAAACATGTAATCATGAGCGGAATGAGACCTACGGGTCGCCTGCATATGGGAAATATGATGGGAGCATTGACAAATTGGGTCAAATTGCAAGACGATTACGATTGTTATTTCGTAGTAGTGGATTGGCATGCGCTTACTACTGAATATAGCAGCACTGAAGAAATTAAAGAGAATATTCGGCAGATGGTAATCGATTGGGTGAGTGTTGGCCTTGACCCCGAAAAATGCAATATTTTCGTACAATCCAATGTAAAACAGCATGCTGAATTACATCTTTTATTTTCAATGATAACACCCCTGTCTTGGTTGGAGAGGTGTCCAACTTACAAAGAGCAGTTAAAACAATTAGAAAACAAAGAAATCAACACATACGGTTTTCTGGGTTATCCGGTTCTAATGGCAACGGATATACTGATATATAAAGCAGATAGGGTGCCGGTGGGCAAAGACCAGCAACCGCACATTGAGCTTACCAGAGAAATTGCTAGGAGATTTAACTATCTTTATAAACCAGTTTTTCCGGAACCCGAAGCCCTTTATACAGAATTCATGGTTTTACCGGGAATAGATGGCAGGAAAATGAGCAAAAGCTATGACAACCATATTGAAATCTCTGCCAGCCCCAAAACGATAATGGAAAAAGTAAGAATGATGATTACCGACCCAGCAAAGATTAGAAAAAATGACCCCGGCCATCCGGAAATCTGCAATGTCTTTGCTTTTTATAAGGTTTTTGACCAAAAAGACAACGTAGCAGAACTCAAGGAGATATGCGAAAAAGGACTAATTGGCTGCGTAGAATGCAAGAAAAAGCTGGCATCAATAATAATTGACAAGATGGAACCAATTCACCAAAAACGCCATGAATTGGAACAAAATCCTTCTATCATCGATAATATACTTGACATCGGTGCAAAACGCGCTCGCATAGTTGCAGAGAGAACTTTGGAAGAGGCTAGAGAGGCAATGAAAATATAATTAAAGGTGAAGAGCCGTGGCTTTAAATGTAAAGATAGATGCTTTTGAAGGGCCTTTTGACCTTTTATTTCATCTAATTGAGAAAAACCAGATTGATATTTATGACATACCTATTGCAGAACTTACCGAGCAATACTTGAAATATATTCAAGAAATTAAGGAAAGCCGATTAGATACTGCCAGTGAATTCTTAGTAATGGCAGCAACTCTGCTGAGTATCAAATCCAAGATGTTATTACCCAAGCCAAAACATGAAGTGGTCAGTGAATTGGCAGCGGCAGAAGATGATACTGCCGATCCGAGAAGTGAACTGATGTACAAACTACTTGAATATAAAAAGTTTAAAGAGATTTCTATGGTGCTAAAGAAAAAAGAGCAAGAACAGGAGTTGCTCTTTAAAAAACCTCCCGAAGAATTATCCTCAATGTGGGCAAATGAAATTGAACTGGCTGATATAAGTTTTGAAGACATTAAATTAGCATTTAAACGTGTTATGAGCCAAGAGAAAGTTGAGGAAAGAATTGCTAAGGTTTCAAAAGATCCATTGCCCCTATTTCGTAAAGTGATTGAAATTTACAAAATGCTGAGGCAAAAGTCAAAGGTATTTTTTAGTAGATTATATGACAAGCGGACACCTAAAATCGAAATAATAACTACCTTTTTAGCAGTATTGGAGCTGGTAAAAATGAAACGGATCAACGCCGTCCAAGAAAAGCAATTCGGAGAAATCGTCATAACCTGTAGGGAGGTTTAGTGTGCAAAGTGGAATTAGAAAGGATTACAGGTATTATAGAAGGAATACTGTTTACATCGGGCAATCCCCTAAGCATTGATGAAATTGCACATGCACTAAATATTACAAATAAACAGGTGCTAGAGTGTGTAAAACAATTAGAAATAGAGTATAACAAGCCTTGTCACGGAATAATGATTTCAATAGTGGGAAATCGAATTAGGCTTACGACGAAAGCGGAAATCTTTCCATATATTGAAAGAATATTTAAACCGAAAGTTAGATCGCAGCTTTCAAAAGCTGCATTAGAAACCCTGGCCATTATCATGTTTAAACAACCCATAACAAAATCCGAGATTGAATCAATCAGGGGGGTGAATTGCGAAAAAGCCATAAGCACTCTTTTAGAAAAAAATCTAATTTGCGAAAAGGGGCGCTTAAGCGTGCCGGGCAGACCTATACTTTATGTTACAACTGAAGAGTGTCTTGATTACTTTGGTCTAAAGAGCATTGATGAGATTTCCATTGAATAAAATGAATCGATAACAAGTTTTTTCCACAAACTAAGGGAAAAGGTTTAAGGAGATTAAAGTGATATATTTACTTTTAATCCTAGCTTTTTCCCTTTTCTTTTTTTTACAGGTGAGATTTAGTATTGTTTTAATTAAAAAAATACAAGATGAATATATAAAGTTTGAAATGGACTCGTACATGTCAAAAGTGTTTTTAGAGATACCCGAGATGAAATTAACTGTGAAAAGCTTTGTTCCAATTCTTAGTTTTGAGTATAAAGTTGGCAGTAAAAGTACCGCAAAAGCTAAATCTGGGAAAATAGTCATTTCACCACTTAGAGACATTTTTAGGAAGATAATTGATAGCATGAAATTCTTTGTTACATACTTTTATACTTTTAAAATACTAATTATTAGACTCCTTAAAAAAGTAAATCTCGTTTACCTAAATATAAACATTGCTTTCGGCAGCGAAAATCCGGCTTTTACAGGAGTTTTGGCAGGTACTGTTTGGACCATAATTTCTCAAAGCTTAGGCTTACTATCCGTGTGGTTAAATTTTGAAGGTGCAAAAGTGAAGGTCGTGGTAACACCTGATTTTTTTAAACACAAATCTTTTCAAATGAAAATCGACTGCATATTTAGTCTTAGAGTTGGCTATATTATAATTGCAAGTTTTATAGTAGCCTGGTATTTGATGATATATAAGATAAGGTCTCTGACGAAAAAACATCAACACAGCTGAGAACATTCACATAGTAAGGAGTGTCTTGCCGATGGACGAACATCCTATTCAAAGTTTGATTAAGACATCTATGGAAAGTATCAAAGAGATGGTGGATGTCAATACGATAGTGGGAGATGCTGTGGAGACTCAGGATGGGAGCGTAATCATTCCGGTTTCTCGGGTTTGTTTTGGATTTGCGGCAGGTGGCAGTGAATTTGATGTTAAGGCTTCAAAAGATAATGATAAAAGCGAAAAACCCAAGCTGCCTTTTGGAGGTGGCAGCGGTGCCGGAGTATCGGTTCAACCGGTGGCATTCATGGTAGTAGGTCAGGGGCAAATTAGACTATTGTCGGTAAAACAAAACACAACAGTAGAAAGAATGATAGACATTGCTCCGCAAATTATTGACCAAATAAATATGCTGCTGAAAAAACATCAATGATTTTATGACGGTCCATGAAATGCGGCCGTTTTTTTATTGTGTGAAATACTATTCTGGGATATCATTTATTCAAGACTATTAGTATTTTTGGCAAGACCTCCATTTTTTACAAGAATTAACTTGGCCGATTAATAAAAGAATATATTGGGAGGGCAAATGATGACTAAAAAACTGGCAGTTGTCTTGTTTATTTTTTGTTATTTTGCAACAGGTTACTCTGCTTGTTCAAAAGCAGAAAATGAAACATTGCCATTAAGTGCGAAAGCTTTTGTTTTAATGGATGCTGTAAGTGGTAGAATATTATTGGAAAAAAATGCACAGGAAAAAATGCCTATGGCCAGCACCACAAAAATCATGACTGCAGTAATAGCTTTAGAAAAGGGAGACTTAAATTCCCGAATAAAAGTGAGCCAAAAAGCTGCTTCTATGGGCGGTTCTTCCTTTTATCTCAAATCCGGAGAAACTATGACTCTAGAAAACATGCTGTATGGACTTTTATTGCCATCGGGCAATGATGCGGCAGTGGCGATTGCAGA
Organism: Tepidanaerobacter sp. DTU063; assembly: GCA_001512695.1. Classification (GTDB taxonomy): domain Bacteria; phylum Bacillota; class Thermosediminibacteria; order Thermosediminibacterales; family Tepidanaerobacteraceae; genus DTU063. The sequence continues at coordinate 35,343 of LFSJ01000064.1, read as the reverse complement.
ATATATTGGGGGGACTGAGGAAAAATTTGTGCAAATGATGAATAAAAAAGCTCTGGAATTAGGAGCTTTAAATACTCACTTTACAAATCCCCATGGTCTCGATGACCCTGAACATTTTACCACTGCTAAAGACTTAGCAGTTATTGCAAAACACGCATGGAAGTATAATAAATTTCGTGAAATTGTTCAAACTAAAACAAAAGAAATAAAAGATGGAAATTTTGCCAGACAAATATCCAGCACCAACCGGCTATTATGGCAATTTGATGGAGCTGATGGCATAAAGACCGGTTATACGGGAAATGCGGGCAAATGCTTAGTGGCTACTGCAAACAAAAAGGGATTTCGTTTGATATCCGTTGTTTTAGGTTCAACTGACCACTTTCAGGATTCTCAAAGATTATTAGATTATGGATTTGAAAATTATTATCTGAAACCTATAGTTAGAAAAAATGAGATTTGTACAAGCGTAACTGTTGAAAAAGGTGTTATTAAAAGCGTAGGTTTAATTGCGGAAGATAACATCCTGTTGCCGATAAAGGAGGGCGAAAAAGTAAACTATTATCTAATTGCACCTAAAAAAATAAGTGCGCCAGTTTTTAAGGGGGAAAGCATAGGCCAGTTGCAGATTTATATAGATAATAGTTTCGTCGAATCAGTTAACTTAGTCGCTGCCGGTGATGTCAGATTAAGAAAATACTATGACCTAGTTAATAGAATATTTAGATTTTGGATGAAATGGGAAACAAATATCTAAGAAAAAAATTTGTTAAAAAAGTTAATTTATGAGAAGGATTTTCGTTATATTTGTCGAAGTAATATAATAAAATAGCTCATCATTGATGAGGAGGCTGATTTATGGCTGATCCATATAAAACCGGTATGTTTAAAACCAATCCCTACGCTAAGAAGAAAGCTTTAAAAGGAAACTTAGTCGTTGTATTAGACGGCAAGTATGAAGAGCGGGGTCTGCAGCTTATCCCACAACCATCAAGGTGTCTAGTTGCTGATGAAGTTCATGAGCTGATTTTAACTGATGAAGCTAAGAAGCCAGGGGATGTAGTAAACAAAATTGCTTATATAGGTTTTTTTGTTGTAAGGGAAAGCACAGTAATAACAGTAGGCGATGAAGTTAAAATAAACGGACAAGTAATTGGAAACATTGCAGGCTTTGATGAAACTCATATGCCAAATCACTACAATATCGTTATATACGGTGAAGAACGCACTTCAGGCAATGAAAGAAATCTTGACCTTGATGATGAGGTAGTAATTGGTTAATGGTTTTTATTTTCACTACTTGAAAGGAGGTGTTGTGCGTATGTCGTACGAGAAAAAACTTCAAGAATTAGGTCTTGCGTTACCTGAACCACCAAAACCGGTAGCTGCATATGTTCCCGGTGTAAAAGTAGACAAATATATTTATACTGCAGGTCAAATTCCCTTTGTGGATGGACAATTAAAGTATAAAGGTAAAGTCGGTGATGAGGTTTCCGTAGAAGACGCGTATGAAGCAGCCAAGATATGTGCATTAAACTGTCTCAGCATAGTAAAGTCTTTAGCTGGAAGTTTAGATAATGTTGAAAAAATAGTGAAGGTTGTTGGCTTTGTAAACAGTGCCGATGGTTTTAATCAGCAGCCTCAGGTTATCAATGGAGCTTCAGAGCTGCTTGGCCAGATATTTGGTGAAGCAGGTGCCCATGCACGCTCGGCTGTTGGTGTCAATCAGCTTCCTATGGACGCCACTTGTGAAGTTGAATTAATAGTAAAATTAAAATAACAAGGAGGAAATACAATGGCAAAGTTTAACAAAAAGTTTCAAATGTATCAGTATTTACAAGCAAACATTGCAAATATCTATGCGGAAGCGAAAAAAGCCGCAGATGAGATAGGAATTCCTGAAGATTTAAGAGGTAAGTTTGGTTTGACCGGTGCTATTTCCGGCTGTCCTTCTCCCTTGAGCAGAAATATAAGAGAAGCTGTCGAGAAAGGTGCTCAGGAAGTAATTCCTTTATCTAAGTTAGTAGACGAAATCAGATCAATAGTTAAAGATGTTTATGGTGATGAATATGATGCTGCACCAATTAGCACCTGTGAAGCAGGAATATGGGTTGCCCTTGACGTTCTATTTTCACCACCAATGCAGGGGCGCGGTGACAATTATCAGGCCCGTTATATAATTCCCTATGAAAAACACCTACACCACCACGGTGGTTACGGAAGACCCTTCCCCGGCAGATTTAAAGACGTTCTTGCAGACAGAGGTTCAACCGCCGGCGAACTAGGTTTCTATGGCAAGAGACAAAATAACTTAAGTATGTATATAGTACCATTGGTAGGAGCCGATTATTCGGTACACGGTATTAAGTTCCACCCCACTTTCCAGCTTACCAATGTCGATCCCGAAGCTTCAGCTGAAAAAATAAAGAAAGTTGCCGAACGCCATGCTACGATGCTCACTGGTATCACATCCCTTGCCTACGACACACCGGGATACGGCTATGGCGTAAAAGACGAGGATGGTGTACCTGTACTGCAGAAGCGTTTGGCGGAAATTGCCAAAGACTTTGACGTGCCCTATGTTTTGGATAATGCTTGGGGAGTTCCTTTCATTGGTCATGATATTACCAAGAGCGGTGCAGACGTAATAATTTATAGTATGGATAAGGCCAGCGGGTCACCTACGTCAGGTTTAATCATAGGTAAAGAAGAATTTATGGTACCAATTCGCAGAGCCCTAGGAATGCACGGTGACCGCTACGGCACCACATCATCCTATGGAAAAGCAGCTTATGTTGGATTTGATCCAGGTAAAGAAGCAATGCTCGGAATGATTGCAGCGCTGAAAGAATTGAGAGATAATCCTGAAAACTTAAAGAAACCCGTTGACGACATGTACGATATTGTTAAAGAAGAATTTGAACAAATTCATCCTAAACTTAAGAAAGGCATACTCATATCCAAATCCTACAACAGCAGAGCCGTTGAAGTTAACTACGAAAAGACCTGGGAAGGCGACGAATTAGGATTCCCAATCTTCTCCATCGAAGACATGTATGCTGGAAGCCAGTTATTGCAAACAGGCCTCTCACAGATGGGTGTCATTCCAACAGTTGCTTATGACGGAAACATTCTGATTTCACCGGGCCTTGGTACTACGGATGATGAGGGACAGATCATTGATAGTAAGTTCAGATATGCAGTAAAAGCCCTTGTCAAGCTCATGGAGATCATTGCCAAGTACAGTGGATATATTGATTAATTAGAAATTGTATGACGTCAAGGCAAAGCCTTGACGTCAGCCTGAAAAATCAAAGGAGGTATTAGCATGCCCAAAGTAGTTGTTATAGGAGGAGGCTGGGCCGGCACTGCAGCTGCCTTATCAGCCAAAAAAGCCGGTGCAGATGTAGTCTTGCTAGAAAGAACTGACATGTTATTGGGAACAGGCCTTGTTGGCGGTATCATGAGAAATAACGGAAGGTTTACTGCTACAGAAGAAATGATAGCTATGGGTGGCGGCGAATTGTTCCAAGTTACCGATAGTGTAGCGAGACATAAAAACATTGAGTTTCCTGGTCACAAGCATGCAACATTGTACGATGTGGCTTTAGTGGAACCGGCAGTCAAAAAAGTCCTCATAGATGCAGGTGTTGAAGTATATACGGAAAGCCGTGTGAAGGATGTAGTTGGCGAGGGCAACAAGATATTAGCTGTGATCACAGAAGATGACAGAAAATTTGAAGGCGATGTTTTTGTTGAGTGTACCGGAACTGCTGGTCCTCAAAGCAATTGTACCAAGTACGGAAATGGATGCGCAATGTGCGTATACAGGTGCCCAAGCTATGGACCCCGAGTGAGCATTGCGGCCAAGATGGGCGTCAAAGAAATGATGGCTAAGAAAGCAGATGGCAGTTATGGAGCTATGAGCGGCTCTTGTAAACTCTTTAAAGAATCACTTTCACAGGAAATTGTAGACAAGTTAAATTCAACTGGTGTGGCAGTTATACCCGTGCCGGAGCATTCAAAAGAAGGATCAGATATCCTTACTAAAAAAGCCTGTCAACAGTACGCTTTGAAAGAGTACGTGGACAATGTAATACTACTTGATACTGGACATGCAAAATTGATGAGTCCCTTCTTCCCCTTAGAAGATTTAAGACAAATCCCCGGATTTGAGAATGCCAGGTATGAAGATCCTTATGCAGGAAACCTGGGCAACTCCATAAGATATCTTGCTCTTTCACCTAGAGATAATCATCTAAAGACGGAAGGGTTGGAAAACCTATTTTGCGCTGGCGAAAAAGCAGGACCTCTGGTAGGCCATACTGAAGCCATTTGCACCGGTACTCTTGCTGGAGCCAATGCCGTAAGGTGGGCAGTTGGAAAAGAACTTGTACAGATTCCAACAGAACTTGCAGTAGGCGATGCTATTGCTTATGTAAAGGAACAGATGAAGACTGAAGAAGGTATATCTAAGAAATACACCTTTTCTGGCTCCGTATACTTTGAGAGAATGAAAGAATTAGGTTTGTATTCTACCGATGTAAATGCAATAAAGGAACGTGTAGAAAAAGCAGGAATGACTGACGTGTTTAATCAGAAAGTTGTATAACATATTATGCATCAAATGCGAAAATAAAAGGGGTCATCACTGACTCCTTTTATTTTCAATCATTTTGTTAAAAGTTTAATGATATGCCATAATATTAAATTTATAGTTTTAACCGGTGCTGTACTAGAAAATTTATGTATAGTTAATTATGTAAGTATTAAAATGGGGGTTTGACATGCAACATGATAAAATGCGGATGTTATTTTTAATTTTAAAATCCATAGATAATTCTGAAGTTCCTGTGGGCTCAGGTTACGTACGCAACATTTTACAAATGCAGGGTATAAATATTAGTGAAGCCACTGTTGGTAGAATATTGAGGCAGTTAGATATAAAGGGTTATACGGAAAAAATTGGTTTTAAGGGTAGAAAGTTGACTCCAGCGGGCAAAAAAAAGCTAAGGGAACTGGAACGTGAGAATACAATCAATCATTACGGCAAGGAATTGCTCAATGTTATAAAGGTAACCGGCAAACAAGAATTGCTTGATTTATTAATAGCGAGAAAAGCCATTGAGAGCCAATTGGCAAAGTTGGCAGCAATGTATATAACTGATGAAGAAATCAGCGAAATGCAAAACATTGTTAAAAGACAGCAGATGCATGTCAAAGAAGGTATTTCCATAGCTGATGATGATGTGGAGTTTCACAAGATAATTTCCAAAGCCGCCCGAAATAGAGTATTGGATGCAGCAATGGATTTAATCAGACAGCACGGTCAACTGTCACCAATGCTTGAGTTTATAAGAAAAGAAGTCAAAAGTACGGTCCTTTTAGACCACAAAAAGATTTTTGAAGCTATCGCTTCAAGAAATCCCGAATTGGCAGAAAAAGCAATGATCGATCATATAGAGAAGCTAGAAAGAGATGTTAAGAGATACTGGGAAATAGTCAATGGGGTAGATGACAGCAGTTCAGATAATGATTAAGTGTATGATATTCTGGACTATTTGAGTATAGGAGGAGATAGCATGTCGGACATCTTGGAAAAAGTAATGGACGCCGTTGACCTGGAGACATATTTGGTTTGCAAAGACGAAGAGGAAGCAGAGAAATTTACATTGGAATTAATGGAAAAACTAGGCTTTAAAGATACAACTATAGTCTTCATCCAGCATCAAGGTCCTGGCGCGAGAATTCGGGCCAGAGGATACATCTATAAGCCCGGCGATAGATATAGCTGGCTCTTTGATCAAAGCAATTAGGGAGGAGTATGTCATGAGCAGAAAGAAAGTTTTATTAGCACCCTTGGACCCAGTTCACGATATTGGGCTAAAAATGATAAAGCGGGGCCTGGAACAAAATGGCCATGATACTATACTCATGCCTCCAGACCATACGCAGGAGGAGATTATTAAAGCTATAATTGACAACAAGGCAGATGTTGTTTTAATCAGCCGTACTTTAGGTTACGGTGTAGCAGAAATCTTGGGCAAATTTATCGACCTGGCTGAAGCTGCTGGCTTAAGAGATAGGGTAAAAATAGGCATAGGTGGAATGGCAATACGACCGGAACTTGCTGCAGAGCTGGGTTTTGATGCAGGCTTTGGTCCGGGAACAACTGTGGAGGAAGCTGTAGCTTTTGTTGAAGATAGAGAATATATACCTGCAGAAACCGGGGTTAAGCAGGAAAAGAAGGATATTACAGCAGATTACAAGTACGATTTCAACAATAAAAGAATAGAAAAACTACTCGATACTATAGTCGATGGAATTCTTGACTATGTAAGTGATAAAACTACTACGGCAATTATGAGGGCTGAGCTTCGCCGGCAGATAATAGAGAGCACCAGTGAATCAGAAAAAGATAAATTTCGCAGGGAATATGCTAAATTATGCGACGATGTAGTGAAATCCTTTTATGAAGCCGGTAAGTATCGTGAAAAAACCCGACCACTCTCGAGTGATGAAGTAAGTGCACTGAGTAAATACGTTGGTGATGTTAATTCTCGAATGAGGCCAATGAAGCTCCAGCATACGGATAAAAACCCTGTAGTATTCATACAATACGGAACAGGCTGCCCGTTTATGGACATTGCGCATATAAAATCTTGTGAAGCTTGGGGAGCAGATGGCGTCATACACTTTGATCCATCTTGGGGAGCAAGAACCGAAGGATTTTTAGAAGGTTACATAACACACGAGGAAGACGGGTCTATAATAACTTATGAAAACCTAAAAAGTATTAAAGAATCCCTGGCGCCGTATACCCTCTGGCAGGTCAGAGCACACAGAGGATTGAATACCCCTGAAACCGTGGTAATAGCTGGTAAAATTGGGGCAGATTTGACAAAAATAAACATTGCTTACGGATCATTAAGTGGTGGAACTGATCCCGAGCGGCTCACCGTAGATGCTGTGGCTGCCATAAAGTATGCAGCTGAATTTAGCATGCCCTTTGATGTAGTTACAAATGAAGAGCTTTCCGGCGTTCCAGCATATAAAGCATTTGCAGGCATGCTAATAGTTTCAAAACTCGGCTTGAGACTCGGTGGTAAACCAATACTCCAGCCACTATTTTGCTACTCACCGGAAGTCATGATTAATGGTCAAATGGAAGATAACTACGTGGATTTCAATGCAGCAAAAATTTATTGCCTAAGAAATATTGTCAATGCACCAATATGGTGTGGCGCACCGATTGGATTCTTAACCCAAACTGAAGATAGAGTTCAGTCATCACTGATGACAGCACTTCACGCGTCCCTTGCATCTTCATTAGGAGTAGACGGCATTTCAATAGCATCATCTGATGAAGCCTTTTCTAAAGGTCCAATAACCGCAGCTTCCAGAATTGATACACTGAGAGCAACCCAGGCATCATTTAGGTTCTTTGGTCACGCTAACATGGAGCCAACGGAAAATGCTAAAAAATGGGCCGAGGAAATGGAAGAAGGGATTGAGAAAGTATTAGAGTCCGTGGTGAAAAACGGCAGTTTCATAGATGCTTTATACCAGGGTTTACTTGGAAGTCGTGAAGATGGAGCATATCCGGGAAGAGCTGGCAGGAATTCGGTGTTGACCAAGGCGTAAAAATTTCACCATGCGGTGTTTTGATTTCGCCTAATAGGGGGTTAATGATGAGCTTAATAGTAGGCATAGCAGGAACTGCAAAGAATACGGGGAAAACTACCACCACTTCTGCTATTTTAAATGAATTGTACAAGATAAATATTTCCATTGGCTTAACAAGTATCGGCTATGATGGAGAAGAAATTGACAATATAACCAGATTACCAAAACCTCGTTTATTTGTAAGAGAGAACACCATTTTGGCAACTGCTCAGAAATGTCTCTGCGGCGGAAATGCAAAGTATGAAATATTGGAAACAACAGATATCAAAACGCCCCTGGGCAATATAAACATAGTAAGAGTTGTTAAAGAAGGCTTGGCAGTGGTGGCAGGACCAAATAAGGGCAGTCAATTGAGATATGTAGAAAATAGAATGATTGATGATTTTGGATGCAAAATTGTTTTAGTTGATGGAGCATTAAATCGTATAGCACCCATGATTGAAACGGATGGGATTATTATAGCAACTGGTGCTGCCCGCAACGTGAATATTGATATTTTAGTAAAGGAAACAAAGGCTTTATATGACTTACTCAATTTGGCTGATATATCAAATGATGAATTTCTTCATTCTGTTCAAGCAGACAAAATAATACTTTTCCCAGAAAATTTGAATGAAGAAAAAAAACTGTTAAATTATGGTTCTCTTATCGATGATTCAACGGTAAAGGAAATCATCGACAGGATTGAAGATACGCGAATCATCTTCATTCCTGCATTGATAGCAGAAAGTGCCCTAAAACAGCTCAACGATGGTATGGGCAAACTATGGGCAAACAGAACTTTAGTGATCAAAGACTCCATAAAATTACTCACCGGTGGGGAACCGGAAAATCTATTAAATGAAATCAATAGAATAAAAGAAAACGGCGGCAATGTAAAGACTTTGCGAAAGCTTCCCTTATTGGCAATTACGGTAAATCCTTTCTATCCAAAGTATCGTTTTGAGAAGGATATGTACGAGCCAGGCTACATTGACAAGCACGAATTATTGGAGAAAATGCGAAAGGCAGTAAAAGTACCGGTAATCGATATAAAACACGAAGGTGCTACCACTTTGTTAAATACCCTATTAGCTTGTTTAGAAAAACAGAGTTAGGGGGCTGAATATGGAAACAGTTGCCATTATAGGTGCCGGTCGCATGGGCAGCTTTATTGCCCGTAAATTAAATTCTCAGTATAACATTATTTTAATCGATAAAGATTTGAGAAAATGTGGCCTATTGGCAAAGGAAATATCAGCCATAGCAACGGATAGTTATTCTCTTCTCGCTCTATCAGATTATGTTATTTTGGCATTGCCTGCCGATGCAATTCATCAGGCTATATCTGAGCTAAAATCCGTATTGCAGCAGCAGCAGGTAGTAATCAATGTTTCTACTAATACGGAGAAGATAGCTCTTGACCCCTTAAAAAAATTAAGCAAGATAGCTGCCGCTAAAATTATCGGGCATGCACAGCACATGGCCTCAACCGGTGAACTACCTTTAATTGTTATCGACAGTGAAGATATTACCATACGAAATAGAGTAGCTAAGATATTTTCTCTGCTGGGTACTGTATGTTTTGGCGATGAAATATTAGTTAAAAATATAAACAATATTGCCAGTGAAGAAGCAATTAGAGCGGCCCTGAACATAATGAAAAGACTTGAAGAAATCAACATCCCTCCCGAATATATTAGTTTTGCCATTAGAAATGTGGCATGTGGTACCATGAGTGCATTTGCTTTGGGCGAGGGAGGACCTTTTGTACAGAAATTGATACAGAAAATAAATCAACAGTGAAAAACTGATTCAATCTTGAATCAGTTTTTTTCAACTTGGTTTTGTAATCACAATAAAAGCAATCAAAGCAGGAAAAAGCATTATATATGTTTAATATTAGAGATAAAAGGGGAGTTATAGTTGCAAATACGATTGCAAAAATTCTTATCTCAAGCGGGGATTGCTTCGCGGAGGGCCAGTGAAACACTTATATTAGATGGGCGAGTAACAGTAAACGGAATCACAGTTAAAGAATTGGGAACAAAAGTGAATCCGGAATCTGATATAATTGAGGTAGACGGCAAAATTTGCAATATAAAGGATGATTATATATATATACTCTTATACAAACCGAAGGGAATACTCACCAGTGTAAAGGATCCCTTCAAAAGGCCTACTGTAATTGACTTATTAAAGGGAATAAAGGAAAAAGTTGTCCCCGTTGGCCGCCTGGATAAAGATACAGAGGGTCTCTTGCTATTGACTAATGATGGTGACCTTACATATAAGATTACTCATCCTAGATTTGAAGTCGTTAAAACATATATTGCTCGCGTTGAAGGCACTATTGATGAAAAAGATATCAAAGCATTAGAAAAGGGAATCATGCTTGAAGATGGCTTAACTTCACCTGCAAAAGTGAGAATAATAAAGAAGTTCGACAAATCCACTGTAATTGAACTAAAGATACATGAAGGAAGAAAGCGACAGGTCAGGCGAATGTGTGATGCCATTGGACACCCTATTATCAGTTTAAAGAGAACGCAAATAGGAAGACTATCGTTAAAAGGGTTAAAAGTAGGCCAGTGGAGGTATTTAAATCAGGAAGAAATGAATTATATAAAGAGACTTAAAGGAGAGGGAAGCGATTGATTACAATAAGAAAGGCAATTGCAGATGACAAACTTACAATACAGAAACTTAATAACAATGCAGATGTAAGGCAATTTTGCCTCGATTGTCTTCCGGAACATACTATGGTCGTGGAACTTGAAGATACCCTGGTAGGTTACGGATCTTTGGATATTGCCGATGAACTTGCTATTATAAGATGCGTATATATTGCGCATAACTATCGCAATCAGGGATTAGGAGATGGATTAGTCAGGGCACTTATAAATTATGCTGACCGCAGAGCTGTTAAAAGGATATATATATTCAGTGACCGTGAAATAGATTATTTTAAGCGATTCGGTTTTAAATATATCTCATCTGACCAATGTGACATTAAAATAGTAGGGGCCTATAATACGAATTCTGACGATTATTCATACATAATGGAATTGGATATAGATGAATACTTTAACAGTCGCCACTGCCATTAACTATGGTATATGACGCTTAATTATCTGATTGAGAATTTAGTTTTTATCTGATATAATTTTCCCGGAAAAATATATTAAAATTAGGGGTGAAGCGCTTGGAGCTCTGGTTTTCAGAATATCAGACAAAAAATGTAAAGTTATCTTTCAGAATAAAAGAAGTCCTTTATACAAAGCAAAGCTCGTACCAAAAAATAGCTGTTTACGAGACCGAAGACTTTGGCAGGATTTTGACCCTAGACGATACTATAATGCTTACAACTAAGGACGAGTACATTTATCATGAGATGATTTCACATGTGCCCATGCTGACACATGGCGATGCATCGAGGGTTTTGGTTATCGGCGGTGGAGATGGGGGTACGGTAAGAGAGCTATTGAAACATCCAGTAAAGGAAATCCACTTAGTTGAAATAGATAAGGAAGTCATAGAGACTTCGAAAAAATATTTCCCAACAATCAGTTGTGGCTTATCGGATCCAAGAGTAAAGATTTACTTTGAAGACGGAATTGAATTCGTAAAAAAGAATACAGGCTATGATGTGGTAATAGTAGATTCTACTGATCCCATAGGTCCAGCTGTAGGCCTGTTTTCTGCAGAGTTTTATAAAAACGTCTTTGAAGCATTGAATGAAGATGGAATTTTGGTGGCTCAAACAGAATCACCTATTTTGTTTGACAATTTAGTTAAAAAAATATATAAGGATATGTCTTCCGTGTTTCCTTATACCAATATGTATTCAGCAGTTATTCCCACCTATCCGGGAGCTCTTTGGACCTTTACTATGGGTTCAAAAACCATAAATCCTCTTTTAAAAGAAGTCAGCTCTTTGCCGCATATTGACACCAAATTCTATAGAAGAGAGCTTCAAAAGAGCTATTTTATTTTGCCACCTTTCGTAAGTAATTTAATCTCTGATAGAGGTGTGTAGACTTGAATATTTTTGAACACTTACACAATCAGGACCGATTTATGGATGCAAAAGACAATTACAATAGCTCCAAAATAGTAATTATCGGAGTTCCCATGGACTTTACAGTAAGTTTCAGACCCGGAACTAGATTCGGCCCTAAGAAAATAAGGGAAGTATCCTACGGTCTTGAAAGTTACAGCGTGTACGCTGACGATTCCCTTGAAAACAAGAGTTTTTTTGATGCAGGAGATTTGGACATACCTTTTGGCAATGTTGAAAAAAGCCTTGAAATTATAAAAGATGTCACAAAGCAGTGCTTAAAGGACGGCAAAATTCCCTTGTTTTTGGGAGGGGAACACCTCATTAGCTATCCTATTGTTAAACAGGTAGCTGAAAAATACCCTGATCTTACTGTTTTGCATTTTGACGCCCACGCTGATTTAAGAGACAGTTTTTTTGGAGAAAAGCTTTCCCACGCTACGGTCATGCGCAGAATATCTGAACATGTTAAAGATAAACATATTTATCAATTTGGAATACGTTCAGGAGTAAAAGAGGAGTTTGTCTATGCAGAAAAACGCACCCATATGTTTCCAATAGAAGTAAAAGCTCCTTTTTTAAGTGTATTACATGATATTAGGGATAAACCTATATACATTACCCTTGATATTGATGTTGTAGATCCAGCTTTTGCACCTGGTACAGGAACTCCTGAACCGGGTGGGTGCAGTTCCCAGGAGATAGTAGAAATAACAAGGTATTTTGAAGGATTAAACATTGTTGGCTTTGACTTAGTAGAAGTTTCTCCAGCCAATGACTTATCTGAAAGGACTTCCCTCTTGGCAGCAAAAATACTTCGGGAACTAATAATTGCCTTAGGGTAAAAGGTGATAAAATGCCCGATAAAATTTTAAAAGTTGAAAAGATCAGTTTTAAATATGACAGAAAAAACGTTTTAAATGATATCAGCTTTACGCTAGAAGTTGGCGATTTTGTAGGCATATTGGGGCCTAACGGTTGCGGCAAGACCACCTTGTTAAAAAACATTAATCGCTGGCTTAAACCAGATCAAGGAACTGTTTATATAGATGGTTCAAATATATTTCAGCTAAGCGTCAAGGATTTGGCTAAGCGCGTAGCGACGGTTCCTCAGGACACATCTTTAGATGTGAGTTTTAGGGTAGAACAGGTAGTTTCAATGGGTAGAAATCCTCATCTGGGAAGTTTTGAACGAGAACGCAGGCGAGATATATGCGTAGTCGAAGATGCAATGAAAACTATGGATGTGTTGCACCTGCGCGACAAGCTCATCAATCAGTTAAGCGGCGGGGAAAGGCAAAGGGTTCTAATTGCAAGAGCCCTTGCACAGGAACCAACTCTACTTTTATTAGATGAACCCACTTCACATTTAGATATAAATTATCAATGGGAGCTTTTGGAGCTACTTAAGAATTTGTGCACAAAAAAATCCTTGACGATATTGGTTGTGCTTCACGACATTAATTTAGCATCTATGTTCTGCAACAAAGTGATTCTCTTAAAAGAACATAGAATATTTAAAACGGGCACCTTAAATGAAGTGATAACTGAGCAAAATATTAAAGAAGTTTTCAACATGAATGTCCGGATAGAATATCCTGAGGGCAGAAAGCAGCCCGTCATTATCTTCCTGAATCCGGCAACTGAAGATTTTCACGGAAGGCCCTTTGAAAGACTTCACGTAATATGTGGCGGTGGAGAAGGAGAAAAACTGTTATATTATTTGAGCCAAAGAGGTTATAAGGTTACCACTGGAGTTTTAAACAAAGGGGATACCGATTGGAAAATAGCAAGGCTTTTGGGTTTTACCATTGTTGAGGAAGCTCCCTTTTCGCCCATATCTGAGGAGAAGATAACAGAAAACATTCATCAGATTAATCAATCCGATGCAGTTATCCTGGCTAACATTCCCTTTGGCTCCGGGAATTTAGTAAATCTTTCCTGTATAAAGCAAGTGCTTGCTCAAAAAAAGATTTTTATACTGGAAGAAAGAGATATTGAAGAGAGAGACTACACTAACGGAAAAGCTGCGCAAATATACAATGAAATCAAGAAAAGAGCAACGGTTCTTGCTTCTTTGGAAGACTTAAAAAAGATAATTTAGTATTGGAGGGCCAACAAATGGTAAAGGTGAAACTTGGTGATGATGTAGTCCAAAGTAAAATCAGGTTTAAGGTAAGATTTGATTTTAAGGGTGAACATAGGCCAGGAAGGTTTTTATTTGGTGGGAAGCCCATTGAACAAGTTGCTGAAGAGACACGGGAAGAACAATTAGCCTTGCTAAAAAATATACCCGTTCAGGGTATTTCTTTTATAGACTATGATATCTCACTGGAGCCCTATGTGGTTTATGATGAGGATTCTGGAGAAAAAGTGGCATATGCTCCTTGCGAGATAACACTGAATGCAGATTCGATAGAAGATATGGTTCGTTTCACCATGAGGGAAGAATTTCGAAAGCTAGAAATACTGGAGCCTCCCCAAATGCTTTTAACGAGTACCGACTTAGAGAGAATATTATTTAAAATGAACGAAGAATTTAAAAATCAGCTTTTGTTTTTCTTGCGAAAAATAAAACGGTAATGGGATGATTGGATGACTAAAGTTGCAGTTGTCGGCGGTGGTGCTGCCGGTCTTATGGCATCTTACCAAGCCGCTCTAAATGGTGCAAAAGTATATCTTTTTGAGAGGAATCCAAATTTGGGCAGAAAGATACTGATTTCCGGAAAAGGCCGATGTAATTTAACGAACATAAAAGATATAGATGATTTCATTGTCCATTATCCGGGAAATGGCAAGTTTCTCTATAGTTCCATTTTGACATTTTCGAACAAGGATTTAATAGCCTTTTTTGAAAAACTTGGGGTTAGAACAAAAGTAGAACGGGGTGGCAGGGTATTTCCCGAGTCCGATAGCTCCCTGGATGTGGTAAGAGCACTTGGAAAGGCTCTAATTAATTCAGGTGTAAACATAATGTACAAAAGTCGAGTAAGGCATCTAATCATTGAACAAAAGCGAATAAAAGGCCTTGTATTCGGCGAAAGTCTTGAAGAGTTTGATTGTGACAAGGTTATTATTGCAACTGGAGGACTTTCTTATCCCGCTACAGGTTCTACTGGAGATGGGTACAAACTAGCTCAGCAAGCAGGTCACACCGTAATAGCTCCTAAGCCATCACTGGTCCCTTTAATTTCCCAAGAAGATTGGGTAAAAGACCTGCAAGGTCTTACGTTGAAAAATGTTGAAGCAACGGTATATTTAAAACAAATAAAGATAGCCTCCGAATTTGGCGAAATGTTATTTACCCATTATGGAATTTCCGGGCCCATTATACTGACCTTAAGCAGATATGTGGTTGATTATCTGGAACACAAGCCCGTAGTTTCCATAAATCTAAAGCCGGCTTTAACAACAGAGGAACTTGAGCAAAGGCTGATGAGAGATTTTAGTCTATATAAAAATAAAATGTTTAAAAATGCATTAAACGATTTATTGCCTAAAAAGATGATTCCGGTTTTTATTAAATATACGGGAATTAATCCGGAAAAAAAGGTAAACCAAATTACCCGCAATGAGAGAAAGAAGATACTGGATTCTTTACGATATTTTCGTGTGACTATCGTCGGATGTAGAGAAAGAGAAGCCATAGTTACCCGTGGAGGAGTTTCAATCAAAGAGATCAATCCTAAGACAATGGAATCAAAGATAATAAGCGGCTTATACTTTGCCGGTGAAGTTATTGACATAGATGGAGTAACTGGAGGTTATAACCTACAAGCTGCCTTTTCTACCGGATTTGTTGCAGGGCAGAGCTTTGCCTTAAAATGAATAAGGGGAGATTCTATTGGATTTTAATATTGCTATTGATGGACCTGCAGGTGCTGGCAAAAGCACCGTTGCCAGAATCATTGCTGAAAAGTTAAACATGACTTATATTGATACAGGAGCTATGTACAGGGCAATAACATTACTTGCAATCCGTCACAATAAACGTGATGTGAAAGATATAATTGAACTGGCTAATCAAGCGCAAATAAAACTGTCGAAAGGCAGTATTTATATAAACGATGAAGATGTATCGGACGCTATCAGAAGTGTTGATGTAAATAGTGAAGTTTCAAAAATAGCAAGAATACCTGAAATTAGGCTTGCTATGGTACAACTGCAACGAGAAATGGCTAAAAACAAAGGTGTTGTGATGGATGGAAGAGATATCGGAACTACTGTTTTGCCTGATGCAAAGTACAAGTTCTATTTAACTGCAAACGTTAAAGAGAGAGCATTACGAAGACATAGGGAGATGCTTGCAAAAGGTGAAAAGGTTACATTAGAAGACATTGAAAAAGAAATAATACGGAGGGACCATCAGGATACAAATCGTGATTTATCTCCTTTAAAGGCGGCAGAAGACTCTATAATAATTGATACTACTGACAAAACCGTGCAGCAGGTAGTTGAAGATATTATTAATATTGTCAAAAGGGGGGAAGGCATTGTTTTATAATACAATTCGATTTATATGTAATGTAGTTATACATCTCCTCTTTAGAATCAAGACATATGGCCTAGATAATTTCCCCAAAAATCATGCAGTCATTGTTTACTTAAATCATAAAAGCATGTGGGATCCTGTAATTATCGGTTGTCTCTTAAAAAGGCCAATCCATTTTATGGCAAAGGAAGAGCTGTTTTATAATCCTCTGTTTGGATATATCATTAGCAAATTAAATGCTTTTCCCGTTAAAAGGGGAACGCCTGACAGGAAAGCTATTAGAAAAGCCCTGCAAGTATTAGATGACAGGCAAGTTTTGGGAATATTTCCAGAGGGTACCAGGAGTAAAGATGGCAACTTGCAGGCACCGGAACCGGGAGTGGCACTTATCGCTGCTAAGAGTAAAGATGCTGTGCTGGTTCCTGCAGCAATAATTGGGAACTACAAATTATTTTCAAGGATTGAAGTGAGATTTGGCAAATCCATAAGCTTCGACAAATACCGTCAAGGTGAAAAGATGAGTTCCAGCCAATTAAAGGAGATAAGTGCTGACCTTTTTACTGAAGTAGCAAAATTAATGGAATCATAATTTGATAAAAAGCAGGAATTATCGATATCTTTATAGAATCAATTTAAAGTTAGTGGACTCTGCAAGAATCAATTGTTTTTATATGCGAATAATAATTTTAGTAGGATGTGAATCTTTTGGAGTTAATAATTGCCGATCATTCGGGATTTTGTTTTGGCGTAAAGAGAGCCATGAAGACAATCGAGGATTTAGTTGAGAAAAAACAAAAGGCTTACACTCTTGGCCCGATAATTCACAACCCTCAAGAAGTGGAGAGACTTAAGAATCTAGGGATAACAGTTGCGGACTTTTGTGATATTAGAGATGGCAATGTGGTAATCAGGACCCACGGTGTTGGCCCGGATATAATAGAACATTTACAATCGCGTGGCTTAAAGATTGTTGATTGTACATGTCCCCTTGTAAAAAGGGTTCAAAAACTAGCCGCAGATATTTCCGGTGAGGGATACCTCACTATTATCATAGGTGATCATAATCATCCGGAAGTTGAAGGTATAAAGAGCTGGTGCAGTGGAGATGCAAAAGTAATAGAAAACGAAGAGGAAGCTAGAAACTTTTATACAAATAAAAAGGTTGGCATAGTAGTCCAAACCACTCAGACCGAAGAAAATGTAAATAATATTTTAAAAATATTGCAATCAAAACTTGACATTGTTGTTTTTCATAATACAAGATGTAATGCCACTTTGGAAAGGCAAACTGCAGCGGCAAACCTAGCAGCAAATGTTGATGTAATGCTAGTAATAGGAGGGAGAAACAGCTCCAATACACAAAAATTAGCTCAAGTTTGTCAGAATGTAGGGGCAAAAGTCTACCACATAGAAACAGCAGCAGAACTTGATAAAGATTGGTTTACGTTTACAGATAAAGTTGGTATTACCGCCGGAGCTTCTACACCTGACTGGATTATAAAGGAGGTTATTTCTAAGATGGAAGAACTTAACAAAAACATGAGCCAGGAAATAGCAGCTAACGAGGAAGAAGGTGAAACAATTTACGAAGATACCTTTGCCGATTTAAAAGAAGATACTATCGTGGAAGGGACTGTAGTAAAGGTCGACGACAATGAAGTTCTGGTAAATATCGGATATAAATCCGATGGTATTATACCGATTAATGAACTTTCAAATGCGGCTTTTGAATCCCCTGAGGACATTATCCAGGTTGGAGACAAGGTACAAGTTTATATTATGAAATTAGAAGATGCTGAAGGCAATGTAATCTTGTCAAAAAAGAAAGCTGATACAATTAATGCATGGGATTTTGTTGAACAAGCTTACAATAATCAAAATGAAATAGAAGGAGTAGTAACAGAGGTTGTCAAAGGTGGTGTTTTAGCCAAGATTGATGGCATTAAAGGTTTTATTCCTGCATCTCACCTCGATTTAAAATATGTTCCTGACTTAAGTGTATTTGTAGGCCAAAACTTAAAATTGGAGATAATAGAACTAGATAGGAAAAAGAATCGCGTAGTTTTGTCTCACAAAAATGTCCTTGAAAAAGAAAGGGAGAGACTAAAGGAAAAAACCTGGGCATCAATTGAAGAAGGTCAAGTCATCAAAGGTGTTGTAAAAAGACTAACAGATTTTGGGGCATTTGTGGATATAGGCGGTGTTGACGGGCTCATTCACATTTCTGATTTAGCATGGCACAAGATTGACCATCCTTCAGAAATTGTAACTGAGGAACAAGAAGTAGAAGTTCAAGTATTAAAGGTGGACAAAGAGCGGGGGCGCATATCTCTGGGCTTAAAACAAGTCATGCCGAACCCATGGGATGAAGTTGACAAAAAATATAAAATAGGCTCCGTTATCGATGGTAAAATTGTTAAACTAGTAAGTTTTGGCGCTTTTGTTGAAGTTGAACCCGGTGTAGAGGGTCTTGTTCATATTTCACAAATATCAAAAGACCATGTGTCAAATCCTGAAGACGTTTTAAAAACAGGGGAAAATGTAAAAGTAAAGATTATGGATATCAATGCCAAAGAAAAGAGAATGAGCCTTAGCATAAGAGAAGCTCAGGATGAAAATGACAATAGGCAGGTATATGAAAAGACAAACGAAAACAATGGTGTGACCATCGGTGAAATGGTTGGAGATTTGTTTGAAAAAAAATAATCTAATAATTTTTGCATTTGGGGCGAATTCGCCCCATATTTTGTTTACTGGGAGGCATATTATGAAAGAAAGCAGAAAGTTGAGGAAAAAAGAGCATATAAAATACAGTTTGTTATTAGAAGAAAGATTAAAAAGAAATGAGTTTGAGGATATAACAATTTTACACAACTGTTTATCCGAAGTAAATTTAAAAGAAATAGATATTTCAACGAATTTACAAGATATAAAGCTTGCAAGCCCAATAATCATAAATGCCATGACAGGAGGCATGGAAGAAGGTGAGAAGATCAACAGTCAGCTTTCCAGAATCGCAAAGAAATTAAATATAGCCATGGCAGTGGGCTCACAAAAGATAGCACTGGACAATCCGAAAAGCGCAAGGAGCTTTGAAATAGTAAGAAAATTAAATCCTGATGGTATAATTTTTGCAAATTTAGGTGCTGATGCCACGGTGGAAGAAGCCAATATGGCTATAGAAATGATAAAAGCAGATGCACTTCAACTACATCTTAATGTTCCTCAAGAAGTGATAATGAAGGAAGGGCGCCGAGACTTTAGAGGTACGGTTGATAATATAGCTGAAATTGTTCGAAATGTAAGGGTTCCAGTTATTGTTAAAGAAGTCGGATTTGGAATAGCCCGAGAGGAGGCGGTAGAGCTTTTAGAAAAGGGAGTAAAAATTATTGATGTGGGCGGAACAGGAGGCAGTAACTTTATAGCTATAGAAAGATTAAGAAGAGGGTCTAATCCACTAAAAAAATTTGAAGACTGGGGCATACCAACACCAATAAGTTTGATTGAAGTTTTAACGACGGTTGGCAGTAAAGCGGACGTTATCGCATCTGGTGGTCTAAAAGACGGTTTAGATGCTGCAAAATCAATTGCTCTTGGAGCAAAAGCAGTGGCTTATGCAGGAAGCATTTTGCATATTTTGTATAACAAAGGACCTTCAGGGCTTGAAAAACATATATTGCAAATAGAAAAAGAGATAAAGTATGTTATGGCAATGACCGGAGCGAGTAACCTTGCAGAACTAAGAAAGCGACCTGTGATTATAAAAGGGAAAACATACCATTGGATGAAATATAGAGGAATTTCAATTTAGCTTGAGATAATCTGATATTTTTAGGGTTAAGCAAAGATTTTTAAGTGTTCTATTGACAAACTGCGATAATCTGCTACAATTTTATTTGATTGAAAAAATATAGTAAGGGGGTATTGATGGACAAATGAAAAATTTGGGCCGCCACATACTGGCTGAAGTCTACGATTGCGATCCAAACATCTTAAATGACAGGGAGTTAATCGAAGAAATCTTGGTCAAAGCAGCTTTGGAAGCAGGAGCTGAGGTAAGAGAGGTTGCGTTTCACAAATTTAGTCCTCAAGGAGTAAGCGGAGTAGTAGTTATATCTGAATCGCACCTCGCCATCCATACCTGGCCTGAACTGGGATATGCCGCTGTTGACGTTTTCACCTGCGGCGACAGGGTTAACCCATGGGATGCCTGTAATTACATTTCAGACGGGCTCGGCTCAAAGCATATGGACGCAACTGAAGTCAAAAGAGGTCTGTTTGATGAGCCCGTAAAGGTGATAAATTTATAAAGGCAGGAGATATTTTGAGTAGTAAGAAGTTTTATGATTTTGATTATGTCTAGCGGGAAAAATGCGTGAACAAGAGTCGCGCATTTTTCTGCTTTATATAGTATAAAAATCAATAATATGGTTATATTATAATACTGAAGACCCCCTTTACATTTAGCCCCCATGATACATTAAAATATAATGTATCATGGATTTTTTTGTCCACTTTGGTTATAATTATATGCAATATGAAATTATTAGGGGGTTGCAAATTGGATTATAAGGGTTTCACTGAAGAAATAAAAAAAATGTGTAACATAGATTTATCAAATTACAAGGAAAAGCAAATGAAGCGGAGAATAGAATCCCTTATAAGGCGAAACGGCCACGAAAGTTATGACAGTTATTTAGAGCTTTTAAAAAGGAGCAAACATCATCTAAAAGAGTTTTTAGATTATATAACAATAAATGTTTCGGAATTCTTCCGCAATCCTGCCCAATGGCAGGTGTTGGAACGAGAAATCATACCAGATCTATTAAAATACAAAAAAAGATTAAGGGTATGGAGTTCTGCATGTTCAACGGGAGAGGAGCCTTACTCTTTGGCCATGATTTTTGATAAAATGATGATTAAAAGCAGGGTTGAAATTATAGCTAGCGATATAGATCGAGTGGCTATTGAAAAAGCACAACAAGGGGTTTACACAGCAAAGGGAATAACCAATATTCCTTCAGCTATGGTAAAGACTTATTTCGAGCAGGAAGACGATAAGTATATCATCAAGGATCATATTAAGAATATGGTTAATTTTAAAATCTTAAATTTACTAGAAGATAATTATCCAACTGGTTGTGATTTAATATTGTGCAGAAATGTGATGATATATTTTACCGAAGATACGAAGGAGAAACTTTATAAGAAGTTTTACGATGCTCTGTCAGATAGAGGTGTATTTTTTGTTGGAAGCACCGAACAGATAATAATGCCCTACAAATACGGTTTTTCAAATCTCAAAAACTTTTTTTATCAAAAAATTTTAGAATAAAAAATAAGTGTAAGCTATGGGTGTATTTATATTTATTTTTGGCATTTAACATTACCTTTAAATAGTATATTCATGAAGATTATAAATATAATTTCCCGGGACATAGCAAAATTCGATAAACATATTAACATTTTTATATAGTTTTTACCCATAGCTTACAAGCAGCGTCAAAAAGTGGCGCTTTTTTACTGTTTTTTAGAATCAACTTTTTTAACTCCATACTTTTTGGCATTGTGATCTCTTCCTAAATAGAGATTTATCCAAGCAGACGTCTGATTTAAATCGACATTCCATGGTGGTATTACTTCGTGGTCCAGATGGTCTTCTTTGCCGGATGACTTAAGCCTTGCATAAGCTCTAACAAAAATGCATTTTTTCTTGCCAGGGTAAACTTCGCACCATCCATCATAACTTCCGCCACATGCGCCATTTCTGATGTTTTTGGGGCATTGTGACATTGGGCATAAATAGGCTATGTCCGGCAGTGCACAGTCGCCACAATCCTTACAATCGTAAAGCATAGTCTTAGTCATCCGCTCAATAAAATGATAAGGCCTTTCCAGTGCTGTGTCATCTATCATATTAGCTATGGCTCTCATGGGCTTCCATAAAGGAGTGCCAGGTTCTAGCATAAGGGCGTGGATGAGATTTGACATGTGATACACAAAACCTACTTTAGCATCCAGGGTCCTTCCTTTTCTATTAGCAATTTTATCAGTATTTAGGCCGCTTTTTTCATCTTTTTCAAAATAGTAAAAGCCATCAGGAAAAGAATAGTCGAATTCAGGAATTAAACTTATCCAGTCCTTGGCGAGTTCCTCGCCCTTGTCAATTATATACTCTATATCTTCATACTTTGTTCCATGGCCACCAATATGGACTCCATCATACCCCATGCCTTTCATTATTGTATACATTTTAGCCGCCCTAAGCAGCCTTGCTCCTTTTCCTTTATCAGGAGCTTTGCTTTCTTCTTCAAGCTCAGCCAGCAATTTATTCGTTACAACACACCCTGGAATTTTATTTTGATTCATTAATCTGCCTGTTCCATATGAAAGGACGTAAATGTTTCCAATTACGGGAATATCCCAATTGTTGAGCCTGACAAATTGAATCAATTCATGAATTTTTCTAGCATCAAAACCAATCTGACTGACAATAAATTTAGCGCCAGAAGCAACTTTCATTTTCAGTTTGTAATACTGACACATCAATTCTGCTTCGGTTTTTTTGAAGGGGGAACAAACAACACCGGCATAAAAATCGCTAGGCTTATGTTTTTTAGTTCCCTTGTGCACCTTATATTCCAAACCTTCATTCATGGCAGATATCATTGTCAAGACATGCATAGGTTCAAGGTCAAATACAGGTTTAGCCTTGGCAAAAAAACCGGAATACATATAATCGCCGGTCATGACAAGAAGATTCCGAACTCCCACCCGATCTAGAGCATAAAGCAAGCTCTCTATCTGATTGCTGTTTTTATCTTTGCAAGTAAAGTGCACCAAAGGCTCAATTCCCATTTGTACTATTTCAGCGGCGAGTATTTCTGGTGAAATTGCAGGGTTCCCACCCGGATTGTCAGTTAGAGTTAGTGCATGAATTTTTCCTCCTTTTGAAGCTTTTTCAGCATTTAGTATAACGTCCCTTTGTTCTTTTTCGTGAGCACCTCTTCCAGGAACCAGTTCCCATGTAATCGACATTGTATTCTTGTCAAGAAGTGATTCCTTAAATTTATTGTTTTCGCTCATACCTACACCGCCCTTTTATAAAATTAACTATAAATTGGACCTTAAGTGAACATTGGAAAAATATAAAGCCCAAATTGTTATAATTAATATAAAATAAAGCACAATAAAAAGCAAATGTCTGCTTTGAGAAATGTATAAAAAGGGAACGCTCCTTTCAGGCCAATTCAAGACATACTACAAAAAAACGAATCTGGCTATGTTGCATGTGAAGTAACAAGTCATGACAATGACGAAAAGTTTCTCATAGATGGAACAATCGTATCCAAACATTGGCAGGCAACGGCAATTAATTTGCTTTTGGAACAAGGGGATCACAGAAAAACAGTCATGCGATCCGTTAAGTTGGCCGAACTGCTGTAAGGATAAGGATGGCAGTAAGGAGGTTGAGCTGCCTGAATAAAAAAGGTAAAATAAACATGAAAACTAAAAAATTAGAGGGTCGGTTCCGAAAGAAGCCCTCATAATACTTCTTTTGGAAAATAACAAAAGAAGGGAGTTAATTAATTGAATTTGAGTATAACATTTTCAAAATACGGCAAGCGAGAATTTGAGGCAAGTAAATTAACAATAGATGAATTAAAAAAATCAGTTCGAAAAGCAGTACAAGAAAAAAACAAAACAGGCTATGTGTTTTTCGAAGCAACGAGTGATAACAATACTAAATATTTAATAGACGGAACATTATATAATAACGGATTTTTGCTGCAAGGGGTAAAAAGGCTATACCCTCATAAGATTGAGGAAAATGGAAAAGTAGAAGTTGTTTGGAGGCCAAAGTTAGAGGGCCCAACAGCGAGAGAATACTTTACGATCGCTCGTCGGGAAAGCCCACCCCTTTAAGGGTGGGATGAGAGGCTAGAGCTAAACAAGTAGGGCTGGACTGGTCCGAAGTAAAGCCTCCGGAGAGAGATACCGCTGTACGGATACTGGGGAGCAATCCCTATGTACGTATAAGTTTCTCTCTATGAAAGAGGAAGCCCATCTTCTTTAGAGGTGGGGGAGGTCACTGTATATAAGGAGTAAGGAGGACGATATTTTGATCCATAAATCAATGCGTTTATTATTGGTTGGTGTTTTTTTGATGTTATTTGTAGCTGGAGTAGCTTTTGCATCGGCAAAATTTAGTGACGTGGGAGACTACTGGGCGACAGAGGCAATTTACTGGGCTGCGGAGAAGGGGATTGTGGAAGGCTATCCTGATGGAACGTTTAAGCCTGAAAAGTATGTCACGGAGGCAGAATTTGCGGCAATATTGGCAAGGTATGTCACGAATACGGACAAACAAAAAATCGCTGAAAGGCGTCCAGGTGAACACTGGGCACAGTCAATCTACGATGAGCTTCGTCAGTGGGAGCTGCCTTTGCATGGATACGATAGTGATTTTGGCAAAGATGCTGCTATATTCCGGGGCGATGTAGCAAGGGTAATTGCCGCAAAGAACGGTTTTAACCTCGATGAAAGACAGGCAGTGTATTACATGTATGAAAACGACCTGTCGGCAGGTATGGTACCGGGACGGATGACGTTTGAAAGTTACAGGGTAGATTTGCCTTTACAAAGAGACCAGATAACCCAATTTATAAAGCTTTTGAACAACAAAGGCCATACCACCTTTTTAGGCAAGCCTTCACCAAAAGGCAATGCAGACTCAGATGAAATAGTAGGAATAGTAGATTTACCCGTAGAAGAAGTGGAAATAACTGATGAAATGTTTGATGAACTTGCCAAGGAAAAAGGCATAGAAAATCCACCAAGAGCGCAGCAGGAATGGGAAAAACTTGCAAAGAGCGGGGGAATAACTTCAGAAGAGCAGATTACCCCAGAGATATTAGATATACTGCGTGAAAAGGCTGTAGGATTTGTGAGAGATGATTGGACTACGCTTAGCGATAAAGATTTTGAGGGTTATAAACAAGCGATATTATATGATTTAAAGAACGTAGCAAAAGTAGGGAATGTGCCTATAGTCATCTCTAAAGATTTATTCTATGAAACCAAAGATTGGACAAAAACTAAGATATTTATAGTCATTGTAAACGGCAGACAGTCATGGATTGTATCTGTAGGGAAATTAGGAAACGAGTATCGGGTACATGATGCTGGCGTAAGGGTCGAAGATATATTCAGCAACTAAGAAATGAGTAAAAGCGGTGAGCAAAAAAATCATATCTTTAGTGTTGTGTATTTTATTCGTGTTAAGTATCGCTAACTCCTTTGCGTTTGCATTAGAGGATCCAGATGTTTTGTATAACAAAGATGGTGTAACTGTGATGTATCATCGGCCAGGTGAAATGGACCCTGTAAAGGACAGAGCCCAACCTATCAGAAGCGGTGGCGTAGACAACAAGGAACGGTTAGATGCAATTACGATTTACAATCAATCCACCTACGGCAAACCTGAGCCTGGGCGCTTTTACTACCGCACAGTGGGTTATCGCATAGCCCTTCTTGACGAAAATAAACTGCCGCTTGCAGCAACAGAAGGAGGGTTAATTCCCACAAACCCTTTAGGTGTTCCTCTAGATGATGACATAGCAATAGACACTCCGGCATTTATAGCTTTCCTTTTAGGAAACGTAGAGGACCTCGGCCTTGGCATTGAGTACAACATACGCGGGTTAATAGATACTAAATATTTCAACATGGACGAGATTAGAAGAACAGAGCGGCAAAATATGTGGAATTTGATTGCAACCCGTTTTGGAAACAGTGGCTGGGACAAACCGTATGTAACTTCGATGACAATATCCAGGGATCGGCTTATAAAAGAACTTGGCCTTGAGGGCAGAGAATATCTGCTGGACCAAGCCAAATATCTTCTAATGGCAGGCGAAATAGAATACTATCAAGCACAAGCAGATGGAAGCGAGGGCCCTGCCCTAGATGCCACACACTCAAAAATTATGTATAGTCCAGCGAGGAAAAGGCTGGTATCATACTTTAATGTTCCACCACGCTACGAAAGCCTTCGCAGTGATAAAGAAACCAGGATGCAGCTAATAAATCTGTGGGCAGAGGGCAGTGAAATAATCCCTGAAGAAGAGCTGCCTGATCTGATAGTAGAACGAATAGATCCAGGAACATCAGAAGCAAAGCCTGGGGCAAAACACAACGGCAAGGTTAGGGTAAGGCGTGCAGCTGAGAAAGAGTATTCAGGGCCTGCGGATACAATCTTATATTTGACCGTAGCAAATGGAAAGATAGACGGACCTGTAGACATACCAGTGACACTATCTCCAGGGGAAACGAAAGAGATACAGTTTACATGGGAGGCAGGACAGGACAAAAGCAAGGATATCCTGATCGTTGCAGAAGTCAACCCAGAAAAATTAGGAGATCAAAGGCTTGCAGAAAAGACATATGATAACAACACAAAACAGGCAGTAGTGAAGATGGAGCAGGAAAGAATAGACCTTGCAGCAATGATAGCAGATTACTCTGATGCTATGTTTGTAGGAGAGACATATACATGTGAAGCGCTATTAACCAACTCTGCAGAAAAGGCAGTAACAACCGAAGTGGTGTGGAGAATAGGAGGCGTGCAGGCAAAAAGGGCAACAGTAACGATACCGGCTAAAGGCGATATAATAGACAAGGCAAACATCACCATGCCGAAAGTAAAAGAATACACAACCGTAAAGCTGGAAGTAGAAGTAAACCCATCAAGGAACAAACCGGCCAATGAAATTACGTGGTCGAACAACAAAGACAGCGTGTCTGTGTTCTGCCTTGGTGTAGACGACTATCCTGACGCCGGCGAAAGCCCTCCATACCTAGTTCCGTGAAGTCTCCATAATAGAGCTAAACAAAAAATAATCACCCTGTTTTTGCCCTATAGCATAAGCGAAAAATGTTAACATATACCGGCTATTTTTGGCCGGTTTTATTTTTATTAGATAGGGAGGGAAGATGCTGTGAGAAATATAAGGAGCACACTACTCTCTGTCGAGGATAAAAGTAAGAGATGCTTTAGATTCAGCAGTATTATCAGCAGCATCAATCGCAGAGCGGCAGACGAAACCGACGTATTACGGGGAAAAGAAAGTAAAAGTAAAAAGAAAAGATGGTAGCTATGAATGGGTCTGGATAAAGACAACCAGCAACCATATGAGGAAAAGCCCTATACAAAATGTGTGGAGAGACAATAGAAAGGGTATTTGCAGACGCTAAAGAAAAACATGGTATGCGTTATACACAATATCGAGGCTTGAGGAAAGTGCAGCATCACATCACGCTTCTTTTCGCATGCATGGATTTAAAGAAGTTGGCGATGTGGAAAAGGAGGCAACAGACAATGCCACCTGCACCACAGCCAGTGGTAGCTGCTGCTACCTTTTTTGGGTCAAATTTGTTGTTTGCCATAAAAAACAGCTTCCAAAGTTTTTTCTGGAAGCTGTTTTGTCTACAGTCTGAAACAGGCTTAAAACAAAAGCCTATTTTTTAATATATTTTTATAATGTTTAATATTCTTGGTAACCAAATGGTAACCAAAAAGCTTATCGGACGTTGCTAAAAATAATTTAAAACCCTCTAAAGTAGGAGGGTCAAGACTTTCAATGGTGGGCCATCGGGGACTCGAACCCAGGACACCCTGATTAAGAGTCAGGTGCTCTACCAACTGAGCTAATGGCCCGTATTCAGATGGTGGAGAGGGGTGGATTCGAACCACCGAAGGCTGTGCCAGCAGATTTACAGTCTGCCCCCTTTGGCCAACTCGGGAACCTCTCCTTGTAATTATGGAGCCGACGATGGGACTCGAACCCGCGACCTGCTGATTACAAATCAGCTGCTCTACCAGCTGAGCTACGTCGGCAAGTATGGTGGGCCCACTAGGACTCGAACCTAGGACCGGCCGGTTATGAGCCGGCTGCTCTAACCGACTGAGCTATGGGCCCGAACGCAATTAATAGTATACAATAGATTTTTTTTTTCGTCAAGCCCATTTAATTATATTTTTTTATTGAAGTCATAAAGTGTATTTTGCACCTTATACATATGCCCCTCATAATTTATGAACAAAGGCTTTTATGAAGGAGGCTATCAGCATGTATAAAAGCTGCCGGTATTTAAAAGTATTTAAAAGCTATAAATTACTGGATTCCGTTGGGTTTATATATAGATGTGTCCTTGCAGACGCTCTTTTGACTGTAAATGATATCAAAAAGAACTGGGCTTGTAAAGGATGTATTGTTCCATCGATTATGGCCAATAAACCTTGCAAATACTTAGTGCCGCATAAGATCTTTTCAATTCGCGGTTCAAGTCAAACATGGTTTTCCTGTAAATTGTTAAATTTGGTTATGGATTTACCGGCAGAGTTTTGCCATTCAAATTGTGCGCTTTTTGAACAAAACAAGTTGGAAAATAAACATAAAGGGTAAGATGGTAAGGTTAAGTTCCGTCCTTTCATGAATTTTAAGCAACTTAATTTTCCAAAATGGGAAGGAAAAAACAGGATAAAATAGAATAATATGTTAGAAATAAATGGGGGGATATAAATATGAATAAGAAAGAAGCTTACGGAGTTTTAAGTAAACTATGTAAAGTAAATTTGCCCTTTATTTGGACAAGTATTTGGTTCTGGGCAGGAAAATATGCGAGGGCTTTGGATTACATAAATACAGTATATGATGAAAACTGTGCTGTTCTAGATGTTTATTGTTGGAGAGGAATACTATATTATTTCTCAAATGACCACAATTATGCCATTGATAATTTGGAAAAGGCTGAAAGAGCCAATCCAAAAAAGCTTGAAATAAAGTATTTATTGGCAGAGATTTACTTTGAATCTGCTCATATAAAAAAAGCCCAGATACGGTATAGGGCTTTATTAGGGAATAGTGATTATAAGACTTTTGGCTTATATGGAATTGGCAACTGTTTGTTAAAAACGAACCATCATGTTGAGGCCTTGGGATTTTTTAATAAGGCTTTGTCTTATGCCAAGCTTGAATACATCCCTAAAATACTAAATAAAAAGGGCTTATGTTTAATGGAACTAAATAAAATTGAAGAAGCAATAAGATGCTTTGAAGAATGTGTAAGGTTTGTGCCAACGGATTATTCGGTACAATTAAATCTGGCATTAGCTTTGGGGAAATCAAAAAAATATAAAGAAGCAGCCGTTGTTTATAAAAATATAATTAAAAAAATGCCCCATAACCTCATAGTTATAAATAACTTTGCATCATGTTTGGCGGCCTGTCATGATTACAATGAGGCTTTAAATTACTGTAATAAAGGCTTAAAAATAGATCCGGGCAATCCCGATTTGCTAATAAATAAAGGTTATTGTCTGTACAAGCTAGGTCGATATAATAATTCCCTAGAGTGTCTAAATGAAGCTGAAAAAATATTAAAAGATGATATAATATTAACTAATAATAAAGCTTTGTGCTTAATGGCCCTTGAAAAATATGATGATGCCTTAAAGCTTTTTGACAGTTTATTAAAGAGTAATAATTCGGATGATTTGATGTTAAACAAGGCATATTGCTTAGTAAAAAAAGGTATGTATAGCGAAGCGCTTATCTATCTTTTGAAAATCAAAGATGAACGGATAAAGAACTTTGATTATTTCACGCTGAAAGGAATCTGCTTTGAACATCTAGGGAATCATGAAGCAGCTGTGGAGAATTACAACAAATCTTTAAATATGGCTAGATAGGAGTGTAGCATTTGAATATCCTTATAACAAATGATGATGGAATTAATTCTGCCGGGTTAATCGCACTGGTTCAGACTATATCGGAAATTGCCAACGTGACTGTTGTCGCTCCAGATAGGGAGCGGAGTGCAACAGCTCACGCAATAACTATGCATAAGCCCCTGAGAGTAGAAGAAATCGAAATACCAGGTTGCGATGCTTTAGGCTATAAGGTAAATGGAACTCCTTCAGATTGTGTTAAACTTGCATTGGAAGCTTTGCTAAATAATGCACCCGATCTCGTATTGTCCGGGATTAACCGTGGAGCAAACCTAGGAACAGACGTTATATATTCAGGAACTGTTTCAGCGGCCTTTGAAGCTGCTCTTTTAGGTGTCCCCGGTATTGCATTGTCAGTGACAAGTCGTGAAAATGTTGAGTTTAACCATGCTGCAGATTTTGCAAAAAAGCTGTGCCAACAAGTTTCCAGAAAAATTTTCCCAAAAGACACTTTGCTAAATGTAAACATACCAAACATTAAGCCCGAGAGAATAGCAGGTATTGCTATAACCCATTTGGGAACCATAAGATATAAAGACAGTTTTGAGCGACGCACTGATCCACGAGGTAAAGTTTACTATTGGTTAGCCGGTGAGGCAATTGAAGATACTAATGATAAGGGTTCCGATGTTTGGGCGATTAAAAACAATTTTATCTCTATAACACCAATTCTTATAGATTTGACAAAATATGATATTATAGATACTATAAGAGATTGGAATTTGAAACTATAAAATAAAGAAATTAGGAAGGTATTAAAAAATGGAAGAAGGCAAACTCGAACTAATAGCAAAAAAAGAAATAGCTTATAATGATGAGCTGTACAAGCTTATTGATTTTTTAAATAAAAATTTAAAAAACAAAAATATTATATTGGGTATTTCTAAAAACAAAGATAAAGCCATAATTTCAGTATACGAGACGTAAAATTTGCACCAATGCAGTTCCCTCCACGTATACTATAATGATATTTCAATTTTATTGGAGGGAACGCATAATGAAAAAAGGTAGCATAATAAGGTATTTTCCAGGTAATAACACGCCTGATGGATATTTTTCTTATTTCGAATCTATTTTGCCTTGGAAACGGGCCCAGAGAATAATAATAATTAAAGGCGGTCCGGGTGTTGGTAAATCTACGATGATTAGAAAAATCACCAAAGAATTAGTCGACCGCGGTTTAAATATAGAACTGCTTCACTGCACTGCCGATAGCAATTCTTTAGACGGTTTAATAATCAAAGATTATAGTATAGCTGTTGTTGATGGAACGGCGCCGCATATGATCGATCCTAAATTTCCCGGATGCGTTGATGAAATAGTAAATCTTGGAGATTATTGGAACGAAGCTGAGCTTTATAAGCAAAAAGAACGAATCTTTCTTTTGCAAGAAAAAGTAAAACATCTATATGCAAGGGTATATAACTATTTAAAGGCAGCCAAAATCATATTTAATAATCTTGAACAGGCGTATAGCACCTTAGCTAACCGCCGATTAATTGAGGCTAAAACTGAAGAAATTATAGAGGATGTATTTAAAGGAGTAAAGCGAAGGGATAAAATCTCTCTTCAAAGGCGTATGTTTGCAAGCGGTATAACTCCCGAAGGTTCCATTCATTTTTTAGACGAACTATTTGATAAAGTGAGTAAGCGCTTTATCCTCGTTGGCAATCCGGGCACCGGCAAATCTGCTGTATTGAAAAAAATTGAAGAACTGGGGACCAGTAAAGGGTTGGATATGGATATTTTCTATTGCCCGATGAATCCCCAGAAAATTGAGCATTTGCTCATAAAAGATCTTGATATTGGATTTATTACTTCAGTAAGACCTCACATGATATTAAACACGAGAGAAAATGATGTATTTATA
The DNA here is from genome assembly GCA_001512695.1 of Tepidanaerobacter sp. DTU063. Classification (GTDB taxonomy): domain Bacteria; phylum Bacillota; class Thermosediminibacteria; order Thermosediminibacterales; family Tepidanaerobacteraceae; genus DTU063. The sequence goes on along the minus strand of LFSJ01000064.1, from coordinate 3,464 downwards.
GATATGAATTCGGTTTTGGATTGTTCCAGACTAAAAGATATAGAGGAAGATATCAGTCAAGATAGTTTGCTTGCATGGAGCTTATTTGATAAAGCTGTGAAGACTTTAATCCAGGTTAAGCAAACCCGTGATGAGCTTGAAGGAATATACTCATCAAATATGAACTTTCAAGTTGCTGAGAAAGTTGGGGAACAGATACTTGCCAAGATCCTATCATATATTTAAATATTGCCTATTTAGATTTTGTGGGAGGGGTGTATTCTGCCCCTTTTTCTTTTTCCCAAAAAAAGATTTTTATTTTACCCTTTGCAGGAAATTTAAATTTTTTGGAGAATATAAAGAAAAACATTATTGAGTAGGAGGTCTTGAAATGTTTCTTTCAGAAAAAGCTCGAGTCATCAGTCCATCTCCAACTTTAGCTGTTGATGCCAAGGCAAAACGGATGAAAAGAGAAGGATACGATGTAATAAGCTTTGGCGCTGGTGAGCCGGATTTTGATACGCCTGATTATATTAAATCAGCAGCTTTATCTGCTATAGATCGTGGTTTTACCAAATATACACCGGTAGGAGGAACCAAAGAGATAAAAAATGCTGTATCCGATTACTTTAAAAAACAAATCGGAATATCATATGAACACGATGAAATAACGGTATCCAATGGTGCAAAGCAGTGCATCTTTAATGCATTATATTGCCTAATAGATGATGGTGATAAGGTTTTAATTCCTAGTCCTTATTGGGTAAGTTATCCAGAAATGGTTAAGCTCTGTGGGGGAATACCGGTATTTGTCCCGACAATTGAAGAAGGTTTTATGTTAAAAGCGGAAACTATAGAAAAAATTATTGACAAACAGACCAAGGTACTAATTATCAATAGTCCAAACAATCCTTGCGGTTGTGTATATTCAAAGGAGGATTTACAACATATAGCTGAATTGGCTGTAGAAAAAAATCTTTTTGTTATTTCAGATGAGATTTACGGAGAATTGATTTATGATGACGCAGAGCACGTTAGCATTGCTTCCTTCGACAATATGTTTGAACGGTCATTGGTTGTAAATGGAGTTTCCAAGTCTTTTGCTATGACAGGGTGGAGGATTGGGTTTGCGGCAGGGCCAAAAGAGCTTATTAAAGCTATGGAAAATCTACAAAGCCATACTACATCCAATCCCAACTCAATTGCTCAAAGTGCCAGTGCGGAAGCCTTAAATGTTCTCACACAGAAGGGCGATGGAGTTATAAAAGCAATGGTCGATGAGTTTTCAAAGCGGCGAAAGTATATGGTAGACAGAATAAATAGTATGAAATATCTTTCAAGTACTGTACCCTTGGGCGCATTTTATGTTTTTATAGACATATCAGAGACTTTCGGTAAGCAATGTAATGGTAGTACAATTATTAATTCAACCGATTTCGCACAGTTGCTGCTAGAAAACTATCACGTAGCAGTAGTGCCGGGAGTAGCATTCGGCGCAGATAATTATGTAAGACTATCCTATGCCACATCTATGGAGAATATTAAAAGAGGTTTAGACCGTATTGACCAATTTACTCTGAGTTTAAAATAAGGCATTAAAAAACAGCACCTTTTCAGGCGCTGTTTTTTTGTATGCACTAAAATATATTTAATCCTGTTAGAAACACAATAAAAACCAAAGCTGGAGCAATAAATTTTAACATGACATTGGCCCAAAATTTGCCCAATCCAAAATCAAGGATTCCCTCGTTAGTTACTTCATTTAAAACATTTTTGGTGCCCCATATCCATGATATAAATAGTGCTGTCAACATGCCCCCGATAGGCAAAAGGAGGTTGTTAGATACCCAGTCAAGCTGATCAAAGAACACCAAGCCGCCAATTTTAAATCCGCTTAAAGGACCCATGGATAACGAAGCAAAACAACCCACAATAAATATTATTCCACCAATAATAAGTGCTGCTTTTTCTCGAGACCATCCATGTTCCTCTATCATATAGGCGATAAGGGGTTCTAATAGTGAAATAGCAGAAGTTAGAGCTGCAAGGAACAATAGGAAGAAAAATGCTGCTCCAAAAAGCTGGCCTAGAGGCATCTCACTAAATACTGCCGGCAGAGTGACGAAAGTTAAACCTGCACCCGAAGAGGGTTCAAAGCCATATGAAAAAACAGCGGGGAATATGACTATACCGGCTATAAAAGCTATAGTTGTATCCATCAAGGGAACAATCAATGATACATTAGGTATGTTTTCTTTTTTGCTCAAATAGCTGCCATACGTTAAGATTGAGCCCATTCCTAAACTCAAAGAGAAAAAAACTTGCCCCAGTGCCGCCAATGCTGCTTCTGCAGAAAACTTCGAGATGTCAGGCACAAGATAAAACTTAATACCTTCTATTGCGTTTGGTAGCATTAAAGAGCGAACTGCTAAAATTAGTATAATAACGAATAGTGCTGGCATCATTATATTTGAATACTTTTCAATACCGTCTTTTACGCCGTTATAACAAATCCAAATTGTTAAGGCCATAAACAGAGCGTGGAAAAACAAAGGGGAAAGAGGATTAGAAATAAAACCAACAAAAAGTTGTTCAGTTAGGGTAGGATCTGTCATGTTAAATCCAATAACGGCGCGAAAGCAATAGTAGATAACCCATCCGCCAACCACACTATAAAATGACAAAATCATAAAGCCCGCAATAAGGCCTATGCTTCCCAACCAACTAAAAGATTTATTGACTTTTTTAAAGGCACCTACATTGGACCTTTGTGCGTAGCGACCGAGAGCAACTTCGCCCATGAACATTGTGATACCTACCAACGCGACAATTATTAAATACATTGCTAAAAAAGCAGCGCCTCCATAAGCTCCTACGAGCCACGGGAATCTCCAAATATTACCTAGACCAATAGCAGAACCAGCAGCAGCAAAAATAAAACCGATACGACTTGCGAAACCTTCTCGCTCCTTTAACATTTCCTGCTTTTGACTCAAGACATATCATCTCCTTTTGTAAAATTACTTTTGTTGGATTTTAAAACTTTCTCCACCATTATACCAAATTTCAGTTTATTTGGGTATGTAAGAATAAAAAATATAGTATGCTAATAATAAAAAAAGCACTCTGGTTGTTCATGCATTTCAATACATTTACATCTTGGCACATGGAATAATCGCACACATTTTTATGTATTATGAAAGTCATAGAAAAAGCTAGCAAATCCAACTTGACAATAACTTTAGATATGTTAGTGTAAAATTACTTTGGGTAAAAACCAAAAAATAAAAGATAAGAGTATCTCCTCTGTGATATGATGTAATCTGCAAGAACCACAAAAATCACAGAAAAGGAGATACCCTTATGGAACTAATTATACATGAAATCACACAAAAAATCAGTAGCAGTTTTGAAAAAGAGCTAGATGCTTATGTTAATTTAAAAGTAGGCCATCATTTCAATTGAAAACTGGTCCACCCTAAAAT
>LFSJ01000128.1 GCA_001512695.1 Tepidanaerobacter sp. DTU063 | reverse complement strand
TACTTCAGGCAGGGCGGTTAGGATAACCGTACCTATGATAGAACCGGTCAAGCTGTTAACTCCTCCGAAAAATACCATGATGACCCACTCGGCGCTCTTCTTCCAGCCGAAGATGCCAGGGTCAACGTAGGTAGTGAAAAAGGCATAGAGCACACCGGCATAAGATGTAACCGCTACGGAGATTAAGAAGGCTATCATCTTGATTTGCGGAACGTTTATCCCCATTGTTTTGGCCGCAAGTTCATCACTGCGTGCCGCAATGCATTGTCTGCCGTACTTGGAGTTTTTTAAAAAACTTATTAGGACAATGCAGGCAATTGCAGATATCAGTGCCAGTGGGAGTGTGGTGATTTTCGGAATACCTGAGAACCCCAAGGCACCTCCTGTAATAGATTGGGCTTGGTTCAGCAGTGCCGTTATGGCCTCACCAAATCCAAGTGTAACCAAGGAAATATAGTCTCGGCGCAATCGCACGGTAGGCAAGCCCACGATGTAACCCACCATTACGCTGATTATTACAGCTATTATAGCTGCCAGCACAAATGGGACTCCAAGCTTGACCACAAGATAGCCAGAAACATATGCACCGATAGCCATAAATGCTGCTTGACCTAGTGAAAACATCCCTGTCAGACCTGTAAGGACATATATACCTGTTACAGCTATAACTGAAATAAGTGTAAATGTCAGTATAGATATATAAAACTGCATGTATTTACCTCCCTTAAGCCTTCTCCTGAACGTTGGAGCCTGCGATACCCTGCGGCCTTATCAGCAAAAATGCCAACATGATTACAAACGAAAAAACCGGTGCATAACCAGAACCTACGAAATTAATGAGCAGCGTTTCCGTTAAGCCCAACAAAATTGCACCCACAACAGCACCGAAAATACTGCCCAAGCCTCCTATTACGGAAGCGATAAATCCTTTTACAACCAAATTGCCAAGCTGAGGGTACAGAGTATAGTTAATGCCTAAAAAAACTCCTGAAAGACCTGCCAGTGCCCCCGATATGAAGAAGGCAAGCTGAATAATTCCAAAAACATTTATACCCATAAGACCTGCAGTGCTTCTATCAAAAGATACTGAGCGAAGAGCACGCCCCAGTCGTGTTTTCTGAATAAATATTACTAAGAGGGCTAATGCCAATGCGGATGAGAAAAACATGATCAAATCCGCCTTTGATATGACAAAATCCCCAATTTTAACTACCATACTTTCAAAAAAGCGCGGATAATTATAGAAATTGGGTCCAACCCAAATTGTCACGATTCCTTCGTACAGGGTCCCCAATGTGATTGACGACACAAAATAATAAAAAGGTGATGTGCTGCGAAGGGTGATTTTTCTAAAGGCCACCAGTTCGCCAAGGTAGGCAACCAATCCCCCTGCAAGCATTGAAACGATAATTACGGGAATTAAGGAACTGCCGGTTCTTACTGCAAAAAAGTAACCGATGAAGGCGCTAAGAGTCATAAGCGCCCCGTGAGAAAAATTGGAGAACTTCAGGATATTAAAAATCAGCGAGAAGCCCGTGGCAATTAAAGCATAAACTGAGCCCACAGCTAATCCGTTAATTATGATTTGTACTGACATTATTTACCTCCTATACTATCAATACCCCCCTGCCTGGCAGGGGGGGTATTGATAATTCTGCTTAATGCTTCTCTATTGTTCTGCTGAGTAACGCTTTAGCATTACAGGTGCTTGATTTTGGATTTCATGCATAACCATTTCGAGGCCCTTAGTCTGATGGGTGTTTGGATCTATGGTTATATTACCTGTTAGGCCTTCAAAGCCTGAAAGTTTTTCCACAGCGTCTCTTATGGCTACCGGATCATCGCCGACTTCTCCGATTGTCTTTGCAATGATGTTCATGACGTCGTAGCCCAAGAAGAATTTATTTGTTGCGTCATTGCCTGTTTTATCTTTGTAAGCTTCAATTATACCCTGAATCTGTGGCTCTGTTTCGGTAATGTTGTTGATGTAGATAACTCCATTTGATTCAGGTCCGCAAAGTTCTGGGAATGGAGGACAAGCGTCCAAACCGCAAATGAGTCTTCCTTCAAATCCGATTGCTCTTGCCTGCTGAACAATCAGTATGAGCTCTTGTGTGTAGTTTGGTGCGTAAATTGCCTCAGCACCAGCAGAGATTAATTTGTTTAGCATTGTCTTGAAGTCCTTATCATTGGGCTGATATGGAACCTCTTCGACAATTTCGGCACCAAGGCTTTCAGCTGTGGTTTTGAATGGTTCGAGCAGCGATACGGAATATGCATTCGACTGGTTGTAAATGATGCCAAATTTTTTCAATCCTTGTTCCACTACAGCAAATTTGGCCATTATAGCACCCTGCTGTTTGGCAGATGGCTGGAATAGGAACATGTTCTTGTACGGTGTGCCATCATCTTTTATTGAGGCCCTGTCATCGATGGCAAAGTGGAGAACGGGCACATCGTACTGCTCAGAAATAGGTGCTATTGCTATGGCGATGTTTGCAACAGGAGGTCCAATAACAGCTGACACTTTGTCTGTTGTGGCCATGCGGTTAAATGCGTTGATTGCTTCCTGAACATCTGCTTTAGTATCATAAGTAACCAGTTTTATTTTGCGCCCATTTACGCCGCCGGCAGCATTGATTTCATCTGCTGCCCACTGGGCACCTTCTTGCACCATTTTGCCAAGTGTTGATGTTACTCCTGTGATATCTTGTAGAACACCAATGACGATATCTCCCTCCGGTGCAGGCTGCTCTTCTTGTTGCTGCGGAGTTTCTGCAGGAGCTTCTGCTTCAGGTGCCTTAGACCCGCAAGCAGCAACACTGAAAAGCATGAACACAGCTAACAGAATGGCTAAAAACCTTTTCACAACTTTTTCCCCCTTGTAATTTTTTTTATTTATTATTAATCACTATTTATAGTGATTAATAACCATGGTATGTTTCTGATTTTTACCTTGAAATTGCAAACGTTTGCAACTTCTTGTAGAAAAATCCCCTACTTTGTTGACTTGCGAATTATAAGCTCTGATAACATTATTTCAATTGTTGGTTCAGTTACAGTCTTGTTATCAATTAAGGGTATTAGTTTATTTACAGCTCTCATACCTATGTCATACAGCGGTTGTGATACGGTAGACAGCGGCGGATCGATTAGAGAGCTAAACTCCAGGTTATCAAATCCTATTACTGATATATCTTCAGGCACTTTATAACCGTGGTCCTTTATGGCTCTTATGGCTCCAATGGCCCTAAGGTCGGTAGTTGCAAAAACAGCATCAAACTCTATATTTTGGGAAAATAAACAGTTTATGGCATTATAACCATCAAGGGTCCACTGCACACTATCGGAATCGTCACCGGCAATAAGCTCTTCCACTACGGGAATGCCAGCATCTAGCAAAGCTTGCTTATATCCCCTGAATCGCTCTCTGTATAGGGCTAGCTGCTGATTACCTTTGACAATCGCAATCCTCCGGTGGCCCGTCCTTATTAGGTAGGATACCGCATCATAAGCTGCCCTATAATTGTCGATTATAACTGCATTTGACAGAAAATCTACGTTTCTTACGATAACCACTATAGGAAAATTCTCGTTCTGCAATTTGACAATATGCTCATTTTCATTGGATGCCGGGGCAATTATTATTCCATCTACCCATCTTTTTTGAAGCTTTTGTATGTATTCTTTTTCAGTATCTACATCTTCATCGGTATTGCACAAGATTACGGTATAACCGAATTTTTTGGCAGCATCCTCTACCCCTCTTGCTACAGCGGGATAAATGGGATTTCGTATGTTAGGAATGATCAGACCTATCGTCTTGGTTTTGCCTTCTTTCAGCCCTTGAGCAAGAAAATTAGGTCTATAATCCAATAATTTAACGGCATCTAATACTTTCTTTCTCGTAGATTCTTTTACAGGCCCATTTCCGCTTAACGCCCTGGAAACGGTACTCGGAGAGACTCCGGCTTTTTTTGCTACATCTTTTATGGTTACCATTGAATCTTCCTCTCTACACTGTAGAAAGCCAAAACAATATCGGCAAAATTCTCAGGTTTCAGGTAAATGCAAACGTTTTTATGTTTTTGCTTCATTTTATTCGTATTTAGTGTTTTGAATGAGAGCCTGAAACATTGTATCCTTTATGCATCAAGGGCTTTAAGGTTTTCAGGTCTTACACATAACTTAATAAAAACGTTTCTATATAGTTAAATTCGACATATAAATTAAAAGTCCTTCTACCTTGTGAAAAAAGTTTCTATAAAAAGTTTCTATAAATATGAAAAACATACCTTCGCTTTGATTCGAAGGTATGTTTTTTCCTTGCATTTAGCAAACTCCTGCTGTCTTACCTTTGCACCCTACCTGAAGCGTCACCCTTGGCAAGGTTTTGGACTTCCTTCAGGGTCATATGGTTAAAGTCTCCGACTATAGTATGTTTGAGGCAAGAGGCAGCTACGGCAAATTCTACTGCATCCTGGGGTGCATAGCCATTTAGCATTGCGTATATTAAACCACCGCCGAAGGAGTCGCCACCGCCAACCCTGTCTACTATGTGCACCTTATACTTCCTGGAGAAGTAATAGTCGTTTCCATCATAGAACATGGCTGACCAGCCATTGTCCGATGCCGAATAACTTTCACGAAGAGTTATGGCCACGCCCTTTAGTGAGAACTTATCCATGAGCTGTTTTGCAACGTCTTTGTAGCCTTCCTCACTTAATTCGCCCTTGGTAACGTCTGACTCTGCAGCCCTAATGCCGAAGACGTCGGCAGCATCCTCTTCATTAGCAATGACAATGTCCACATATTGCACGAGTTCGGTCATAACTGAACGGGCTTTTTCCCTTGACCAGAGTTTTTTGCGATAATTTAAGTCACAGCTCACTGTTACCCCAAGCTTCTTGGCGGTCTTTACAGCTTCGAGGCAGCACTCAGCCACATTATCACCTAGTGCAGGAGTAATCCCGGTGAAGTGGAACCACTTAGCACCTTCCAATATTTTTTCCCAGTCAAAATCTCCCGCCTGGGCCTGGGATATAGCAGAATTACTGCGGTCGTACACTACCAAAGAGGGACGCTGCGAAGCACCTATTTCATTAAAGTAAATGCCCAGGCGTTCGCCGCCTTTTACTATATATTGGGTGTTTACTCCATAGCGTCTCAGGTGATTTATGGCCGATTGGCCTATAGGATTGTCGGGAACCTTGGTAACGAAATATGCATCTTCGCCGTAGTTGGCAAGGGACACTGCAACATTAGCTTCGCCGCCTCCATATGTCACATCAAAAGAGTCAGCCTGGACAAATCTTAAATGATTTGGAGGGGTGAGCCTGAGCATTATTTCACCAAAAGTAACAACTTTATTAGCCACTTAAAACACCTTCCTTTTAAAAAAGTTAGCAATTATAAACATTAACATCTGCCTTCTAGACATAAGTCAACGCTATGCTCTTGCCGCTCTAATGGCCTCTACGAATTTCCTGGCCGTTTCTTCTACCTCTTTGTAATCTCCTTTTTTGGCGCCCTTAGTTAATTCTCCGCCTACACCAACTGCCTTGCATCCTGCTTTAATCCATTTGTCAACATTGTCAAGGCTTACACCGCCTGTGGGGACGATGGGTGCATAGGGCAGTGGTCCAAGTATTGCTTTAATCATGGATGGGCCAAATCCGCTGCCCGGGAAGAATTTTACAAAATCCGCACCCGACTCCATGACCTCTACAACTTCTTTTATGGACATGGCGCCTGGCATGCTTACTTTCTGGTATCTGTTGCAAATTCTCACCAGATCAGGGTTGAAATAAGGACTTACTATGAATTCCGCTCCGGCCAGCATTGCTGCCCTAGCAGTCTCTGAGTCAAGGACCGTACCTGCTCCGATTAATATTTCTCCCTTGGTATACGCTTTGGCCAGTTCCTTGATGACATCAATGGCCCCGGGAACCGTCATTGTAATCTCTATGGCTTCCACGCCGCCTGCCTTTACTGCTTCGGCGATTTTAAGTGCCTGGTCAGCAGATTCAGCTCTCACTACTGCCACGATACCGCAGTCAATGATGCGTTTCATGACTTCTAGTTTCTTCATGGGACAAACCTCCTGTTTCATAATGTGATATTGTGTTTCATAATATCATTTATATTATTCTACATAAAGGTTTAAAATCCTTCTTTAGTTTATAAAGAAAAAGAGAATCTCATTCATGACAGATGAGATTCTCTTCCTTAGCAATTATTCTTCTTTAATTGCTTCTGAAGGGCAACTTTCCATTGCTTCCCTTGCATCATCTTCAGCATCGGCAGGAACTTCGTCGACTATCACGTCTGCTTTGCCGTCGTCATTCCAGTCGAAAACTGCGGGGCAGATATCGATGCAGAGTCCACAGCTGATACATAGGTCTTGATCTACGTATACTTTCAAGGAAAATACCTCCTCAAATATTTTTCTTTGTATATTTTATCACAAATTACCTGCAATGCAAATATTTTTTTAAGCTCTACGAAAAAATTGACGGCATCCGGGTTTATTTACACAACATTCAATAAGTTAATAAGTTAGGTGCCTGGCACCAAGGCAGGCGATTATTCCTACTAATGTGGGGACTAGAAAGGATATTACTGTCCACTTCTTACTTTGGGTTTCTTTATAGATTGTCAGCAATGTCGTTCCGCAGGGAAAGTGATTTAGGGAAAATATCATGGTGCAAACTGCTGTAAGCCGGGTCCAGCCATTGGCAAGTAAGAGCTGCCTCAATGACTCGATGGAGTCCAGCTCCAGCAGAGAGCCTGAGGCGGTGTAGCTCATGACGATAATTGGTATTACAATTTCGTTGGCGGGAAGGCCAAGGATGAATGCCAGAAGGATGTACCCATCCATACCCAGCAGTCGCCCAAAGGGTTCCAAGATTTTTGCGCTCCGTTCCAGGATGCTCATTCCACTTACACTCGTATTTGCCATCAGCCATATTACAAGGCCTGCCGGTGCGGCCACCGCCACTGCCCTGGCCAGGACAAATATGGTTCTGTCTAAAAGTGATCTCACCAAAATCCGTCCGATCTGGGGCTTCCTGTAAGGGGGCAGTTCCAATGTAAAAGTGGATGGCAGGCCTTTTAGCACGGTGCAGGATAATATTTTTGATACTATAAGGGTTACAAGTACTGCAGATACAATGGCCGTCAGCATGGTAAGGGTCGCTATCAAGGTTTGAAAAGCATTAAAGGAGCCGGCAACGAATATGGTTGAAAGGGCTATTAATGTGGGAAATCGGCCGTTACAGGGAACAAAATTGTTTGTGATGGTGGCAATAAGCCGTTCTCTCGGTGAGTCGATTATTCTGCAGGCAATAACACCTGCTGCATTGCAGCCAAAGCCCATACACATGGTAAGGGCCTGTTTCCCGTGGGCGTGGGCTTTTTTAAAAAAATTGTCCAGGTTAAAGGCTACCCTGGGTAAGTATCCCAAATCTTCAAGCACGGTGAAAAGGGGGAAAAATATGGCCATTGGAGGCAGCATTACTGATACCACCCAGGCTACAGTCCTATATATGCCCAATACAAAAGCGCCGTGGAGCCAGTCCGGTATCCCGAAGCTAAAACACATCTCGGTCAGCAGGTCTTCTACATAAAACAGGCCCTTTGCCAGAAGCGCCGATGGATAATTTGCTCCCGAAATGGTAAGCCAGAAAACGAATCCTAAAAGGACCAGCATAATAGGTATGCCGAAAAGCTTGGAAGTTAATATGTCGTCAATTTGCCGGTCAAGCTTTTTATATCCCTCATCTTGAATGCTTACCACTTTCCTGCTGATTTCCTCTGCTTTTAATACAATATTTGAAACTATGGCATCTTTTATTTCATCGCTGCTTGCGAATTTTGTTTTTAATATAGCGTCTAGCTCTTCCAGCTTTTTCTTAAGTTCATACTTTTGAAAAGTTGTCATATCACAGTAATATGATACTGCATCAAGGATTTTGCTGTCGCCTTCGATAAGACGGAGGGCAAGCCATCGACTTCTAATTGCTTGCTTGGCTGAAATCGGGATACTTTGCTCAAGTAATTTCACTGCATTTTCTATCGAGCCATCATACTCAATTTTACGGGGAGAAGTCTTGATATCACCGCTGCAAACCTTTAAAATCATATCCTTTAAGTCATCAAGGCCTTCTCCATCCCTCGCATTAGTGCCTACAACCGGCACACCCAGTACCTCTGACAATCCTTTTAAATCAATTTCTATTTTCTTCCTCCTAGCCTCATCCATTAGGTTTACACATACTACGACCCTGTCGGTTATCTCAAGGACCTGAAGCACAAGATTTAAGTTTCTCTCGAGGCACGTAGCATCCGCAACTACGACGCAGCATTTGGCTTTGCCAAAACATATAAAATCCCTTGCCACTTCCTCTTCTGCGGAATTTGACAGCAAGGAATAGGCTCCTGGCAAATCCACCAGCAAAAAACTCTCACCTTTATATTCATAAGTGCCCTGGGCACTGCTTACGGTTTTACCCGGCCAGTTGCCGGTGTGCTGGTTTAAGCCCGTTATGCTGTTGAAAACTGTACTTTTCCCGGTATTGGGATTGCCTGCAAGGGCTACCACCACGCTGGTACTATCCCTTTTTAAGTTACAGCTTTTGTTCTTCAAAACTCCAAGCCATGTTGATTGACCGGTGAGGCCCATCTGCCAACGCCTCCCCTTCAGCAAGGCTTGACGAACACCTTTGAAGCCTCTTCAAATCTTAAAGCTATGACCGCTCCCCTTATTTCATAGGCAACGGGGTCTCCAGATGGGCTTTTTCGCAGGACTTCAACAAGTGTATTGTCAACAAGGCCAAGGTCTCGCATTCGGCGCCTGGTACTGCCTTTGGCTGCAATATCTTTTACCCTTCCAAAGCTGCCTATTGGCAAATCGCACAAGGAAATCGCATTTTCTTCCACTTTCAAAACCCCCTTGATATCATTGACATTCGGTGCATAATTTTCGTCCCTTAAAAATAACTTAGACGAGGGAAACTTTTATGCTGCTAACAATAATATATGTTTTCATTTTAAGTACTGTTACAACTAGTTTGGAGGTTGACAAGTGGAAAACAATGCGGGCTTTTACACTTACAGGGGGTACGAATTGCTGAGGCAGGAAAAGCTTCGCCTTTCGCCGAGCATGGAAGATTACCTTGAAATGATATACAGGACATGTAAAAAACAAGGATACATAAGAATGACAAGTCTGGCTCAACAGCTAAACGTACAGGCCTCGTCGGCCACAAAGACGGTGCAAAAACTTGCAGAAATGAAACTCTTGGCCTATGAAAAATACGGCATTATACAGCTTACTGAAGAGGGTAGGAAGATTGGAGAATTTCTTTTAAAGAGGCACCGAATTGTCGAGACATTTTTGAAAAACATAGGGGTAAAGGAGAACCTTCTTCGCCAAACCGAGATGATTGAGCATCACTTAACCGCAGACACTGTAAGAAGTATTGATATGCTGAATAAGTTTTTTAAAGAATATCCGGAAATTCATAAACAGTTTCTTCAATTTCTAATCAACTAGGCAAGTGTTTATATAATTCGCTAGGAACTTTTTCTTTTCTCCAAAAAAAATACTTCCCAGCAGATGTCTTATTTTGATTAGACTATCTACTTTGGAAGTACTATAAATCATCCGGTTTGCTAATATTAAAAAAGCGAGAGGAGCTCTTCTAAACTAATAAAGCCAAAATATTCCTTTATATCTATTTGGGATAGGACCTCTTTGATATCACCTTGTTTAAATTTTTGGCCTTTAAGTTTTTCCTCTAGTTCGGAAACATCCCGAATACTCATGAAATCACCATAAAATCTTATGTCAGTTATAATTCCGTCCCTGACATTCATATGAACCTGGACTTCCCCACCGCTAAAGCGGGTAGAGCGGATTAAGTCAAATTCCGGTGAACTGCCCACGTTCCATTCCCATGTTGAGTACTTTTCATCTCTCAGGCGCATTATTTGTTCCATGTCTTCCGGTGTAAGACGATATTCCTGAAGCTCGACTCCTTCCACTTCAAAGACATAGTTCAGTAGCATTTGCTTAAATTGGGATACGGTAACGTTTTTGTCAGGCAAATATTCTTTAATGTTCGCAACTCTACTTTTAACTGATTTTATGCCCTTTGACCTGATTTTTTCCGGCTTCACATTTAATGCCTTGGACAGCACCGTCAAATCAGAGTCAAAGAGCAGGGTCCCGTGATGAAGAATCCGGTTTCTTGTGACGTACTGGGCATTGCCGGAAAATTTTTTTCCATCTATGGTGATGTCATTTCTTCCTGAAAACTCTGGGTTTATCCCGAATTTACTTAGGGCCTTAACTATAGCCTTGGCAAATCTCTCCATGCTGTTGAAATCTTCTTTCCGGTAGTCTACCACAAAGGAAAAGTTTATGTTCCCCATGTCATGGTACACTGCTCCGCCGCCGGACATCCTTCTGACGACTATTATGTCGTGTTTTTTAACATAGTCTAAATTTACTTCTTCTATGGTGTTTTGGTTTCTTCCGATGACCACAGTAGGCCTGTTTTGATAAAAGTAAAAATAATCCTTCGATGCATCCAGGTACTTTACCACATATTCATCTAAGGCCATGTTATAATACGGGTCATTGGATTT
>LFSJ01000188.1 GCA_001512695.1 Tepidanaerobacter sp. DTU063 | reverse complement strand
TCACACATTGGCTTATTTGAATCGGGGACGAGGGAGACGGAGCATAATGAAAGGACAAATCCAATAACACCGCATATGCGTGCTATTGACGGCTTAAATCCGGCTGATATTGCTTTTAGTGAAGCACGAAGTTCAGGGTTTACAACATGTGTCACAGGGCCCGGAAGTATTAATCTTATTGGTGGTACATTTGCTGCTGTTAAAACCTGTGGCAATATAGTCGATAAAATGGTTTTACGATACCCAGTTGCAATGAAGGCGGCTCTTGGAGAAAACCCAAAGTATCGTTATACAGAACGAAAAATGTCTCCCCATTCACGTATGGCATCGGCAGCAATAATTCGTGAAGCCCTGGTTTCTGCAAATGAATACGGTGACAGACTAAGGCTAGCACAAGATGATCCTGGAAAAAAGATAGAACGCAATCTAAGATGGGAGGAGTTATTACCTGTTGTTACAGGTAAGCTCCCCATGAAATTCCATGTACATCGGGCAGATGACATCGCAACAGCAATCAGAATAGCCAATGAATTTGGCCTTTATTATACGCTCGATCATTGTACTGAAGGATATTTGATTACAGATTATTTAAAAGAACAGTTGAATAAAAGGTGCAAAGGAATTATTATTGGCCCTCTTTCTAATTATAAGAGCAAACTTGAGTTGAAGAATAAAGAAGGGCATAAATTACCGAAAATACTATATGATGCCGGAATTCCTTTTGCTATAGCCAGTGATTTTCCTGTATCAACCTATGAAGCTATGTTGGCATCGGTTGCTTTATCAGTAAGTGAAGGGTTACCGGAAGAAATAGCTTTAAGATCGATTACGTTGGAGTCGGCCAGAGTTATCGGCATAGATGATAGAGTTGGAAGCCTGGAGGTGGGTAAAGACGCTGATATAGCAGTATTCTCCAGAAATCCTCTTGACTATAAGTCATACTGCCAAATGACTATTATCAACGGTGAAATTGTCTATAGGAAGGCTGTTTGATTACAAGGCACATAAATAAAAACTAGCAGCAAATGAATTGGATATAAGCGATATAGAATTTGGTTTATAGTTTTAGCCGCTGATGAAAGAACACGTCACTACGGCGTGTTTTTTCTATTGCAATAAGGCTGTGTCAACGCCGGGCTGTTTTTGACCGAAAATGGGGGTGCGGACATTTTTTTGGACTTGCTCATACCGCTAACCCAATACTCCGTCTATAATCAACGGGGCTCATCGCCCCAAGAGACATTTTGATGCGTTTCTCATTATACCACCTAAGATAGTTATCGAGTTTATCAATGAACTGATTAACAGAAACATCTTTCCATGACCGATAATAAAACATCTCATTCTTGAGCCTACCGAAGAAGCCTTCACACGCAGAATTATCTGGCGAGCAACCTTTCTTGGACATGGACCTCGTCAACCCTGCATTTTCCATCCTTGAGACCCATCCAGGCCAGCGATAATGACAGCCCCTATCCGAGTGTATGATTGGATGTTCTCCATCTGTAAGATTGCATATGGCATCGTCTAGCATTGTGTTGACCAGCTCTGCATCTGGGCTGGTCCCGATTGTCCAACTGACCACCAACCCATCGAAGCAGTCGATAATCGGCGACAGATAAACCTTGCCGGCAGGTATATGGAACTCAGTGAGGTCGGTCAGCCATTTTGTGTTTGGTGTATTAGCGTGGAAATCACGATCAACTAGGTTTTCCACAGCTGGGCTTATTTCTCCTTTATATGAGCTGTATCTGCGTTTTCTCTTGAATGGGACGATAAGCTGCTCTTCTTTCATGATTCTACGAATAACCTTTTCTGAGATAATTGTTCCATTGTTTCTAATTATGGCATACACTCGCCTGTATCCATAGCGACTTTGGTTCTCGGTAAAAATCTTTTTCACATTTGTTCGCAAAGCAGCGTATTTATCGGGCCGAGTCTGGGCTTTTTTCTGATAGAAATAGCTGCTTTTTGGTATACCCATCATCTTAAGCAGTTCATTCAGCGGATACCTCTCCCTCAGGGCATCGATCAGGCTGACTTTTTCCTTGTTCGTCAGCTTCCGGGGATCGATGCCCTGGTCTTTTTTTATGATTTCTACCGCCTTGTTAAGTATATCCAGTTCCATTTGTTGCCGGTATATCTGTTTTTTTAGCGAATCGACCTCTGCTAAAAGAGCATCCCTGTCATCGGGAAGCATGAATTTGCCAGGTTCGCTCATGTTCGTGTCCTCCTCACCGAGCAGCTCTTTTTTCCATTTATATAGGCTGTACCTACAGGTCCCGAGCCTATCGGCGACGGCGGCCGCAGACCCTTCTCTGGTGCACAGCTCAATGACTGCGTCTTTTTTCTGATCCTGTGTAAATTTTACCACTGCACTTCGTTTTATGCTAACTTTTCGTTCCCCGGG
>LFSJ01000090.1 GCA_001512695.1 Tepidanaerobacter sp. DTU063 | reverse complement strand
TTAGAAGCAGATATAAATAAAATAGAGCAGACTATAAGTGTCCTGCAGCGGCTGAAGGAAAAAAACATGCTCACACCTGATAAACAGATTTTATTAGATAAGGTCATACTTGCTGGGGAGTCCTTAAAGAATCAACAAGCTGAACTTAAAAACGAAAAAGAACGACTTGATTTGATAATGTCATACTCAAGCAGAGCAAAGATATCTGCGTCAAATGTCTGTTATCCCGGCGTTAACATTGTAATCGGTAATGCTAGCTTAAAAGTAAGGGATAAAATCACTCATGTTACATTTTATAATTACGAAGGGCAGATAAAATTCGGTCCATTTGAAGGTTAGGTGTTTTTATGACTATAAGACCTATTGACCTTCAGACTATGATGCCTAAAACTACAGAAGTATCAAAACTGCAACATTTGCAGAAAGAAAACTTCGACACCCAAAAAAGCATACTTGCATTGGGATTTCAAGAGCAGCTTAGAGCGTCAAGGCAAAAAGTTAATCAACGCAATAAAGCTGAAGATATTAAAATTGAGGAAGAGCAACAAAAAGCAGATGAATATAATGATAAAAACAAAAAACATAATAGAAAACAAAGCAAAAGTAAAGAGCAGAAGAAACCTCCATATGTGAAAAATACCAGTCGCTACATTGATATCAAAGTGTAATATTTGCCTATGTTAATCAAATTTTTTTCTCGGGCACTTGACATTTTCTAGCACATGAAGTATATTATAATTAAAATTCCGAGTAAATCGATAGGAATTAGGGGAGAAAGATATTGAAGTTATCTACTAAAGGCAGATATGGTTTAAAAGCCATGTATGACTTGGCTTTAAATTACGGAGATGAGCCTGTGTCATTAAAAAGCATCGCAGAGCGGCAAGGCATATCTGAAAACTATTTGGAACAATTAATGGCAAATTTAAGGAAGGCAGGCTTAGTTCGAAGTATAAGAGGTGCTTATGGTGGCTATTTACTCAGCCGAGAGCCCTCAAAAATCACCGTAGGTGATGTACTTAGAGCATTAGAAGGCCCTATAGGTCTAGTCGATTGTGTTTTGGAACAAGATGCAGTAAAATGCCTAAAGTATGAAAATTGCATAACAAGGACAGTATGGGAAAAAATAAGTGACAGCATTGTTAAAACAATCGATTCAATAACTCTTCAAGATATGTGTAATAATACAAAGAATAATAGCGAAACTTAAAGATTCAGAGAGTTTGTTTATTATAAACGAGACTATATTAAAAAGGAGATGGCAACTTATGAATAGAATATATATGGATCATGCCGGGACTACACCCATGAGGTCTGAAGTTTTAGAGGCAATGTTACCATATCTTACTGAGAAGTTCGGAAATGCTTCTACAATATATTCATATGGCAGAGAAGCTAAGAAAGCCCTTGAAGATAGCAGGGAAAAGGTGGCACAGCTAATCGGTGCCAACACAAAAGAGATATATTTTACTTCCGGAGGGACGGAGTCTGATAATTGGGCATTAAGGGGAGTTGCGGCTGCCAATATAAAAAAGGGCAAACATATTATAACTTCGGCAATCGAACACCATGCCGTATTGCACACATGTCAAGCCTTGGAAAGACAGGGGTTTAAAATTACTTTTTTACCTGTGGACGAACATGGTTTAGTTAATGTAGAGGATGTAGTCAATGCAATTACAGATGAAACTATCATGGTTTCGATTATGCATGCTAACAACGAAATCGGAACAATTCAGCCAATAAAAGAAATTGGCAAGGCCATAAAAAGGGAAAAAAAGGATATTGTTTTTCATACTGATGCCGTTCAAACTGTTGGGAAAATTCCTGTAGATGTTGATGACTTAGGTGTTGACCTTTTGAGCATATCTGCACATAAAATCTACGGTCCAAAAGGTGTAGGTGCCCTTTACATCAGGAAGGGTACCAAGATATTGCAATTTATGACAGGTGGAGCTCAAGAGGGGAATCGCAGAGCAGGAACTGAAAATATTCCGGGAATTGTTGGATTTGGAAAAGCAGCTGAACTTGCCAAAACTGAACTTAAGGAGCAATATGATAAGCTTATTGTGCTGCGAGACAAATTGATAAAAGGTATAATGGATAACATACCATACACTCGGCTAAACGGTCACCCAGCCTTGAGATTGCCTCATAATGTGAATGTATCATTTGAATTTATTGAGGGTGAATCAATGCTGCTCAATTTGGACATGAAGGGTATTTGCGCATCCAGCGGTTCAGCTTGCACGTCGGGTTCGTTGGATCCTTCACACGTGCTGCTGGCTATTGGCCTGCCCCATGAAATTGCACATGGATCATTGCGTTTAACACTGGGCAGAGACAATACCGAACAGGATGTAGATTACGTTCTTGAGGTGCTGCCCGGTATAGTAAATAAATTGAGAGAAATGTCACCTTTATTTGCAGAAGGAAAGGAGCAAGCTAAAAATGTATAATGAGAAGGTAATGGATCACTTTGCAAATCCACGGAATGTTGGAGAAATTCCAGATGCTGACGGAGTTGGAACAGTTGGCAATGCAGTTTGCGGAGACATCATGCAAATGTATATAAAAGTAAAAAACGATATTATTGAGGATATCAAATTTAAAACTTTTGGCTGTGGCGCTGCCATTGCCACAAGTAGCATGGCTACTGAAATGGTCAAGGGTAAATCTATCGATGAGGCGTTAAAGCTAAGCAATAAGCAGATAGCTGAAGCCCTGGGAGGGCTGCCTCCTGTAAAAATGCACTGTTCAGTTCTGGCCGCAGATGCACTAAGAGAAGCGATAAATGATTATAAGAAAAAAGTAGGGAGCAATATTGGATAAAAACAAAGTTGTTGTCGCGATGAGCGGAGGAGTGGATAGCTCCGTTTGTGCTTATCTGTTGAAACAGCAGGGATATGAAGTTGTTGGTATGACAATGCAGATTTGGCAGGACTTGCCGTATGAAGATCAGCTTAAAGAGGGTGGATGTTGTTCCATTGGAGCTGTACATGATGCACGTAGGGTAGCAGATAAGCTAGACATTCCATATTATGTAATCAATTTAAAAGATTTTTTTAATGAAAAAGTAATAAAATACTTTGTTCAAGAGTATCTATCTGGAAAAACTCCAAATCCATGCATTGCCTGCAACAAGCATTTAAAGTTTGAGGAATTGCTTAGAAAAGCATTTGATATAGATGCCTTTTACTTGGCAACGGGTCATTATGCCAAAGTGGAATATGACAATGTCAGAAAGCGGTATGTTCTTAAAAAAGCTGTCGACAACGATAAGGACCAGTCTTATGCTCTTTACAATCTAAATCAATTTCAATTAGAACATACCCTTTTTCCACTGGGCTACTATACAAAAAAAGAAATTCGTAAAATAGCTGAAGAAATAGGATTGGCCGTGGCTGATAAGCCTGACAGTCAAGAAATCTGCTTTGTAAATACCAACTATCGTGACTTTATACGTGAAAAATCTCCTGAAAGTATCAAAGAGGGTTACTTCGTAGACATTAAAGGAAATATATTAGGCAGGCATAAGGGTATTCCCTTTTATACTATAGGTCAAAGACGGGGACTTGGAATTTCAGCAGGCAAACCCCTGTACGTAATCGACATAGATGTTAATAATAATAAGATAGTTCTAGGCGAAGAAAAAGATTTATATGTAAAGGAATTTTTGGCACATAAATTGAACTGGGTCGCAATAGATTCCCTGAACGAAGAGCTTGAGCTAATGGCGAAAATCAGATATAATTTTCACGAAAAAGCTGCTGTGATTAAACCTCATGGAAATGACATGGTAAAGGTAGTTTTTGATGAAGCTCAAAAGGCTGTTACACCGGGGCAAGCAGTAGTCTTTTATCAGGATGACCTTGTAATTGGCGGGGGAATTATAAAGCAAAGGTGTGATTTGTAAAAAGATACGCTTAAATGCGTATTTTTTTATTTACTGGGAAAAATATTAATATCAACAATTAAATATTCATGAGTAGAGGTGAAAATCTTGGTAGCGTGTCCTTTGTGTCAAAAAAACACTGTAGGCAAGGTTGGAACAAATCAATACTATTGTTGGGAATGTTTTGTTGAATTTTCAATTCAAAAAGATAAAACTATGATATATGAGCTAAGCGACGATGGCAGCTTACTGCCATACGGAGAAAACCAACAATTAACTATGGGAAATTGAAGAGAGGAGTGACATAATTATTAAATTGTTTTCAAACCGGATATTCTTATACCGGCTTTTTTTGTTTATTGCAATTATATTATTACTGCTTTTTATAATTAACAATAGAGAAAAGATAGCCCAAGTTTTGCAGCCATTTGTTTTTGGAGTTGTTATCGCTTATATATTAAACCCGGTCGTTGAAATCCTAACAGAAAATAAAATGCACCGAACAGCTGCTGTTGCTTTAATATACTTTATTTTGATAGGATCAATGATTATTGCTCTTGTTTATATATTACCGGTAATAATTATAGAATTAAACAATTTAATGGACACACTTCCTCTTTATAGCAGGGAAGTGCAGAAATTCTTGGCAAGTATAAAAACAAGCTATCTTGCAGCTTTGCCGGCTAGTCTTCAAGAAATTGTGGATAGAAACATAAGTAGAATGGAAGAGCTATTATTACGCTATTTACAAAAAATAGCAGATGGGATTATTATAGTGTTATCAAGTATTTTAAGCATTATCTTAGGCCCCATACTAGGTTTTTATTTTTTAAAAGACTTAGATAAAATAAAGGAAAGTGCATTCCTTTACATACCTGCTCCTAATAGAGAAATCGTGAAACATTGGGTAGAAAGAATCGGCATCACTTTAGGCAGATATTTGAGAAGTCAATTATTGGTCAGTCTTATCGTGGGCATTCTAACAACACTTTCAATGCTTATTCTAAATATAGATTTTGCTATACTTATTGGTGTGGTTGCAGGTTTAGCAAATATTATACCGTATTTTGGCCCTATAATAGGAACAATGCCGGCCATTGCTATAGCTATCCTTCGCTATCCTAATAGAATACCTTGGATTATTATTTTGATGTTAGTAATACACCAGTTGGAAAGCGGAATAATCTCACCTCATATCGTAGGGGAATATGTTGGCCTTCATCCAATTACAGTAATATTTGTACTTTTAACGGGTGGAATNNTGCAAAGCAAAAAATAAAAATGTTGTTGGAAGTTCTTGCACTAACCTTGTTTTTATGGTATACTATCAACCGGCAAAATACACACGCTGATGGATTTTGAAGAGGGTGCCGTAAGGTCTCTTCAATCAATGAAATCAGCGGAGGTTTTAACATTAGGAGGTGAAAAAATGTCAATCGTCTCAATGAAGCAATTGCTAGAAGCCGGTGTGCATTTTGGTCATCAGACAAGAAGATGGAATCCCAAGATGAAAGAATATATTTTTACAGAACGCAATGGGATATATATTATCGACCTGCAAAAAACAGTCAAGAAAATAGAAGAAGCTTACGAATTTGTCAAAAATATATCTGCTGATGGCGGTAATATACTTTTTGTCGGGACCAAAAAACAAGCCCAGGAATCAATTCAGGAAGAAGCCCAAAGGTGTGGCATGTTTTATGTAAATCAGCGTTGGCTGGGCGGTATGCTCACAAACTTTAAGACAATACGAAAGAGAATAGACCGGCTAAATGAGCTTGAAAAAATGGAGGAAGAAGGTCTTTTTGAAGTATTGCCCAAAAAAGAAGTGTTAAACTTGCAGCATGAAAAGGGTCGTTTGGAGAAAAACTTGGGCGGTATAAAAGATATGACAGATCTTCCAGAAGCAGTATTCATCGTGGATCCGAGAAAAGAACGAATTGCTGTTCAGGAGGCTAGGAAATTAGATATTCCTATAATTGCAATTGTTGATACAAACTGTGATCCGGATGAAATAGATTATGTCATACCCGGAAATGACGATGCTATCAGAGCAGTTAAATTGTTAACAGAAAAAATTGCCGATGCTGTCATTGAAGGTAGGCAAGGCGAGCAGATGGAAGAAGAATAGTATAAACAAGGTAAGGGGGATTTGCTACCCTTACCTTTTATTTCAAAACAGGGAGGTTTTATTGTGGTTACTCCAGAGCAAGTTAAAGAGCTAAGAGGAAAAACAGGTGCCGGCGTTATGGATTGTAAAAAAGCCTTAGTCGAAGCCAATGGAGATATGGAAAAAGCAATCGTTATACTAAGAGAAAAGGGATTAGCAAAAGCAGCGAAAAAACAAAGTCGCTCTGCAACTGAAGGGATAATAGAATCTTATATACACGGGAACGGCCGCATAGGTGTTTTAGTTGAGGTAAATTGTGAAACAGATTTTGTAGCTAGAAATGAGGAGTTTAAGATTTTAGCAAAGGACATTGCAATGCAGGTAGCTGCATCAAATCCCAAATATTTATCCCGCGAGGACGTTCCTGATGAAGTCATTGAAAAAGAAAGAGAAATACTGAGAGCTCAAGCTCTAAACGAAGGCAAGCCTGAAAAAATAGTGGACAAGATTGTAGATGGACGTATTGAGAAATTCTTCGAGGAAAATTGCCTTCTGGAACAGGCTTTTATTAGGGATCCGGACAAGAAAGTTTCACAGTATATAATGGAAAAAATTGCTGTAATTGGTGAAAATATCACCGTTAGTCGTTTTGTACGATTTGAGCGTGGAGAAGTTTAGGCATTTCTATTTAATACTATAAAAAAGAGACACCATACAAGTGTCTCTTTTTTAAAAAAAGAGGATTTTTTGAGAAGACATCGAATTCCTTTAGAAAAGAGGACTGTGGATGAAAAAACCGGTTTATAAAAGAGTCGTATTAAAAATTAGCGGTGAAGCCTTAGCTGGTGATAAGGGCTTTGGCATCGACCAAGACATTTTAAATTCCATAGCTGGTCAGATTAGTGAAATACACAACCTGGGTGTGCAAGTAGCCATAGTTGTAGGTGGTGGGAATATATGGCGTGGTAGAAATTCGAAACAAATGGACCGTGCAACTGCCGATTATATGGGAATGCTTGCTACCGTAATTAATGCACTTGCCCTACAGGACGCATTGGAAAACAGAGGAGTTCAGACAAGAGTTCAGACAGCTATAGAGATGAGAGAAGTAGCAGAGCCGTATATCAGGAGAAGAGCTATAAGGCACTTGGAAAAAGGTAGAGTTGTCATTTTTGCAGCAGGCACCGGAAATCCATTCTTTTCTACGGATACCACAGCAGCTCTGAGGGCAGCTGAAATAGAGGCAGAAGTTATATTGCTTGCAAAAAAAGTGGACGGTGTTTATGATTCTGACCCGGTTTTAAATGAATCTGCACAAAAATTCGACTCTCTTGATTACATCGAAGTTCTAAATAAAGGCTTAGGAGTGATGGATTCTACGGCAACATCATTGTGCATGGACAACAGTATTCCCATTATTGTCTTTGGCATTTCTACACCTGGCAATATAAAAAAGGTAATTTTAGGTGAAAATATAGGAACATTAGTAAGGGGGAGTTGATGAGAAGTGGACAAGAAGCTATTTTCCGAAATGGAAAAACGAATGGATAAGGTTTTAGCCATTCTAAAATCAGATTATGCTACTTTAAGAACTGGGAGAGCTTCCACAGCATTACTAGATAAAATATATGTAGATTACTACGGTACACCGACCCCGATAAATCAAGTTGCCTCACTTAGTATTCCGGAGCCCAAAATGATTCTGATACAGCCATGGGAAGTAAAAATGTTGCAGACGATAGAAAAGGCAATTTTGAAATCGGAGCTAGGCATCACTCCAAATAATGACGGAAAAGTAATTAGATTAATACTACCGGAACTGACTGCTGAAAGGCGTCAGGAACTTGCTAAATTTGCCAAGAAAAAATGTGAAGAAGCCAAAGTTGCAATTAGAAATATCCGAAGAGAATACAACGATGCTTTAAAAAAGATGGAAAAAAATAAAGAAATTTCAGAAGATGAATTGAAGCGTTCACAGGAAGAAATTCAAAAGATAACGGACAAATTCATAGATGAAGCTGATAAAATCCTAGCGAACAAAGAAAAAGAAATAATGGAGGTATAACAATATTTAAAAATAACCTCAAGTTGATTGCTATGCCTTTAGATAAAGCCACTAAATTATTATTAAATCGGGGAATCCATCCGAAAATTATTTATACGAGAGCCCCTAATAAGGTTATTGACTGTTATAGTTTGCCAAGAATTGTGCGCTGTACATATGACGATGATAATACTGTTACCTTAGTAGTTGCTTTTTTCAGGGAAAAAAGTTTCAAGGACTGTCAAGTTGGGGATTAGAATTTAAGGTTATGCACCCCCTCTTTAGAGGGGGTTTTTAAGTAATGTATGATAGCATTTTTAGTGTAATGCAAGACAATGGGAGGAATATCCTGTGGGACATGCAAAAGCAGCAATTGATAAGATAAATGTAAAGAATCTACCAAAGCATATCGCTATTATTATGGACGGAAATGGTCGATGGGCTAAGCAAAAAGGCCTACCAAGAATTGCGGGACATTGGGCTGGAGCTGAGGCCTTGAGAGATATAGTACGCACTTGCTGCAAGTTAAACATTCAGGTTCTTAGTGTATTTGCATTTTCATCAGAAAATTGGAAAAGGCCTGTTCAAGAAGTAAACACTATCATGAATTTGTTGCTTTATTATTTAAAAAAAGAGGTCGATGAACTTGACAAAAACAATGTCAGGATTCATGTATCAGGCGCTTGGGAAGAATTGCCCGAAAGAATAGTAGGGCAAATAAAGAAAAGCATACAACAAACGCAAAATAACACAGGTCTCATATTAAATATAGTATTAAATTACGGGAGCCGCAATGAAATATTATCCGCTTGCAAAAAACTGTATAAAGACGTGCAAAGTGATATAATAAGCATTGATGGTATAGATGAAAGCACCTTTCAAAATTACTTATATACCCGGGATTTGCCTGATCCGGATCTGTTAATCAGGCCTAGTGGTGAGCTAAGAATAAGCAATTTTTTGCTGTGGCAGATTGCATATACTGAATTGTGGTTTACTGAGGTGTATTGGCCTGATTTTAAATCAGATGATTTGTTAAAAGCCATACTAGATTTTCAGAAACGCGAGCGTAGATATGGTGGTTTAAAATCATAAAGCAGGTGGATTTATGATTACAAGAATTATAAGTGCTGTTGTCGGTATAATACTATTAGGATACGTCATAAATACAGGTGGTTGGGTTTTTTATGCAGCTATTTCCTTCTTGAATATATGTGCGCTGTATGAGCTGCGCAGTGCATTTTCAAAAAAAAATATCCACATAAGATTTTTCTTAAATTCAGCTCTTGCAGTTGTACTGTTTTATTGTGCAAGTTTTAAAAACTTTGATTTTATATTGACTTATCTTTTTGCCATATTATTGCTCATGTTTGAGTTTTTATATAATATAATTGTTAGCAATGAAAATCATCTTAAAGACATGGTTTTTAGCGTTTTTTCTTTCCTTTACACATCATTTTTGTTCATGTCCATTATTTTGGTTCGGAATATTAGCTTGGGGTTAAAACTTACATGGTGGATATTCATTACTACTTGGGCATGTGATACAGGAGCTTTTTTTAGTGGAATGATCATAGGAAAGACAGCTTTAGCTCCGGCAGTTAGTCCCAATAAAACTATAGAAGGAAGTTTGGGCGGCATTTTGTCAAGTGTAGCGGCAAGTGTGCTTTATTCCGTATATTTTTTACCTGAAATTAATACTCTGCACGCTATACTTTTTGGCATTTGTATAGGTGTTGTTGCGCAAATCGGCGATCTATCAGCATCATTTATAAAACGATACTGCCAGATAAAGGATTTTTCAAATATTATTCCAGGTCACGGCGGTATTCTCGATAGGCTCGACAGCGCACTTTTTTCCTTCCCAGTAGCATATATATTTATAAAGTTATTGTTACAAAAAGGTGGTCTACTATGAAAATGAGAACCACTTATTCTCCTATATTTTTTCTAGTCCTTGCAGTTGCCGTTACTGCTATCGTAATTGTACTGGCTATTAAGTACTTTTTGCCATTAGTAATTGGAATATTTATTGCTATTTTGATAGATCCTATTGTAACTTATCTTGAACGAAAATTAGAACTTGACAGGGGAATAATAACAGTTATAGTCCTTTCGGCTATATTTTGTCTAACGGGATATATTTCATTATTGATTATTGCTCGTTTCACCTTTGAGCTTGCACGGTTTACAAATTTTTTACCGACTCAGCTGCGTCATTTTAATGCACTCATAGATAAGTCATATTTGTATTTATCAAACTTTTTTGCTAAGGTGCCAGAAGACATAATAGTATATTTAAAAGCAAATTTAAATCAAATATTGTCTACCATATCCGGGTCCCTTTCAAATTTATATACTTTTCTAGTGAACAAAATAGGCATGGTTCCAAATTTGCTAGTGAATCTACTGGTTGTGATAATTTTTGTTTTCTTGTTCAGCTATTTTCTAACGAAGGACAAGGATAAAATTATACATATAATAAAGAACCTGTTTCCTGAACAATTACACGAAAAAGTGAAATCGGTGCAATTAGAACTAGTTTTTTCTTTCTTTAGATTAATCAAAGCACAGATAATTCTGGTTTTAATTTCTACCGTTATTACTGTATTAGGCTTTTACATTTTAAGAGTTGAGTACGCGCTAACTTTGGGTATAATATGCGGTATATTAGATATAATGCCTCTGTTTGGGCCTAGTTTAATATTTATACCATGGATTATATATTTACTTGTTATTGGTAATGTTAACTTCGCCATAGGCTTACTGTTTTTATATGTAGTCGTTATCGGAAGTAGACAGATGTTCCAAGCAAAAATCATCGGTCGCAATCTTGGTATAGACCCTCTATTAACATTGCTTTCTATTTATTTAGGAGTTAAAGTTTTCGGATGGAAAGGATTATTCGTAGGACCTCTGGTTGTAGTAATAGTAAGAGCTCTCATACATTGTGGGATCATACCTCCATTGAACAAGCCAACAAAAAAAGTGTAAGTTGCGGAAGGTGAAGAAAATTGCAGACTATACTGTCATCTATTTTAGTTTTTGGAATGCTGATTTTTTTTCATGAACTGGGTCATTTCATAGTTGCAAAACTGTCTGACATAAAAGTCAATGAATTTAGCCTTGGATTAGGACCACAGTTAATCAGCATGAAATTAAAGGAAACGCACTATTCCATCCGATTGCTTCCATTCGGTGGTTATGTAAAGATGGAAGGCGAAGATACTGATACGAGCGATCCGAGAGCCTTTAACAATAAAAGTGCACTGGTCCGCTTGGGCGTTATACTTGCTGGACCTTTAATGAATTTCATTCTTGCCATATTGCTCCTTGGAATTATCGGTTTTTATTCGGGAGTTCCTACAAGGCAAGTGACGGTAACTCCCGGAGAACCTGCTGAGATATCAGGGATACAAGATAATGACATAATACATGCAATTGATGGTCGTAAAGTTGGCCATTGGGAGGAAATAGTCGAGATAATAAGCGGTAGACATAATGAAAAAATCAGCGTCACAGTCATTAGAGATGGAAAATACATTGATTATGATGTTACGACAACCGTTGAGCCAAAAACGCAGCGGGGCATTATCGGTATTAAATCAGTAATGCAAAAGCACTCTGTATTAGAGAGCATTAAGTACGGTTATAAAAAGACTGTTTTGATATTGAAGCTAATATTAGTGGGTATATATCAGGTGCTGACAGGCAAAGTGAAAGCCGATGTAGTAGGGCCGGTTGGTCTGGCCCATATAGTAGGAGAAGCTGCTAAGATCGGTGTTTATCAGGTGCTGTATATTGCAGCTGTTATAAGCGCAAATTTGGGTCTCTTCAACCTGTTTCCTATTCCTGCTCTTGATGGTGGCAGAGGAATATTTTTGGTATTTGAACTGTTAAGAGGCAAGCCTGTTGAACCGGAAAAAGAAGGGTTAATCCATTTTATTGGATTCGCACTTTTGATGTTCCTGATGATACTGATATTATTTAAGGATTTAAGGGAATTGTGGTTCTGAGAAAGTTAGCTAATCACCAGGCTTTAATTGATAGTAGCAAGTACATATGTATAGGTAAGAGGGAGAACTATGCTGGAATTTAGCACAATTAAAAGGCGGAAATCTAGAAAGGTAATGATCAAGGATGTAGGTGTTGGAGGAGATAGTCCCATTACAGTCCAATCTATGACTAATACAAAGACGGATGATATTGAAAGCACTGTAAATCAAATCATCAGTTTAGAAAATGCTGGATGTGACATCATACGAGTGGCGGTTCCCGATATGGCAAGTGCCGAAGCCATTTCAAAGATAAAAGAGCAAATCCATATACCGATTGTGGCAGATGTGCACTTTGATTATCGATTAGCTATCGAGGCTATAAAGCAGGGAGCAGATGGGCTTAGGATTAATCCTGGGAATATCGGCGATGCCGAAATAATTAAAAAAGTTGTTGAAACGGCAAAATCATTTGATGTGCCGATTAGGATCGGCGTCAATTCAGGTTCTTTGGAAAAGGATCTACTTGAAAAATACGGCGGCCCCTCACCTGAAGCTTTGGTGGAAAGTGCATTGAGGCATGTGGAAATTTTAGAGAATATGAATTTTGAGCATATTGTAATTTCATTAAAGTCTTCAGATGTGCTCTCATGTATACATTCCTACAAATTGATTGCTCAAAAAGTGGACTATCCTTTGCACCTGGGCATCACGGAAGCGGGAACTCTCCTAACCGGAACAATTAAGTCTTCAGTAGGCTTAGGGATTTTACTGTATGAAGGAATAGGTGATACTATCAGAGTATCTTTGACAGGTGAACCTGTAGACGAGGTTAAAGTGGGTTTTGAAATACTAAAGAGTTTAAATTTGAGACAATATGGTATTAATTTTATATCATGCCCAACTTGTGGGAGAACACAGATCAATTTGATTAAAATAGCCAATGAGGTACAGGAAAAACTGTCACACATAAAAAAACCGTTAAAAGTTGCCATAATGGGCTGCATTGTTAATGGTCCCGGAGAAGCTAGAGAGGCAGATATTGGTATTGCCGGTGGAAAAAAGCGGGTTGCAATATTTAAAAAAGGTGAGATAATAAAAACTGTGTCGGAAGAAGATGCTGTTTCGGAACTGGTGAAAGAAATAAAACACATGATAAATGAATAGAAAGTTGTTTTGGAAAGGAGCATTCTTATGGAAAATGACTTTGTAAAAGAAATTACGCCCAAATCTGAGGATTTTTCCCAATGGTATGTTGATGTCATACTTAAGGCTGAACTGGCGGATTATTCACCGGTTAGAGGTTGTATGGTAATAAGGCCTTACGGCTACAGTATTTGGGAAAAAATGCAGCAGCTTTTGGACAGCAGATTCAAAGCAACAGGTCATAAAAATGCCTATTTCCCCCTCTTCATTCCCGAATCACTTCTTCAAAAAGAGGCAGAACATGTGGAAGGCTTTGCGCCAGAAGTTGCATGGGTCACCCATGGAGGTAATGAGGAATTGGCAGAGCGCCTTGCGGTTAGACCAACATCAGAAACTATCATTTGCCACATGTATTCCAAATGGATAAAGTCATGGCGAGACTTGCCGGTCCTTATAAATCAATGGTGCAATGTAGTTCGCTGGGAAAAAAGTACAAAACCCTTTTTACGTACTGCTGAATTCTTATGGCAGGAGGGCCATACAGCTCATAGCAGTTTTGAAGAAGCGGAAGAAGAAACATTAAGGATGTTGGAAGTATATCGTGATTTTGTTGAGACAGATTTGTCAATGCCCGTTATAACGGGAGTAAAATCTGAAAATGAAAAGTTTGCCGGAGCCTTAAAAACATATACCATTGAAGCACTGATGGGTGATGGTAGAGCACTTCAGGCTGGCACTTCCCACAATCTGGGTCAGCACTTTGCAAAAGCCTATGATATTACTTATCTTGATAAGGATGGAAAACTAAAGCATGTTTGGCAAACATCTTGGGGAGTTACAACTCGTCTAATAGGAGCAATTATTATGGTCCATGGTGATGACAGGGGCCTCAAGCTTCCTCCAAAGATTGCCCCTATTCAGGCAGTTATTGTGCCTATTTTGGGAAAGGAGTCTGAAACCGTACTTAATAAAGCTAGGGAGTTGTACTCCATTCTCAATAAGGAGATTAAGACTGAATTAGATGATAGAAATGAATACACTCCGGGATGGAAATTTAACGAGTGGGAAATGAAAGGTGTGCCTGTAAGAATTGAGATAGGGCCAAGGGATATAAAGAACGAGCAGGTTGTTTTTGTGCGAAGGGACACTGGAGAAAAGATCACAGTCAGTGAATCGGAACTGCTTCCACGCTTAAAGAGTTTGCTAGATGAAATACAAGCAAATATGTTTAGACAGGCACAAGTTTTTCTTAACGAAAATATTAGAGAAGTGGACAACTTTGATGAGTTTAAGCAAATCATTGATGAAAAAAGAGGTTTTATAAAAGCACATTGGTGCGGGAATACTGAATGTGAAAAGAAGGTAAAAGAAGAAACAGGCGCCACCTTGAGATGCATTCCATTTTCTAAAGAAACTATCAGCGGAAAGTGTATAGTATGTGATAAACAATCTGATACAGTTGCATATTTTGCAAAATCATATTGATTCCATAGCATAGGGCGCCCTAATTATACGGGGTGCCTCAAAACTTTCTTGTTCTAGAGCAGAGTCCATGTATTGTTGAAATTGGTCCAAAGCTGTGTTAAAGTAAAAGTAAGACTACAATGATGAGGGTGATAATATGCCCAAAATAGCCGTTGTAATACCTGCTTACGATGAAGAAAAGACTATTGGCAACGTCTTAAAACCGGTATCAGCTATAAGCATGATAGATGATATTATAGTAGTTAGTGACGGTTCTCACGATAGAACCGCAAACATTGCTCGATCATATAAGGCGCGAGTAATAGAATTTGATAAGAATCACGGAAAAACATATGCTGTTTTGTCAGGTGTGCAAAGCACCGATGCAGATATAATATTAATGCTAGATGCAGATTTAATCGGTTTAACGGAAGAACATGTAATAAATTTACTGCAGCCGGTTTTAGATGAAAGGGCAGATATGACTATTGGAATATTCAACTCAGGAAGAGGAGCTACAGACTTTGCACAAAAGATCGCCCCCTTTCTTTCCGGTCAAAGGGCTATTTGCAAATCCGTTTTAGAAAAACTTGAAGAATATAAAGTAACAAGTTACGGAATTGAGATGGCCCTTACTTTAATGGCTGAAAAAGAAAAAATAAGAACCCAGTTGGTCTACTTGCCAAATCTAACTCATTTGATGAAAGAAGAGAAAAGAGGAGTTCTTTTAGGATTCTTATCTCGCATAAAGATGTACTGGGATATACTGTTTATCTTCGGCCTTATAAAACTAAAAGTAATATTTGATTCAAAATAACTGTGTATAGTGCAGGGGATCATATGACAAAAGTCACTCAAATATTTAAAAAAAAGGATTTGATGTTGTTTACAACAGAAGAAAGAGAAATACTTTTTAAGGCTATTTTATTAAACGTTAAAGTTTCGGTAAAGTCTAGAGAGATTGATATTTACCTCCTTTCCGAGTTTATCTTCTCAGAGCAGATTTTAAAAAAAATAGAGAAACTAATTTCTTCTCATTTGCCAAAAACCGCTCGCGTTTCAATTCATTGTGAAATTCTAGATACTGATAATAAAGGCCAAAGGCTTATAGAAAAAGCCAGGAATGGCCTTTTAAAATGTCTTTTTTCCCAAGTACCGGGGTGTAGGGTGTGGCTGGCCAATAGCCATTGGGAGCTTAATGGCCAAAACCTTAATATTTTTATTGACTCTTGCGGTAAAGGTATTCTCAAAAAGCGCAATTTACATACACTGATAGAAGACTATTTTAAAAAACTGGGTTATACATTTAAAGTAACTTTTTATGAAAAAGTTGAGGAAAATACTTACGATGTAAATGAAGAGGAAGAGGAAATTATAAAAGCAATACTTGAGGAAAATGGACACAACAATACAAATTCAGATAGGGACAGTGCCATAACACCTAATATCATCGGAAAAATAATTCCGGGTAATTCGGTCCCCATAGGGGACAATTTAAAAGAGACAAAGGAAATTATTTTTTCCGGAGAAATTTTTCAGGTTAATAAGCGTCAGATAAAAAACAATTGCACATTGTTCAGCTTTGGCTTGACGGACTATACCGGTTCAATTGAAGTAAAAATTTTTCTTTCTGATGATAAGAAATCTCTCGAACATCAATTTAAAGAAGGTTTATGGCTTAAAGTTCGCGGGAAAATACAGATTAACAATCACACTCAAGAATATGAATTGGTTCCTTTTGATGTAAATATCGAAAAAAAACCTGAAAGGGTGGATACGAGTCTTAAAAAAAGAGTAGAACTACACTTACATACTCGATACAGTTCAATGGATGCTCTTTGCCCTCCTACTGAAGTGTTGAAGCTGGCGAAAAAATGGGGGCACAAAGCTGTTGCTTTTACTGACCACGGTGTACTGCAGGCTTTTCCAGAAATCTATGAAGCATCTAAAAAATTAGGCATAAAGCCGATTTACGGTCTTGAAGCGTACATATTTGATGATGAAAACCCGGTTATGATATCTCCACCCGATGTAGCCATAAAAGATACAACATTTGTGGTTGTGGACATTGAAACTACCGGACTATGTTTTGATGCCGATGAGATTATTGAAATTGGCGCTGTAAAAATGGTAAACAATGAAATTGTGGATAGGTTCAATACATTTGTTAAACCGACAAAACCTGTGCCTGTGAACATCACAAGTTTGACAGGTATAACAAATGATATGTTAAAATCGGCTCCTCCTATAGAGAAAGCAATCGTATCATTTATTGAATTTTTGTCTGATGGTATATTTGTAGCACACAACGCTCAATTCGATTCAGGATTTATTCGAAGAGATACTTCAAGGCTAAATATTCCCTTTAATAATAAAATATTGGATACACTTGCCCTATCTCGCATACTTTTTCCTCAACTGAAAAATCATCGTTTGGATACTTTGGCCAAAGAACTAAAGATCAAAATGGGTTCACACCACAGGGCTGTAGATGATGCAAATACAGATGCCCTTATTTTAAAGGAACTTTTAAAAAGAGTAAGGGATGCAGGCATAGACAATCTATCGCGAATAAATGATATATACAGATTGCAAAAAGGAGTTTCAAACTTGAATTCCTTCCATGCCACAGTCCTCGTAAAAAATGACACGGGCATGAGGAATCTATATAAACTTGTGTCAATTGCACATTTAAACCACTTTTACAGGCATCCTCGAATACCTAAGTCCTTACTTCGCAAAAACCGTGAAGGTTTGCTTATTGGTAGCGGTTGTCAAGCTGGAGAGCTGTTTCAAAGCTTACTACAATATGGCAGTCAGGAGAAGATTGAAAGATTGTTAGACTTTTATGACTATTTAGAGATTCAACCTCTACACAATAATGCATTTCTAATAGACAATGAAAATGTCAGTGGAATGGACAGATTGAAGGAACTAAACCGTAAAATATATTATTTAGGCAAAGAGGCGAATAAACCTGTAATTGCGACGGGTGATGTACATTTTATAAATCCGGAAGATGAAATATACAGAAAGATTCTTTTAAATGCGCAAGGCTATAAAGATGCTGACAAAGAGTCCAATTTGTATTTTAGAACCACAGATGAAATGCTGGAAGAATTCAAGTACTTGGGGACCGATAAAGCAGAAGAAGTAGTTATAGAATCCCCAAATTTGTTAGCTGAGCAAATTGAGGAAGATGTAAAACCCTTTCCCGATGAATTGTATCCTCCTAAAATCCCAGGTGCAGAGCAAAAAGTAATAGATATGACCTATGAGAAGGCAAAAGAAATGTACGGTGAAAATTTGCCGGAAATTGTGGAATCGAGGTTGCAGCGTGAATTAGATTCTATTATAAACAACGGCTATGCGGAAATATATCTCATTGCTCATAAGCTTGTGGCAAAATCCCTTGAAGACGGTTATTTGGTTGGCTCGAGAGGTTCCGTGGGGTCTTCTTTAGTGGCAACTATGTGCAATATAACGGAGGTCAACCCGTTGCCAGCCCACTATTTGTGCCGCAAGTGTCGGACTTCCATATTTGAGCATGACGTAGAAGGAATCGTAGGACCAGATTTGCCTGATAAGAACTGCCCTAACTGCAATAGTCCTATGAGCAAAGAAGGCTTTAATATTCCCTTTGAGGTTTTTATGGGTTTTGAGGGAGATAAGGTGCCGGATATTGATTTAAATTTTTCAGGAGAATATCAAGCATCAGCTCACAAGTACACAGAGGAGCTTTTCGGAAAAAACCATGTGTTTAGGGCTGGAACCATTTCAACAATAGCCGAAAAGACGGCATTTGGTTTTGTAAAAACTTATCTAGAAGAGAGAGGGCTGGATGTTCCAAGCATTGAGGTTAATCGACTTGCAAAAGGCATTACCGGGGTTAAAAGGACAACCGGGCAGCATCCAGGGGGCCTCATCGTAGTTCCTAAAGAAAAAGAAATATATGAGTTTTCACCGATTCAGCATCCTGCAGATGATAAAAGTGCAGGGGTCATCACTACACATTTTGAGTATCATTCTATAAGTGACAGGCTTTTAAAGCTAGACCTGTTAGGTCATGACGACCCAACAGTAATAAAAATGCTGGAAGAAGAAACTGGAGTTAACGCGAAAGACATCCCTCTAGATGATCATAAGACTATGGAATTATTTTCTTCCACAAAACCCTTGGGTCTGGATCCTGAAGCATTAGGTACAACAGTCGGAACATTGGGTGTGCCTGAGTTTGGCACAAAATTTGTCAGGCAAATGCTCGAGGCTACAAGGCCTTCTTCATTTACGGAATTAGTCAGAATAAGCGGTTTATCCCATGGAACCGATGTGTGGCTTAACAATGCGCATGATCTAATAAAAAACAATATTGCCACATTGTCACAGGTTATTGCAACTCGAGACGATATAATGATATATCTCATAAACAAAGGCATAAACCCTAAAGCAGCATTTAATATCATGGAAGATGTCAGAAAAGGAAAGGGCCTCAAGCCGGAGTATGAAAAGCTCCTTGCTGAAAATAATAATGTAGATTCCTGGTTTATCGAGTCTTGCAAGAAGATAAAATACCTCTTCCCAAAAGCCCACGCGGTAGCATATGTAGTTATGGCATTTCGAATTGCATATTTTAAAGTGCATTATCCTGAAGCATTTTACGCCACTTATTTTACTGTCAGGGTTGATGATTTTGATGCGGAACTAATATTACAGGGACCGAAACAAATAAAAGAAACAATGGTAGAAATTGAAAAAAAAGATAAGGAAGCCTCTACAAAAGAAAAAAATCTGCTCACTGTTTTAGAAGTGGCAAATGAAATGTACATGAGAGGCATTCAATTTGTTCCTATTGACCTATACAAATCAGACGTCCAAAGGTTTAAAATAACGCGAGATGGTATTTTGCCGCCTTTGTCGGCGCTCCAAGGTCTTGGGATTACAGCGGCGCAAAACATAACCAAGGAAAGAGAAAAAGGAAGCTTTACTTCAATTGAGGACCTTAAGCAGCGAACCAAGATTACAAAAAATGTGGTTCAGATTATGCGGCGAAACGGAATAATAAATAACCTTCAAGAAACAGATCAAATAAGTCTTTTTTAGTTGCAAACAGTATGTGGCTGTGTTATAATTTAAATGAAATATATTTTGACGTCACGACAGATAGAGTGGGTATATTCCCACTCTTTAATATTATAAAGTGTTTATTGATTGCAATTATAATCGTCTATGACTTGTCAAGGACTACATATAAATCAATAGGAGTGATAAGCAAGTGTCAAAAAAGGACCTTTTAACGAAATTATGGGACATAGGTCAAAAAATCGTGGAATCAAAAGGATTTGAATTGGTTGACATGGAGTTTGTAAAAGACATGGGCAATCGTTATTTAAGGTACTACATTGACAAACCGGGCGGGATAACTTTAGACGATTGTCAACTAGCGAGCATGGAAATTGAAAAAATTTTAGATGACATAGATCCAATACCTTACAGTTATATTTTGGAGGTATCTTCACCCGGGATTGAAAGGCCCCTTAAACGTGACAAGGATTTTATAAGATTCATAGGGTCTTTAGTAGAAATCAAAACCTTTGAAAAAATAGAAGGGAAAAAACTCTTTACTGGTACCCTTGAAGATTATTCAGATGGCATAGTAACTATAAGTAATGGTCAAAAATATTCAATTCCCAGAGAAAAGATATCATCTGCAAAGTTAAAATACAATTGGGATGGGGAGTCAAGATGAATATAGAATTTGTTGAAGCTTTAACTCAGCTTGAAAAAGAGAAAGGTATTTCAAAAGATATACTATTAGATGCTATAGAAGCGTCTTTAATATCTGCCTACAAAAAGAATTACGGTTCTTCTCAAAATGTATCTGTTAACATAGACAGAGATACAGGTGAAGTGAAAGTATATTCCAGAAAACTAGTTACAGATGAAGTGAAAGATTCTCTCCTTGAGATCGATGTAAATGAGGCAGCAGAATTGTATCCTACTGCTAAAATCGGCGATATAATAACAGTAGAAGTGACCCCAAAGAAATTTGGCAGGATAGCTGCACAGACTGCAAAACAGGTGGTAATGCAGCGAATACGAGAAGCCGAAAGAAACATAATATACGAAGAGTTTTCCGGTAGGGAAACTGATATTGTAACAGGTATAATTCAAAGATATGACAAAAAAAATGTT
The DNA here is from genome assembly GCA_001512695.1 of Tepidanaerobacter sp. DTU063. Taxonomy (GTDB): domain Bacteria; phylum Bacillota; class Thermosediminibacteria; order Thermosediminibacterales; family Tepidanaerobacteraceae; genus DTU063. The sequence continues at coordinate 13,662 of LFSJ01000090.1, read as the reverse complement.
ATAATTGATTTAGGCAAAACAGAAGTTATTCTTCCAGCAACTGAGCAAATACCTTCAGAGGAGTACAATCAAGGAGCAAGAATTAAAGTGTACATTCTTGAAGTCAAAAAAACCACTAAAGGCCCACAGATTACCGTATCACGTTCTCACCCTGGCCTTGTAAAAAGGCTATTCGAATTGGAAGTGCCTGAGATTTATGAAGGTCTTGTTGAGATCAAGGGAATATCTAGAGAAGCAGGATCAAGAACAAAAATTGCAGTATTCTCCAAAGATGAAAATATCGATCCTGTAGGTGCTTGTGTGGGCCCAAAGGGTTCTAGGGTGCAGTCAATTGTTGAAGAGCTAAATGGAGAGAAAATTGATATAATAAAGTGGGATAAACATCAGGATGTGTTTATCTCAAATGCCTTAAGCCCTGCTAAAGTATTAAACGTTTCTCTGGAAGAAGATACGAAGATAGCCAGAGTAACTGTATCAGAAAACCAATTATCACTAGCTATCGGTAAAGAAGGCCAAAATGCTAGACTGGCCGCTAGGCTTACTGGGTGGAAAATTGACATAAAAAGTAAGGAGCAAGATGATTTTAATGTTAATAATGATTTAAGAGGGGATGAAAGTGAAACGTAGAAAAATACCGATGCGAATGTGTGTTGGTTGCAGGGAAATGAAACCAAAAAAGGAATTGACCAGGATTGTCCGCACGCCGGAAGGTGAAATTATTATAGATGCAACAGGAAAAAAATCTGGCAGAGGAGCATACGTCTGCAACGATATCCAGTGTATTAAAGAATCTATTAATGAGAAAAACCTTTCTAAAGCCCTAGATTTTAACGTAACAAAGGAAATGGTTCAAAGGCTTCAGGAGGAGTTATTGAATTCATGAAACCTGACCATGTTCTTTTTCTGCTAGGTATTAGTAGAAAAGCAGGAAAATTGATATCAGGTCAAGAAACTGTAGAAAGAGCTGTTAATGCCAAAAAAGTCTTTCTAATAATGGTTTCTAATGACGCTTCTAATAACACGAAGGAGAAAATGAAAAGTTTGGGTATTAAAGGGAAAATTCCTGTGTTTTATTGCTATCATTCTGATGAATTAGGTAAAGCTATAGGCAAGAGACAAAGGAAAGTTATCGGTATAACCGATAAAGGTCTTGCTAAAGAAATACAAAGGCGTATTAAACTATTAACGGGGGTGGGGGATATTGACGAGATTACGCGTGTATGAACTAGCTAAACAAGTTGGTTTATCAAGCAAAAAACTTATTTCTATCTTAGAGGACCTGGATATTAGAGTAAAAAATCACATGAGCACTCTTGATAATGATACTGCAAAACTGGTAATGGACCTGATTGAGGAGGAAACTGGCAAGAGCAAAAAGAAAACTGAAAAAGTACCTGATAAAGACAAAACCTTGGAAAAGAAATCGGAAAAAAGCAAAGAAAAACAGCCGAAAACAATAACCATACCTGACAAAATTAGTGTGAGAGACCTAGGCAATAGTTTGGAAGTTGAGCCGGTCAAGATAATAAAGAAGCTTATAGATTACGGCCTAATGGTCAATATAAATGCTGAAATTGACTTTGAATTGGCGAAAAAACTTGCAGGCGAATTCGGCTTTAAGGCTGTAGAAGAACAGAAGGATGGCAAAAGCTTATCGAAAGAAGAAGAATGTGACAAACCCGAAGATTTGAAGCCCCGTCCCCCAGTTGTTACAGTAATGGGTCACGTAGACCACGGCAAAACTTCATTGCTTGATGCCATAAGGGAAACAAATATTACCAAGCGAGAAGCAGGGGGAATTACTCAACACATAGGTGCTTCTGAAGTTGAAATTAATGGAAAGAAAATAGTGTTTTTAGATACACCCGGTCATGAGGCTTTTACAACATTGCGTGCAAGAGGTGCACAAGTTACCGACATTGCAATATTGGTAGTGGCAGCGGATGACGGTGTCATGCCTCAGACTATAGAAGCGGTTAACCATGCTAAGGCAGCAGGTGTCCCTATAATTGTCGCGGTTAACAAAATTGACAAAGCAACAGCCAATCCCGATCGAGTTAAGCAGCAATTGTCAGAGTACGATTTAATTCCCGAAGAATGGGGCGGGGATACAATATTTGTCAATGTGTCTGCAAAAACTAAGGTGGGAATTGACCAACTTCTAGAAATGGTTACTTTGGTGGCAGAAATGGCAGAACTAAAGGCCAACTACACTTGTAAAGCCAGCGGAGTTATTATTGAATCAAAGCTTGATAAGGGCAGAGGACCTATTGCTACGGTTTTAGTCCAGCGCGGCACCTTGAAAGTAGGTGACGATATAGTTGCTGGTGTGGCTTTTGGAAGAGTGAGGGCGCTATTTAACTCTCAGGGTAAAAGAATAAAAGAGGCTGGCCCTTCTATTCCGGTTGAAGTCCTTGGCTTATCTGAGGTACCAACGGCAGGAGATATCTTAAGAGCAGTTTCAAGCGAAAGAGAAGCAAAAGCTATTGCAGAAGAACAGGTAAATCGCCAGAGAGAATCTGAGTTTGCAACATCTAAAAAGATATCCTTGCAGCAATTGTATGAAAGGCTTCAAAAAGGCGAAGTAAAGGAACTGAATCTAATCATAAAAGCTGATGTTCAAGGTTCAATTGAGGCACTCAAACAATCCCTGGAAAAATGTTCTACTAATGAGGTTGAAGTGAGAATTATCCACGGAGCTGTTGGGGCAGTTACAGAAAGCGATGTTATGCTTGCTTCTGCTTCGGATGCAATTATTATTGGTTTTAATGTCAGACCTGATTCAAATGCAAGAAAACTCGCTGAAAAAGAGCAAATAGATATCAGAACTTATAGAATTATTTATGATGTAGTGGATGATATAAAAGCTGCAATGAAGGGAATGCTTGAACCAGAATATGAAGAAGTGGTTCTTGGAAGGGCTGAAGTGAGGGCGCTGTTTAAGGTACCTGGAGTCGGTGTTGTAGCCGGATGCTTTGTTACTGAAGGTAAAGTAACTAGAAATTCAAAGGTCCGCGTCATACGTGAAGGTATCGTCGTTTACGAAGGAAAAATTGCATCCTTGAAGCGTTTTAAAGATGACATTAGGGAAGTTGTCAGCGGTTATGAATGTGGTATTGGAATCGAGAAATTCAATGACATAAAGGAGCAGGACGTGTTGGAAGCTTTCATAGATAGGCCAGTTCAAGGATAAATACTTTCTTGGGGTGAATTTAGAAGTGGAATTTTCTCGAAACGAAAGAATTGCTGAAGAGATTAAGAAGGCCGCGAGCCTTATTATCAATAATGAATTAAAAGACCCGCGCATTGATGGATTGGTAAGCGTTACTAGAGTTGACGTTACTAGGGACCTTCGCCATGCGACTATATTTATCAGTTTTTACGGCGACAATGCAAAGAAAAATACCACCTTTGATGTAATACAAAAGGCGAAAGGTTTCATCAGATACGAATTAGCTAATCAACTTAGAATAAAATATATGCCCGAAATATCAATCAAATTAGATGAGTCTATTGAATACGGATTCCGGATAGACAAGCTATTAAAAGATATTAAGAGTCAGGAACTATCAAAAGAAGGTAATTAACATGGATATTGCTAGATTTTATAATCTCTTGGAAAACAAACTAAGTTTTATGATTACATCACACGTTTCACCTGATGGTGACAGTATAGGTTCAGTCCTTGCACTCACATTGGCACTATTAAAAAATGAGAAAAAGGCTGTACCGGTTATTAAGGATGATATACCGAGAAAGTATAAATTTCTGCCCGGAACCGAGCTCATTGAAAAAGATATTTCAGAAACTTTTGATGTGATAATTGTTCTAGATTGTGGAGATATCGAGCGATTGGGTTTTGACAGACAATTAAAGGAGTACGGACCTATAGTTGTAAATATAGATCATCACAAGAGCAACAGCTATTTTGGTGATTTGAACTTAGTAGATACTACTGCTTCTTCTGTAGGGGAAATGATATATCGATTATTAGATGGCAGAGTAGAACTTGATTATGACATTGCCCTTAACCTCTATACTTCTATCATTACCGATACCGGTTCAATAAAGTATTCCAATACTACACCTCTGTCCATAAGGATTTTGGCAGATTTAGTAGACAAAGGTGTAAGACCCGATTATGTCAGTCGCCAAGTTTTTGAAATGCGTAGCCCGGCCTCTATTAAACTTTTAAAATCAGTTTTAAGCACCCTTGAGATTTCAGCTGACGGTAAAGTTGCGACTCTATACATCACTCAAGAGATGCTCAAGACTGCTAATGCTGATGAAGACGATACTGACGGGATGATCAATTATGCCCGTGAAATAGAAGGTGTTGAAGTAGCTGCAATTTTTAGAGAAACTGATGATTCAGTGATTAAAGTAGGTTTAAGATCAAATGAATGGGTGGATGTCAGCATGATAGCAGCAAAGTTTAACGGAGGAGGGCATCCGAGGGCTGCCGGTTGCCAGGTTAAACTCCCCCTAAAAGAAGCCCGTGAGATTGTCTTAAAAGCCATAAATCATGCTATGGAGGATAGCGGTGAAAGGCGTAATTAATGTTTTAAAGCCACCTGGAATGACATCTCATGATGTGGTAAATTTTATGAGAAGGCTTCTTCAGATAAAAAAAATTGGCCATAGCGGCACCCTTGACCCAGCGGCGGCTGGTGTCTTACCCATTTTTGTGGGGAAAGCTACTAAAGCTATAGAATTTTTTATGGATGATGATAAGGAATATATCGCAGAAATGAGATTAGGTGTCACCACAGATACAGGCGATTTAGAAGGAAATGTTAAAGATATCAGGCCGATCAAAGTTACCGAGTTTGATTTAAAAGAAGCTTTAAGACAGTTTACGGGTGAAATCTCACAGGTACCTCCAATGTACTCTGCGGTGCGTTACAAAGGGAGAAAATTATACGAATTAGCCAGGGAGGGCATTGTCGTTGAACGAAAACCCAGAAGGGTGAAGATCTACTCCTTAGATTTAATTGATTATAGTTGTGAATCTGCAATTTTGAAAGTTGCCTGCTCAAAAGGCACGTATATTAGAACACTATGTGAAGACATCGGCAAGGTCCTCGGATGTGGAGCTTGTCTTTCCTGTTTAATTAGGACGAGTTCAGGCGCTTTTAATATAGAAAACTCTTTTACTTTGGAGGAAATTGAGCAAGCTAAACTGTATGGTAGATTAAATGAAGTAATATTGCCAGTTGATGAATTTTTGCAGAAAATACCCAAAGTAAATCTCATAGCTGAGAATGCGGGCTTTTTTACAAAAGGAAAAAAGATACAAGGTGACTTTAAGTTTTTAAATGATGCTGAACTACATTTGGTCAGAGTTTACAATCACAATAAAGAGTTCTTGGGAATAGCAAAAGTAATCAAAGACAAAGACAAAATCTCGTTGCAAGTAATAAAATCTTTAAACTAACAGGATTGAGGAAATTATGAGAGTTTACAGTGATCTTTCATCTGTAAAAATACCAAGTTATACTGTCTGCGGCATAGGAAATTTTGACGGCATTCACTTAGGTCATCAAAAACTTGTGCAGACAATACTACAATACTCCAAATCAAATAAACTGGATTCCCTAATTTTCACCTTTGACCCCCATCCATCAACGGTTTTAAATCCAAATAACGGCGCTAAACTAATAATGTCAAGTGAAAAAAAGAGACAAATCATGGAATCATACGGCATAGACCATTATGTCCAAGCACCTTTTACCCAAGAGTTTTCAAAAATTGTCTACACGGATTTTATACATGATATTTTGCTTGATAAATGTAAGGCTAAGATTATAATTATAGGATTTAACTATAGATTTGGGTATAAGGGGCTAGGAACTGCGGAAAAGCTAAAAGAATTGTGTAGTGAAGTAGGAGTTGATACCGTAATCATTCCTCCCGTAACCTATGAAGGTAAAATTGTCAGCAGCACATTTATCAGAAGTCTTATAGAAAAAGGCGATGTACATAGCGCTTCTAAATATTTAGGTCGTCCCTTTACTATCGAAGGCAAGGTAATCCGGGGCAAGGGTTTGGGCAAAAAATTAGGTTTCCCTACGGCCAATATTCACTTTAACAGGGAACTTGTATTACCTGCAAAAGGCGTGTATGCAGTTCTTGTTTCCTGGAATGGGAACTTTTATAAGGGCGTGGCCAATTTAGGTAATAAACCAACATTTAACGGTCATGATATTGTATTTGAGGTACATTTATTTGATTTCTGCAGCCAGCTGTATGGTGAAAAGCTAGAAGTATCTTTTGTCCAGAAACTGCGTTCAGAAACCAGGTTTTCAAAGCCTGAGGACTTGGTAAGACAAGTCCACAAAGATATGGTTTGTGCCAAAAAGATTTTAGATGCAATTTAAATTTACATTTTTGTGTTGTTGTGATAAAATTAATTGTAATAAATGAACCTATTGCTCGGTTACTCGACGCTCCGACGAATTACTGGGCTACTGGGGATTTGTTAATAATAAGGAGGTGAGAAAAGTGGCATTAGTTAAAGAAATAAAACAATCAATTATAAATGAATATGGAATCCATGATAATGATACAGGATCTCCTGAAGTTCAAGTTGCCATACTTACTGAAAGGATAAACCAGTTGACGGAGCATTTGAAAAAGCACAAGAAGGATCACCATTCTCGCAGAGGATTACTTAAAATGGTAGGTAAAAGGCGTGCTCTATTGAATTACTTAAAAGATAAGGATGTAGAGCGTTATAAGAAGCTTATCGAAAAATTAGAATTAAGGAAATAAAGCGGGGGTTCCCCGCTTTTTATGCTGCCTTGAAATGCTTTAATCCTTTTTATATCATAATACTTAGATATGCTTTTTAGCTCCAAGAAGGATATAGGTTTCTTATGTAGAATAAAACTATTATTTATAAAAAAACTCAAAGAAGGAGGATTGTTTCTTGTTTCAATACAAAACTGAAGTAGGCGGTCGCAATTTAATTATAGAAACTGGCAAGGTTGCTCAGCAAGCAAATGGTTCAGTTGTGATAAAATATGAAGATACCGTCTTGCTAGTTACTGCTACTGCTTCTAAAGAACCCCGCGAAGGTGTAGATTTTTTACCATTAACCGTTGATTATGAAGAAAGATTATATGCTGTAGGCAAGATTCCCGGAGGTTTTATTAAAAGGGAGGGAAAGCCCAGCGAAAAAGCTATTCTTTCGGCTAGGCTAATAGACAGACCTTTAAGACCTTTATTTCCAAAAGATTTTAGAAATGATGTACAGATAGTTGCTACAGTACTATCTGTTGACCAGGATAATACACCTGATATAGTTGCCATCAACGGAGCATCTTGTGCATTATGTATATCCGATATTCCATTTGATGGTCCGGTAGGAGCAGTGTCCGTTGGTCTAATTGACGGAAAGTATATTATTAATCCTACTGTATCTCAATCAGAAAAAAGTCGTTTGAACCTGACTGTTGCAGGCACTAAAGAAGCGGTGCTGATGGTTGAAGCAGGTGCTCATGAAGTAACAGAAGAAGAAATGTTAGAGGCCATTCTATTCGGCCATGAGGAAATAAAAAAGATTGTAGAATTTCAAGAGGAGATAATAAAAGAGATCGGCAAGCCCAAGATGCAGGTTCAAGCGGAAGAAGTTGATGCTGAACTTGAAAGAGCAGTTCGAGAATATGCTACTGATAAAATTTTAAAAGCGATTAAGATCTACGATAAGCAAGAACGTGAGGCAGTAATTGACGAAATAAATGAAGAGACTCTAGAACATTTTCAGGAATTATACCCGGAAAGTGAAAAACAAATAGCTAATATTTTGTATGATATCTTAAAAGAAGAAGTTAGAAATATGATTACCTATGAAGGCATAAGACCAGATGGTAGGAGAGATGACGAGATAAGGCCAATTTCCTGTGAGGTAGGTATTTTGCCAAGGACCCATGGTTCAGGTCTGTTTACCCGTGGCCAAACGCAGGTTCTTACCGTTGCTACCCTCGGTGCCCTTGGTGATGTTCAGATATTAGACGGTCTTGGTATTGAAGAGTCAAAGAGATACATGCACCATTACAATTTTCCACCCTATAGCACGGGCGAGACAAGGGTAATTCGTGGACCCGGCAGAAGGGAAATAGGTCACGGTGCATTAGCAGAAAGAGCTCTGGAACCTATGATACCGCCAGAGGAAGAATTCCCCTATACCATAAGACTGGTTTCTGAGGTATTAAGTTCGAATGGTTCCACTTCCATGGCAAGTGTTTGCGGTTCCACATTAGCGCTAATGGATGCAGGAGTGCCCATAAAAGCTCCCGTTTCTGGTGTGGCAATGGGATTGATTAAACAAGATGACAAAATTACAATTCTGACAGATATCCAGGGAATGGAAGACTTTTTAGGAGATATGGACTTTAAAGTAGCAGGAACCAAGAAAGGGATAACTGCAATACAAATGGATATTAAAATAAAGGGAATAGATGAGAATATACTCAAAAATGCATTGCTGCGCGCTAAAGAAGCTCGCTTGTTTATACTAGATAAGATGTTATCTGTGATTTCTGAGCCCAGAAAGGAACTTTCACCATATGCTCCAAGGATCTTTTCTTTAACTGTAGATCCGGAAAAAATCCGTGATATAATTGGACCTGGAGGTAAAACAATAAACAAGATTATCGCAGAAACCAATGTCAAGATAGACATAGAGGATGATGGAAAAGTTTATATAGCTGCACCGAATGAAGAATTAGGTAAAAAGGCTATGGAAATAATAGATAAGCTCACTCAAGATGTAGAAGTTGGTGGAATATATCTGGGCAAAATATTAAGGATTACAAACTTTGGCGCCTTTGCAGAAATTCTTCCGGGGAAAGAAGGCTTAATTCACATATCCAAGCTTTCAAAAGATAGGGTAAAAAGGGTAGAAGATGTGGTAAAAGTCGGAGATGAAATCCTTGTTAAAGTAACGGATATAGATAAACAAGGCAGAATAAATTTATCCCATAAAGATGCAATTGGCGATTCAAAGCTTAAAAAACACGTACAGGCATAAACCGATATCCGGTTTATGTTTTTTATTTGTCATAAAATATCTCTTTCAAAATAATATTTATTAAAAAACCATATAAGGAAGGGATATTTTTATGACCTTTTTTACTATTAAAATCTCTAAAAGGACTGTGGGCTTTGCAGTCTTTATAATTCTCATTGCGACCTGGATTTTTTTTCGACCATCATATCGCCCTATTCAGGTTTTCGGGGGAAATAAGCCTATTTATCAAGGCAGCAAAGACAGGAAGTTAATGGCATTTACATGCAATGTGGCATGGGGCAATGAATACATACCGCCATTATTGGAGATTTTTAAAAACAAAAATATCAAAGCTACTTTTTTTGTTGAGGGCAGGTGGGCTGAGAAATATCCTGAATTACTAAAACTAATCTATGAATGCGGGCACGAAATAGGCAACCACGGATATAGTCATGCTCATCATGCAGAACTTTCTTATGAACAAAATTTAAATGAGATAAAAAAAGCCGAACAGGTAATTGAAAATATAATAGGGATAAAAACGACACTATTTGCACCACCTTACGGTGAATTCTCTGATCTAACCGTCAAAGCCGCAAGTTCCATGAATTACCGCCTTATTATGTGGACCATAGACACCATCGATTGGAAAAAACCAGGCGTAGATTTCATTGTGAATAAAGTTTTAGAGAATTCAGGAAATGGGAAAATTGTACTTATGCACCCTACAGATGATACGGTAAAAGCTATGCCGACGATTATTGACAATTTGCATCGTGAAGGCTTTAAGATAACAACGGTTGGTCAATTGCTGACAGCAGAATGAAAAAGTTGAAATTAAGCTATATTTCATGTATACTTTATTTAAAATTAAAGTAGAAGGGTAATAAATATGATAAATCCTACTTCTTGGCTTGAGGTAGACCTGGATAAAATATCGGAGAATGTAAAAAATATAAAAAAATATTTAGGTTCAACCAGATTACTTGCAGTAGTCAAAGCAAATGCTTATGGACATGGTCTATATCCCGTGGCCAGCTGTGCCGTTGAAAGTGGAGCAGATTTTTTGGGAGTGTCTTCTATAGAAGAAGGTATTTTTTTGCGAAAAAAGGGGATAAGCCAACCATTATTAGTTTTTAATACAATTTTGCCCGAACAGGCGGCTGATGTCCTTGACTATGGCTTAACTGCTACTGTTTGTTCTCTTGATGTTGTACAAGCCTTAAATGAGGTCGCTGCTAGACAAAACAAAAAGGCCACCATTCATGTAAAAATTGATACGGGCTTTGGAAGGTTTGGAGCGCTACCGGATCATGCTGCCGAAATGATTCGGCTTATTATATCAAACTTTGATAATATATATCTAGAGGGTATTTACACACATTTTTCTAAAGCGAATAACGAAAAGATTACTTATAAACAGTTTAATGCGTTTATGTCCCTTGTAGAGACTCTAAATGAACAGGGCATTGAAATACCGATTAAACACGTTTGCAACAGTGTAGCTGCGTTAAATTATCCTGAAATGCACTTGGATATGGTTAGGGTAGGTAATTTGATTTATGGTATGGTCCCGTCAAAAGAAATAGCAATTACAAATCCCTCAAAAATATGTTCAAGAGTAATCTTTTTAAAAAATCTTCCTAAGGGTCATTATATAGGCTATGGAAACAAATATAAGACCAAGAAGCCCACAACCATAGCGGTAGTCCCCTTTGGCTATTTTGACGGCCTCGAAGTATATGTATTTCAACCTAATGGCTTTTTAGATGGGCTAAAGTACCTCATTAAACAGGTTTTGTTTAGATTTGGAATCTACAGTTCAAGCAGAAAGGCCAATATTAACGGAGCGAGTTGCTATATATTAGGCAAAATCAGCATGCAAAATTGTATTGTAGATGTTACAAAAATTAAAAATAACGTATTTGTGGGAGATGTGGTGGAGCTTAGTGCAAGACGGTTAAATCTATCTCAAAGCATAGTTAGAATTTATCATCGGGCTGGTCGGGTCTTTTCAGAAAATGATATTACTCCTGCTGAAACTGCTTCAGATTTTGCTCCTCCAGCCGGTCAAAGGAGAGAAACGTCAATTGGATAGACCGATAAAAATCGCTGTTACCAGGGTAAAGGGAGCTGAAGATATCCCCATGCCTCAATACATGACTGAAGGGGCTGCTGGAATGGATTTAGCAGCAAATGTAGCAAACAATACCTACCTGGAACCAGGGGAATTTAAGCTTATACCGTGTGGCATCAAAATAGAGCTACCAATAGGCTTTGAAGCTCAGGTAAGACCTAGAAGTGGTCTTGCTGCAAAATACGGGATTACAGTCCTCAATAGTCCGGGAACTATTGATTCTGATTATAGGGGAGAAATAAAAGTCATCTTGATCAATCACGGCAAGGGAAAATTTGAAATAAAGAGAGGTGACAGAATAGCCCAGCTTGTCATATCCAAAGTCGAAAGGGTGGAAATTGTCCAAAAGCACTTGAGCGAAACATCTAGAGGAGAAGGTGGTTTTGGCCATACGGGAGTTTAACTTTTTCGCATTTTTTAGCCTCCCAAGTCATAAAATATACGGGAGGTAAGAATATGCGATTGAGTGAATTGGGCGGTAAAGAGATCATAAATCTTTATAATGGAGAAAGGCTCGGGGTTTTAAGTAATACTGATTTAGTTATTGATGAAACAACAGGAGAAATTATTTGCTTGGTAATTCCTAAAAGGAGGATCCCTTATTTACTCTTTGCTGAAAGAGCAAAAACCGAAGTATCTTGGAATGCTATAAAAAAAATAGGACCGGATATTGTGATTATCGATATGGAAGATCATGGTCACAGTAAATACAATATCTTTATAAAAGGCAAAAACTATACTTAAGTTGTCGGAGGTGTTTTTTTATTGCCAAAAAACGGACAAAACAAATTACTCATCATTCCTTTAGGAGGAATGGGAGAAATAGGAAAGAACATGACCGTTATTCAATATGGAAAAGAGATTTTGCTTATTGATGCGGGTTTGATGTTTCCTGAGGAAGATATGCTAGGAATAGACATGGTAATCCCAGATATAACATATCTGATAGAGAATAAGGATAATATTAAAGGGATTCTTTTGACTCACGGGCATGAAGATCATATAGGGGCCTTACCATACTTGCTTCAGCAGATAGATGCTCCCCTTTACGGAACAAAATTAACTTTAGGTCTAGTTGAAGTTAAGCTAAAAGAGTACAAGTTAAAAAAGAATATATCAATGAATGTAATAAGACCACCTGCCACTATCAATATTGGCAGCTTCACCGTTGACTTTATCAGGGTGAATCACAGCATACCTGATTCTGTAGGTTTTGCAATTCATACACCTGTTGGCATTGTGGTTCATACCGGAGATTTTAAATTGGATCAGACACCTGTTAACGGAGAAAAAGCCGATCTTCACAAGTTTGCAGAATTGGGTTCCAAAGGTGTCTTAGTACTAATGTCTGACAGCACCAATGCAGAACGTGAAGGTTATACAATGTCAGAAAAGGTTGTGGGAAAGACCATTGAAGATATTTTTAAATCCATTACAGGTCGCATCATCGTAGCTACTTTTGCGTCAAACATTCACCGCATACAGCAGATATTTGATGCTGCAAGCAAGAACGGACGAAAAGTAGCAGTAATAGGTAGAAGTATGGTCAATGTTGTTAATATCGCTCTTGAACTGGGTTACCTGACAATACCAAAATCTTTGCTGGTGGACTTAGATGAGATAAACCGCTTGCCAAAGGAAAGAGTGGTGATAATCACCACAGGCAGTCAGGGCGAACCCATGTCTGCATTAACTCGTATGGCCATGTCTGAACATAAGAAAGTTGAGATAATGCCGGGAGATACTGTACTAATTTCTGCAAGCCCTATACCGGGCAATGAAAAATTTGTGGCCAGGACTATAGATCATTTGTTTAAACGAGGAGCAGATGTAATATATGAAGCAATATCTGGTGTTCATGTTTCCGGTCATGCCAGCCAAGAGGAATTAAAGCTTATGCTCAATCTCGTGAGGCCTAAGTTTTTTATTCCGGTCCATGGTGAATACAGACACCTTATACATCACTCAAATTTGGCTGAGGAAGTAGGAATCCCTAGAGAAAACATATTTATTGCGGAAAACGGAAGAGTATTAGAGTTTACCAAAAATTCCGGTAGGATGGCGGGCAAAGTCACTGCAGGGAAAGTTCTTGTTGACGGATTGGGCGTAGGAGACGTTGGGAACATTGTCCTAAGAGACCGCAAGCAGCTCTCCCAAGACGGCATCTTAATCGTGGTGGTTACTATAGATAAGGAAACCACTGAAGTCGTTGCAGGTCCGGATATCATTTCAAGAGGCTTCGTGTATGTAAGGGAATCTGAGGAGCTTATGGAACAGGCTCGGGAAAAAGTCAAACAGGCACTTAAGAAGTGCCAACAAGAAGATATCCGAGAATGGTCAGCCATAAAATCGCAGGTAAGAGAACATTTAGGCAAACTTCTATTTGAACAGACTCGAAGAAGACCAATGATATTGCCTATAATAATGGAAGTATGACATTTTATTGTCATACTTTTTTTATGTGCGCCCGGCATGGGCGATAACTTGGCGGTGAAAGTCCGCTGTGGGCTTG
>LFSJ01000163.1 GCA_001512695.1 Tepidanaerobacter sp. DTU063 | reverse complement strand
CAGTTTGGCTTTGTCAAAGAGCAGGTCAACTACCGTGAGGGCCATGGCTTTTGCAGGAATTACGTAAACCATCTCGGGATCCGCTATTTTGAAGTCCTTGCTGTGAGCGATACCCGAAAAGCCGCCAACCGTAGGGTGCAGGGTGGGCATGATGAGGCTTACATCTCCTGCATCGGTGGAACCCGTCAGGTCAACACCTTCCACAATATTTTCCCTGCCTATAAATCTTTGGATATTTTCAGCAAACAAGTGACCCAGAGTTGGATCTTGCTCCAAGGGCAAATAACCTGGAATTTCATTTATTTCAATTTCAGCTCCCACCGCATATGCACCGGCTTTTAAAGCCCTGTTGACTTTCTCATTGGCACTGACTACCGCATCTATGGTCTTTGCCCGAACATATGTCTCGATCCTGACATCTGCAGGCACTATATTGACCAGGTCACCCCCCTTCGTAATTATGGGGTGGACCCGAACTTGGTCTTGATCCCTGAAAGTTTCTCTCTGCACGTGTATTGCCATAAGCCCCAGCATGGCAGCATTTAGGGCATTTATGCCCTTATGGGGCTCTGCACCTGCGTGGGCTTCCTTGCCCTTGTACCTTACGGTTTTCCCTATGAACCCAATACTGCCACCGTATACGAAAGCCTTTCTATCCTCCACTCCTGCGGCTGAGTGAACCATCATGGCCATATCGATATCATCAAAGGCACCGATTCTTATGAACTCCTGTTTGCCGCCGAAAAACTTGATCTTGCCCTCGTCCCGGAGCCTTTCCCTGAACTCCAATTCCACGTATTCCTCGGCAGGAACTGCCATAAATGCCACGTCACCATCGAGCTTGTCCATAGCACCCCCTAAAAGCAGTCCCATGGCAGCCCCAAGCATTGACGCTATCTGAGCATTGTGGCCGCAGGCGTGGGCGGCTCCGGTACCGGGGTCGGCACAGGGATGCGTGTGGCTTACTACCGCATCCAGTTCACCCATAATAGCGACCTTAACATCGTGTTTTTTGCCTTCGGCTAAGGCCTTGACTCCCGTTATGGCTAGATTTTCTTCATAAGGCAAATCTAAGTTCCGAAAAACTTCTTTCACCAAAGCGGAAGTCTTGTATTCTTTATAGCCGAGCTCGGGATTATTAAAAATCTGTTCACCTATCCGTATGATCTCATCCCGATGCTTATCAATAGCTTGTGATACCTGCTCTTTTAACTGTTCCTTGTCCACCTTATCGCCTCCAAATAAATT
>LFSJ01000183.1 GCA_001512695.1 Tepidanaerobacter sp. DTU063 | reverse complement strand
TTCGTCATAGTAAGCTAAGTCTCCATAACCTTTCTGCACTAAGTGTTTAATGGTTAAGGAGTTGTCGATCATCTTGACAACGTCGCCGCGTAGTGCAGGAACGTTGGGTACAGCATTGACTTTGTCAAACAACTTCAGGTCATCAGCTTTGCCCATTACTGCTGCAGGCCATTGGCCGCCTTCTACTGTTACACCGTAGTTCATGGCATAGAGAATCATCTTTGCCATTTCGGCATAGGTTACGTTGTTGTTGCCTTTGAAGGTGCCATCGGGATATCCGTTAACGATTCCCTGGCCAACTCCCAGGTTTATGTAGCCTGTAGCCCACTGCAGTGATGGGTCATTGTTGACGTCTGCAAACTGGGTCTGGCCTTTCATCAGCTCTGCAGAAGAGTCTAGGCCGGAGATTCTAATGATAAATGCTAGTGCTTGTGCTCTGGTAATTGGTTGGTCTAATTTAAGGTCGCCATCTTCAAAGCCCTTGAGATAACCAAGTGCTATAGCTCTGACTACATGAGATGGCAGATCTTCTTCTGCTGCTGCAACAAACCCTACGTTGAATGTGCCGAGTAAGAATGTGAGCACAAGTAGGGCAACGAGTAGTTTTCTGGCTTTCTTCATACTCAAATCCTCCTTTTAATTTTTGAGAAGTGATAAATTAATACTTACCAAAAAGGCATTCCTCCGTTTTCTCGGTGTTATCCCCCCCTTCAAAATGTTTATTGAAAGTTTGGGAATTATCCTTCTTTCAATCCCTGTTAAGATCAACAAGTTTCAGCAGATAGTTAAATTTTACTGCTAAAGAGATTGAAAGTTACAGGCAAGTAATGGAAAGAACTGTTTCTTAATATACTTCGATAAAAGTACGAATTTTCCTGCTTGTTTTAATAATGAAGTGAAAATTTTATTGTAATAATGAGTTCAATCGTAGGATTTGAGTATTTGTGTATGAACTCATTATTCAATTGTCAAAGTTCAAATCTATAGCTATTATAGCATCAGCTCAAAAAGGGGTCAATAATTTTGGGCGAAATGTAATATAAATGTAACAATGGTGTAATAAAGAATATCCGCTTTTTATTTCATTATATGGCTTTTTTCTCGTAATATGACAGGCAGATAATAGCCTGGTTTATGCATGCACTTAATATATATTCGATGCTTTGTCAAAAAGTCCTCTTTTTTGAAATTAGGCAAAAGAAAAGGGCAGCAATGTGCCCCTTTCCTTCGTATTTGAAAGCTTTATGATTTTTTCAGGCCGCGAAGGAGATTGACCGCATTTTTCCTGAGTTTCCTATACCCGGGGATGACGTGCACCCACAGGTAATAGAAAAAGGGAGAAAGGGGCAAATCGAATTCTCCTATAAACTCGGTAAACTCCCCGTTAAAGCCCTTCTTGAATCTGTATAAGCCGTAAAGTGGATTGTCCGATGAGAGGTCTCCGGACACGCCCCGAAAGTCATACATGGTGCAGTTGTTTTCCTTTGCCCATTTTATCATTTCCCACTGAAGGGCGTAGTTGGGCATGACGTTTCGATGGCTGTTAGATGATGCGCCGTATATATACCAGGCCTTGTCTCCGAAAATAAAGGCAAGAGTCCCGGCAATGTACTTTCCTTCGTATTCTGCCATGAAAAGCCGGGCCAGTCCCTTTTCCACCAGCTCGTCCCACAGTGTCTCAAAGTAGTCAAAACCCCTGATTAGGAACTTGTCCCTGATGCAGGTTTCCTCAAGGATGTCGTAAAAGGGCTTCAGATCCTCTCGCTCTCCTACTTTTACCGTAACGCCCCTGCGGGCGGCCAATCGGATGTTGTAGCGGGTCTTGTGATGAAAGCCCGCCATTATCTCATCTAGGGACTTATTATTTATATCTAATCGAAAAACGAATTTGGGTTG
>LFSJ01000180.1 GCA_001512695.1 Tepidanaerobacter sp. DTU063 | reverse complement strand
ATAATAATCATATTGGTGTTCTTAAGTTCAGTTGGTCTTATCTAATAAAAGCTGAATTAATGGAAAAGAGACCTACAAACAATCCCTCCGAAGAATCTCGCAGAGGGATTGTTTGTTGTTTTAGGCAAAAGAAACAGTAGAATAGCTTTATGATAATGTTTAATCTTTAGAGGATATACCGGCTTCAGCGAATGTTGACATCTCCTTTAATGTTTTCAAACTGGCATCTACCAGGTTCATGGCTAGAGCCGCACCGGTGCCTTCACCTAAACGCATATTCATAATTAGCATTGGCTTGATTTTTAAATAATCCAGCATTACTCTATGGCCGGGTTCTTCAGAAAGATGGGAGCCTAACATGTAGTTTTTGGCAAGGGGCGCTATTTCGGACGCTATTACTGCAGCTGCTCCGGAAATAAAACCATCGATAATGACCGGTACTCGATTTGCAGCACAGGCAAGTATGACCCCAGCCATGCCGGCTATTTCAAGGCCACCCACCTTAGATAACACATCAATGGGTTTTGCAGGATCAGGCTTATTCACCTCTAGAGCTTTTTCAATAGCTTCTATCTTTGTTTTCAGTCTTTCATCATCAACTCCGGTGCCGCGACCTACTACTTCTTTAACA
>LFSJ01000117.1:9389-11526 GCA_001512695.1 Tepidanaerobacter sp. DTU063 | reverse complement strand
AACGTGTCATTTCAAACCTTGTTATTCGTCATTATATGCCTTTCACTATTTTATGCACCATATATTTTCATTATGCTTTAAAATACTACAGATTTCTACGGTTTTTATAAAAGAATTTTTACTGTTTTGGCCTCATGGTAGGGAATAGGATGACATCCCTAATTGAATAGGAATCCGTCAGGAGCATGACCAACCGGTCTATCCCAACTCCTAAACCACCCGTAGGAGGCATGCCGTGTTCTAGTGCAATGATGTAGTCTTCATCGAAGGCATGGGCCTCCTCGTTGCCGGCTTCCCGCTCCTTTAGCTGCTGCAGAAATCTCTCTTTCTGGTCNNGCCAATGGCGATATCTCAATGGGATAGTCGTATATAAAGGTCGGTTGGACTAAATTTGCCTCCACCTTTTCTTCAAATATAAGGTTTAATATCTTGCCCTTTGTGGCATCATCATCCACATCTTCAATATGTAGCTTTCGGGCGATATCCCTTGCCTCTTCATCGGACTTGACTTGGCTGAAATCAATATCCGTATAGTGTTTTACGGCTTCCACCATGGTCATCCTCTTCCAGGGTGGTGTCAGGTCTATTTCTTCGCCCTGGTAGTTGACTTTTGTGGTGCCTAAGACTTCCTTGGCTATATACGCCACCATGTCCTCCATCAGGTCCATCATATCCTTATAGTCGGCATATGCCTGATAGAGTTCCATCATTGTGAATTCGGGATTGTGCTTAATCGAAATGCCTTCATTCCTGAAGTCCTTGCCTATCTCGTATACTTTTTCAAATCCTCCAACGATAAGCCGCTTTAAATACAGCTCGGTGGCAATCCTGAGGTACAGGTCGATATCAAGGGCATTGTGATGCGTGATAAAGGGTCTGGCGGCTGCGCCACCGGCTATAGGTGAAAGGACGGGGGTTTCAACTTCAATAAAGCCCCTCTCGTCCAAATATCGCCTCATGGTTGTGATAATTTTGCTTCTTAGTAGGAAGGTTTGCTTTACTTCCGGATTAGTAATCAAGTCCAAGTATCTCTGGCGGTATCTGATATCGGTGTCCTTTAAGCCGTGCCATTTCTCCGGCAGCGGCCTCAGGGACTTGGAGAGGAGAGTTAAATCGCTCACCGCTACGGAGATTTCTCCCTTTTTGGACCTAAAAACCTGGCCCTCGATGCCTACGATATCTCCGATATCCAGGAGCTTGTAAAGCTGAAAAGTTTCCTCGGTGACACCGTCCTTTTTTATATACATCTGCAGCCTACCCGTCTGGTCCTGGATATCAAAAAAAGCCGCTTTTCCATGGCCCCTGATCGCCATGATTCTACCGGCTATTTTGACATCATGATTTTCAAGTTCTTCAAAGTTATCCTTTATTTGTTGCAAATTGTGGGTCAAGGAAAAGCTCTTGCCAAAAGGGGCCACACCCATTTTTTTGATTTCTTCAAGTTTGTTCAGCCGAATCTTTTGAATTTCACTGATCTCATTTACATAATCCATCAAATAACCTCCACTGCTTATTTCATGATATCAAGGATTTCATACCTTATGGTGCCAACCGGTACGGCAATTTCCACTACAGTGCCCTTGCTCTTTCCAAGCAGGGCCTTTCCTACCGGAGATTCGTTGGAAATCTTGTTTTTTATAGGATCCGCTTCAGCAGAGCCAACTATCATATATTCAAACACTTCGTTAGTGTCAAGGTCCTTAAGTCTTATTTTGGAACCAACGCCTACAACATCTGTTGATATATCCACTTCATCGATTAGTTTTACGTTCCTTAGCTTTTCTTCAAGAAGTGCAATTCTGCCCTCCACAAAGGCCTGTTCATTCTTAGCTTCGTCATATTCTGAGTTCTCGCTGATATCGCCAAAATCGATGGCCTGTTTGATTCGTGCAGCAATCTCGCGCCTTTTTACTGATTTTAAGTATTCCAGCTCCTCTTCCATCTTCCTTAGACCTTCCTGGGTTAGGACAACTTCTTTTCTAGCCATTTAATTTTCTCCCCTCTGTTTATTCCAAAATTGTATGTCCCTAATATATGTCATGGTAGAAGCTTTTATTCAGGAAAATAAAACCCCTTATTAAAGGGACAAATGATAATAATCCTCTTCATGTAAAATGAAGAGGCGAGGACAAAAAAA
>LFSJ01000117.1:9018-9353 GCA_001512695.1 Tepidanaerobacter sp. DTU063 | reverse complement strand
TTATATTTGTTATATTAAGGCATGCAGCGCGTAAAATTTATCATAATTGCCATACTAATTGATGCTATGGTATTATTTAGATGCAGATTAATAAGCAATTTAGTTTTAAAGTAGTTTATATATCAAGGGGCAGTGGGGGTATTAAAATGCTAGGTCTCGTGCTGGAAGGCGGAGGAGCCAGGGGAGCCTATCAAATCGGTGCTTGGAAGGCGCTGAGAGAGCTTGGCATGGAAATTAAAGGCGTTGCCGGAACATCGGTGGGAGCCCTAAACGGTGCCATAATATGCCAGGATGATTTCGATATGGCATATGAAATCTGGCACAACATGGCCTAC
>LFSJ01000117.1:7088-8890 GCA_001512695.1 Tepidanaerobacter sp. DTU063 | reverse complement strand
TTTTAGGCCCCTGGAGCTTTACATAGAGGACATACCGAGCGGTATGCTGGTAGATTACCTGATGGCCAGCGCAAATTTGCCCTTTTTTAAAATCGATAAGATACACGGCAAGCTGTACATTGACGGCGGTTTTTTTGACAATCTGCCCATTAAACTCTTAACCGCAAAGGGCTATAAGGATATAATAGCCGTGCGACTCTACGGTATCGGCAGGACCCGAAGGATAAATAAAAAGCAGCTGAATTTAATCACCATCAATCCATCGGAGGATCTGGGAGGCACCTTGGATTTTTCACCGGAAAGGGCCCGGAGAAACCTCAAGCTGGGCTATTATGACACCCTAAGGACCATAAAGAAATACTGCGGCAATCATTACTGTATCATCGCAAACCTGCCTGAAGACTACTTCTTGCAAATGTTTTTAAAACTCAGCCCGGAAGCCGTGCAAAGCCTTGCCAAAATCCTCGGCCTTCCGGAAAATATTCCTTACAGGCGGCTGCTTTTGGAAAGGGTTATTCCTCGGATATCGGACATATTGGGCCTTCCCCGAAATTCCTCGTATAGGGATATTTTTATCGCAATACTCGAAAGGGCCGCCATAAGCTGTGGGATAGATAAATTCGGAGTATATGAATTCGATGAGTTGCTGGAGTTGCTGCTCGACAATTACCACTTGAGTTCCGAAACTGTTTCAGATAAAATTCCGCGCATTTTCAAGCAATCGGAAATTGTAATCAAATCAGTAAAAGAACAGCTAATGCCGGAGATCGTCGATGTATTTGTCAGGGAATTAAAAAAGCAAGCAGTTTGATTTAATTGTGCAAATATATTATTATATATAATGATAATCAAAACTAATAAAAAGAAAGGCGGGTATTCGATGGTCTATGATGTAGCTGTTATTGGTGCGGGGCCTGCAGGGCTTACAGCAGCTTTGTATGCAGCCAGGGCCAGGCTTTCCACGGTAGTTGTCGAGAAAATGTTTCCAGGCGGTCAAGCTGCTCTGACAGATATTATCGAGAATTATCCTGGTTTTACCGAAGGTATAAGTGGCATTCAGCTGGCAGATGCCATGAAAAGGCAGGCCGAGAGATTCGGCGCAGAGTTTACAAACGGCGACGTGGAGAGAATAGAAAAAAACGATGACTTATTTACCGTCTTTTTGAAAGGTGAAAGCATAAAGGCCAAAACCGTTATCTTGGCTGCAGGCGCACAGCCGCGGAAATTGGGAGTAAAGGGTGAAAAGGAATTCACAGGCCGCGGCATATCATACTGTGCCACCTGTGACGGCGCCTTTTACAAGGATAAGCCCATAGCCGTCGTTGGCGGAGGTGATACGGCAATCCAGGAGGCCTTGTACCTCACAAGATTCGCCAGCGAGATATACGTCATTCACCGGCGCGACCAGCTAAGGGCCACCAAAGTGCTCCAGGAACGTGCCTTCAAAAATGAAAAAATCAAGTTTGTATGGGATTCGGTAGTCAAGGAAATAAAGGGCGAGGGCACTGTTGACGAAGTCGTGGTTGAAAACGTAAAGACCGGCAAGCTCGATTCCCTGCGAGTAGACGGCATTTTTATCGCCATCGGCCACATACCCAATACCGATTTCGTCAAGGACCTGGTTCAGCTAAACGAACAGGGTTACGTGATTACCGATGCTTACATGGCCACGAATGTTCCGGGCATATTTGCCGCTGGGGACATGCGCCAAAAGGATTTGCGGCAGGTTGTCACCGCAGTTTCCGACGGAGCCATCGCCGCCGTCGAAGCGGGAAAATATCTTGAAAGCTGATAAATAATAA
>LFSJ01000117.1:0-6958 GCA_001512695.1 Tepidanaerobacter sp. DTU063 | reverse complement strand
ATGTCTAACAACTCCAGGCCAAAGCGCCGGCATTCCTCTTCGACAATCTTGGTAATAGTCTTGGTGAGATTGACAGCCTCTCCCACCTCTTCCTCAGCCATGAGGCCCAACTGAACGAGGCTTTCTTTGTTTATAAGGGGGTCTCCCGCCTGATCATCTTTTAAAGTTATTTCAACCAGGTAATCCAGCGGCCTGCCTTCCTTTACATACTTGCCGTACCTTCTTACGAAGCTTCCGGCAGCTTTCAGCCGGCAAATAAATTCCAGGCCGTCACCAAAGGTTTCGGCCCTTTTCACCAGCATGGTATTTGCCTCGAGGTCCGCGTCAATATAGTGGGTCCTGATTCCCCTTGACTTCAAAATGGCAAAGAAGTATTTTGATAGTTTTAGGGAGGCATTGCCCTTGCCTTCAATTTTGCCGATGACCTCGTTGGCCCCCGGGTCCACNNACATCACCCGAGCCGGTCACATCATCCTTAAAACGAAGCAAAAAATTACCATCTTCCGTCTCAAATACAGTCTTTGTTTTGCCTTCCCGTATTAGTTTCAAGTTCGCATCCCCCTTATTTATATAAGTTTCACACAAATGAAATTCTACATTTGTGATTTGCTTTCGGATAATGGAAGCTTTGACCCTTTTCTTGCAAATATTCCCTTACCGGCGGAACTTATATACACACCTAAGAAGACCAATATGCCACCTATTAAAGTATACGCATTCCAGGCCTCTTTTAAAAATATCACGCCGATAATTACCGCTATCACCGGGTTTATATAATTGAACATGGCCGTCTGGGAGGCTCCGAGCACCCTTATGCCCTTGTACCACATGTAGTAACAGTAAACCGAGCAAAACAGGGCCAGGTAGATTACAGCGGCCCAGGTAGTAATCGAAGCCGCCCTTATAGAGCTGACAAATCCGGGTGTAAAGGCAAAGGGCAGCATGGTGATCGTGCCGTACAGATAGGCATAGGCCATCACCACGAAGGGGTCGTACCTGTCAACTACGTCCTTGCCCAAAACCGAAAATAGGGCCCAAACGACCGAATTTAAGAGCATGAGTAAATCACCTATCAAGGTCTTTTGCCCAAGGGAAATACCCTCCCCGCCGGTGAAAACTAAATAAACTCCAAAGAAGGCCAGCAGTGCACCGAAAATGCCGCCGTATGTCAGCTGTTCCTGCCGGAATAATTTTGAAGATAGAAACATTGTAAAAATCGGGCTTGTGGCTATTAATATTGATGAATTGACGGTGGTGGTCATATCCAGCCCCGTATGCTGTAGGAGAAAATAAATTGATACCCCCAGCAATCCCAAGAGCCAAATTCGCCTTTTATCCCGTTTTTCTATAACATAGTCTTTGTAAAAAAGCTTTAGCATAAAATAAAAAATCAAAGAAGCAACTGTAAACCTCACGATTGTAAAATGCAACGGCGAAAAATCCTGAAGGCCAATTTTTGAAGCGGCCCAGGAGGTTCCCCAAAAAAAGGCAACTCCAAAAAGGCCGATATATACGCGTAGAGTTTCAGACATGCTAGCACCTCGTAATATCCTTGCAAGATTAACAATATAATAACACATTTTGCGCTGCGGCGGTATAGCAAATGTATCGCAAATTACTCAAGAAATGAAGGTAACGGCAGTCTTTTAAGTGGGCAATTTCCAATGAGGCAAGGTAACGGTGCCCCATAAAAAATAAAGCCTTGGAGAAAGCTTATCATTGCAAAGCTTTGCTAGTCCAAGGCCAAGTTGCCGCTGACAAGTCAGGCTGTAAGATAAGCTGCGTTATCTTTGCTGTTGAAGCTTCGATCCCTGTTTACAGTTTGTCAGTTATAATATCCGATATGTTTATCGCTTGTCTTAGCATATCATTTTCCAGCAGGAAGTCCTGGGTCTTTACAAGTTCCTCTATGTCCTTTTCCGTTATTGCAGGGTTAAAATCATACCAGTCGTACATGGTAATCACGTTTTCCTCGGAAAGTCCCGTCTCCTCTGCCGCCATCTTGTAAACTTCTTCCGGGTTTTCTTCCATGTGCTTCAAACTCCTGTAGTGTACATTCATGTACCTCTTTACCAGGTCGGGATGCTCTCTTAAAAACTCTCCCCTAACGGCAATAACTATGGTTGCATCCAGCAGTCCTTCCCCTGTCGTTATTATGCGGCCACCTGCATCCATTGCCTGGGGCACTGCAGGACCTGCCACAAGGGCAGCATCCACATTATCGGAATTCATCGCTGCCACCGCCTGGGGAATGCTCATGTTGATGTACTCCACATCATCGATGCTCATTTGGTTTCGGCTAAGGGCCTCAAGGAGAAGCTGGTGCAAGATGGTGCCTTTTGGACCTGCAATCTTTTTGCCCTTCAGGTCTGCTATGGAGTTTATCCCGTCTTCCCTGGTCATTATGGTAAAGGCCTTAGGAGCCCTGCTGTAAATGCCAATTATTTTCAGGTCTACTCCGTTGGCAGCAGCGAGAATTGCAGAGGTGCCCCCCAGGGCATTGCAAAAATCTAGGGAACCTGCGGCTAGGGCTTCGGTCATCTTGGGCCCTTCGGTTATCTCGGGGAAGTTGACCTTTATGCCGTCTTTTTCAAACTCATCTTCAAAGAGCATGAGTCTCTTCTCAACGATAGAGGGGACATTCAGCGGCAGCTTTACATAGGAAATATTTATCTCATCCACGCTTTTTTCTGCGGCTGCAGGAGTCTGGCTGCCTTTTTCTGCTGATTCAGTACTGCCATTACCAGGAGCAGCATCTTGTCTTGATGCACACCCCGCGACTATCGACAGGGTCATAAAAAGCACCAGGCACAAAGCCAATGTTTTTTTAACAGCATTTTTCATTATACCTACATCTCCTCCGCTAAATTTTACATTGTATATATATCTAGTCGCCCTGCTCTCCCATGATCGCCCCTAGTATTTCCTGGCGGTACTTAAAAAATCTTTCGGAATCCGGGCGCCTGGGATAGGGCAGTCCTATGGCCAATTGTTTTTTTATCCTTCCCTTGTCCATGATAACCACTTGCTGGCCCAAGAGTATGGCCTCATCCACATCATGGGTGACAAAAACAACGGTTTTCTGCTTGTTGATGAAAAGCTTTACTATTTCCCCCTGCAAGTTCTGCCGGGTAAAGGCATCCAACGCCCCTAAGGGCTCATCCATTAAAATTATCTCGGGGTCATAGCACAAGGTCCTGCCAAGGGCTACCCTTTGGGCCATGCCGCCGGATATTTGATGGGGATAGGCATCCTTAAACTTTGTAAGGCCCAAGAGCTCCAAGTGCATATCCACTTTACGCCTTCTTACCTTCGGGTCTTCCCTTCCCAAGGCAAAAGCCATGTTTTCCCCCACCGTCAGCCAGGGCATCAGGCGATGTTCCTGAAAGACCATGCTTAGCTTTGGCCTTGAGCTGGTTACATCACCCTTGCTATTTGTGAAGAAAATCTGGCCCTGGCTTTTTTCCTCCAAACCGCAAAGTATCCTGAGCAGCGTGGTTTTGCCACAGCCGCTTCGCCCCACAACGGTTACAAAACTCTTATCTTCAACTTCCAGGTTTACATCTGACAGGGCATTTATTTTGCGGCCGTTAATCCGGTATTCCTTTGACAGATTTACAATTCTAATTCCTGCCATGATTTCGACTCCTCTTTGTTCCAGTTATATAACTTTGCGGTTAGGGAGAAGAACAAGATATCGATTATGTAGCCCAGCGTGCCGATGGTGATGATACCTACTATGATAATGTCTGGCCGTGAAAGCTGTTCCGCATCCATTATCATATAGCCTATGCCCGAAGATGCAGCGATCAGCTCCGCCCCAATCAAGGCCCGCCAACTGTAGCCTAGCCCCAGCCTCATCCCTACAGTCACGTAGGGCATGGCTGATGGCAGGATAATTTTGAAAAACTTTTCCCGCACGTTAAAGCCGAAGACGTCTCCCACTTCCAAGAGCTTAGGGTCACAGTTTATGACGCCGTTTAAGGTGTTTAAAAATATGGGAAAGAAGGCCGCCAGGATAATGACGGCTATCTTGGAAGCCTCTCCTATTCCCAGCCACAAGATCAGCATGGGAATACAGGCTATAGGGGGAATATGCCTGATGAATTCTAAAGCCAAATCTAGGTAGTCCTCCAGGGGCCTCACTATGCCAATCAGTACGGCAGTGGGAAATGCCAGCAGAAAGGCATACAAAAAGCCGATAAATACCCGCTGCAGGCTGGCCATTATATGCTTTGCCAAGGTCCCCTTTTGTATTAGCTCTCCTGCCGTTTGAAGGATTTCCCGGGGCGGGGGAACGATGTATGTATTTAAAAGACCTGCTTTGGAAGTAAAGTGCCAAAGTATTACAATTGCTATCGGCAGGATTAGGCTTTTAAAGGCCTTCTGAAACTTTGTCATGTCTGCCTCCTGTCGTCAAAGGGCTGCCACTCGCCTGCCCAAACATGGACGTGGCCCGCTTTAGGATTCCAGCCGCGTGGGCAAAGGCCATTCCGTAATTGGTGATCGGCACATCTTGCTGTATCGCCCTTATGATCCTGGATAGCATCTGCTTTCTGTTGAGCATGCAGGAGCCGCAGTGGAGTATGAGCCTGTAAGGCGTCAGGTCTTCCGGAAAATCCGCTCCTGCCTTAACATCTATTTCTAGCTTGCCCCCGGCTTTCTTTTCCAAAAGGGCCGGCAGTTTTTGCCTGCCTATGTCGTTTTCCAGGGGGTGGTGGGTGCAGGCTTCAGCAATCAACACCCTGTCTCCCGGTTTCAATTCATCAATGGCATGGGCGCCTTTTATGAAAGTGCCGAGCTCGCCCTTGTATCTTGACATGATTATGGAAAAGGATGTCAGGGGCACATTTTCCGGGACAATCTCATTTACCCGGTGGAAAATCTGTGAGTCAGTTATCACCAAGTCGGGCAGCCATTTTAAGCTTTGGAGCAAGTCCTCCAATTCCGTGTCCTTTGCAACAAGGGCCATGCAGTTGTGGTCCAGCAAATCGCGTATGGTCTGGACCTGCGGCAGGATCAGCCGGTTTTTAGGTGCCTGGATGTCCTGGGGGGTCACCAGGATTACCTGTGATTTCGGCTTCAAGATATCTCCGATCAAGGCAGGGAGTTCGAAATTTGAGGGGGCATATTGGCTTATCATTTCCTTTAGTTTCCAGATATTTGTTCCCTCTTTGGCGCTGACCTTAACAAATGGAAAGTCGAAGTCTTTGCTGTACTTGTCAATGCCGGTATCTTTTATATCGACTTTGTTTACAACGCCGATTATGGGGATTTTCCTTTCCCGGAGTTTCTCATACCACTCTTTTTCTAAATCAAAACTCGAGTTTTCCGGTGAGAAGACCATCAGTGCCAAGTCCGTTTTGTCCATGACGGCCAGGGTCTTTTTGACCCTAAGCCTTCCCAAATCGCCGGTATCATCCAAACCTGCAGTGTCTATAAACACGACAGGGCCCAGCGGTAAAAGTTCCATGGCCTTATAGACCGGGTCTGTAGTTGTCCCCGGATGCTTGGAAACCAGGGCCACTTCCTGGCCCGTAATTGCATTTATGAGGCTGGATTTTCCGGCATTTCTTCTGCCGAATACGGCTATGTGAAGCCGGTTTGCNNCTAGGTGTTTCATTCATGTCATCACAACCTTTCAAGGAGCCTGAGGGAGTCACCTTTGTCCCTTGCTACTTCTTTTCCCATGCTCTTTAAATACTCTTCCATTTCCCGCCGCTCTTCCCTTATGCTCTGTTCTTCGCCAAAGTCCTTGGGATAAATCTCGTACAACCTCCGGTATTTGTAAGGTTCTAGTTTTAACATTATTACATTTGCTCCAACGTGAAATGCCGATTCGGCGCCTTGTCCGCCTAAGGTCCTTAGAGCCGTAGTTGCCGGCAAATGGGCGGTCTTTACGATTAGCCTGGTAACAGCCAAAGCTTTGAGAGTCATCTCGTTGCTGCCTGCCGGTGCATCCCGAAGGGCCGTCCCCTGATGGGGGATAAAGGGGCCGATTCCCGCCATATCCACTTCCAGCCTGTTTAAAAACAAAATGTCCTTTGCTATGTCCCGTGTGGTCTGGCCGGGAAGGCCTATCATGAATCCGCTGCCGGTCTGGTATCCGAGCGTTTTTAACCGTTTCAGACACAGAATCCTGTTTGCCAGCGTTGAGTGAGGATGTAAGCTTTTATAGAGCCTCGGATTAATCGTCTCATGCTTTAATAAAAATCTATCGGCTCCATCCTCTTTCCACTGCCGGTAATCCTCATAAGCTCTTTCGCCTACGCTCAAAGTTATGGCCAGACCACCGATGGCCTTGATTTCCCTTATTATGTAGGATATTTTTTCCTTGCTGTACCACAAATCTTCACCCGACTGAAGCACTATGGTCTTGTAGCCTGCATCATAAGCCTTTTTTGCAACTTCGATTATTTCATCGGGCTCCATCCTGTAACGTTTAAGTTCTTTGTTGCCCGCGTTCAAGCCGCAATAGGCACAGCTTGCCCTGCAGTAATTTGAAAACTCTATTATACCCCTTATGTGGACGGTGTTTCCGTTGTAGAATCTGTTTATCTCATCCGCAGCTTTGAAAATGTAATCTAGGTCCTGCCCTTCGGCACAAAGCAGCTTTTCCACTTCATCTACACCGGGATGGTATCCTCCACATATCTTCTGCACAAGTTGGTAGATTTCCATAAAGCCCTCCTCATAAAAAAACCTTCGGCAAAAAGCCGAAGGTTACCATTCTTGTTCCATATTTCACTATCCCGGACAAAAAATATACGTCCAGGCATAAAATGCTCCCTCTGGTCCTTCGCCCCTTTGCTCAGAACAAATCCTTGCAACAAGGCTCCTATGGACTTTTGTATCCTCCGCATCGGAACTTCCAATACCTCGGATTTAGTTTCCATGTATATTATATACCTGAATGTAACATTGTCAATAGTAAATTGTCTCACAATACCATCGGATT
>LFSJ01000182.1 GCA_001512695.1 Tepidanaerobacter sp. DTU063 | reverse complement strand
TTTTAGGGCAAAGTCTGGGTTTATAAGCCTTGGTTTTTTTATGTATTCCTTATAACTACTCCTTTCTCTATGTATTATTTTAATCGAACCGGACACGAACTAAACTTTTAGATGCAAAGCCTAAGAGAACATCTTGGATATTGTATCTCAAATATTAGATTCGCTTTTATCTCGTTTGTGTTGATTTGTTAATAAAACGAAAAAGAAGAGCTATTATCGCAGTAGATAGAGCAAAAATAGCCATAAGGTTAAATCCGGAAAGGTAGTTTAGCGTCCGGTCATAGGAAAGGCCAACCAGTAAAGGCCCTATAAGTACTCCAAAATTCAAACATGTTGATAATATACCATAACCTAGCCCCAGTTGCTCAGGAGGCAAGAGCCTGGGTACCAACGAAAAAACAGGTGCCGGCACAAATGGTGCAGAAATCCCTATCAAACTTCCTAATAACAATGGGTTTAGCCCAGTCCGAGGGACTAAAAACAACAAAATAGCCAGTACCACACTTCCTGCTGCAATAAAATACTCTTCATTGCCAACTTTATCTATTAAATATCCTACCAAGGTACTTAGTAAAAGGGAACCGATCATAAGCAGACTAGTTAAAAAACCGGCATAATTGGCACTATAGCCTGCTGATATATAATAATCACCGCCAAATGTAAGGTAGGATATTGCGGCGGCATTGTACATCATCCAGATTGCCGCTACAAGCCATACTGGGGAACCCGCTTTTCTTATGCCATAGAGACTTTTTTTGAAGTTTGGTTTCTTCTGCTGCTCATTTTCTCCTGGTAAACTAGGATACTTAAAGTAAAACATTACAAGAATTAATAAGCAATAAAACGATGTAACAAGAATGGGGAACCTCCACCCCTTTACAGCTGCTAGGCGGCCGAAAATATTCAGTGTTAAAATGGTGCCTAAAGGCATCGCCGTATTAAAAATCCCCATTGCAATACCCAAATCCTCTTTTTCAAACCAGTGAGACAACGTCCGGGGAGCAATAATGGCAATCGTTAAGGCGCCAATACCGGAAATGATCCTGCCGATAACGAGTATAAAATAACTGTTTCCAAACCCAACCAGCAAGGAACCTACCAGGGTAATGACTAATGACACCATTCCTACATATCTTGAACCATAAACATCAGCCAAGATACCTCCGGGAATAGAAATAAAAATCCCAGGAAGACCAAAAAAACTCATGAGAGTCCCCGCTTTGGCATAGGAAATTCCCAGTGATGATACGATAAAGCCAAGCACCGGTGGAATACCTTGAAAAGTTACGGCAAACACTAGCATAAAAATATAGATAAAAGCAAGTACTCTCCAACGAGATACCTCTCTCATTTTTTCCTACCTCCTTGCTCCTTAAAATTCCTCTGCTTGCATTTAGCATACATGAAAAGTTGTTTTTTATCAATATATTCAAAGCTTATTGTAGCCGAGTTCCGGGCTCACCAATTCATACCTGACCTACTCAGTTTTCGCTTTATCCCGGTCTTCATCATCTGCAAATATATTCTGTTGGTTTATTCCTCTTAACATTATGTGATAAATGTTTGTTGAGCTTTTTCCTTGCTGCCCTTGGCATAGAGAATCCCCCTTTCCTTTAGTTTTTATTATGAAAGGGGATATCAAACATAGAACCGTCCCCTGTTCTACCGGGTAGCCCAAGAACTCCTCCCCCACCGCACAAAAACAAAAAAACCCAGCCATTAAAAGCTTAATAGCTCCCAAGGGTTGCTGGGGATAAGGGAAAGCCCCGTGAGAGAGCTTAATTACTTGCTTTCCCACGGGGCTATTTCATCCTTTCGGCATTACCTGAAAAAAGCTATTTAATCATTCTGCTGCCACAGATTTTCCTTCATCCAGGGTAGTGCATGACCGACATAAATATTCTCTATCTTGTACTCCATGGACTTACCTAATGTAGATTTCGTCAAATCAAAGAGCCATTCAAGAACCTCTACCGTCTCTGCCGCTTCAGGCTGAACTGATAGTACAGATGTTATGATTTCTTCGTATGTGAGCCCGTCCAAAGTATTAACTATAGGATGCGTTTTTGATTCCAGACCCCAATGGTAATAGCCTGTGAAGTCAACAAAAAGTCCCCTCTCATAGCCATCTGCCAGGTCTGGAGCCAGGAAGAACAGATCAAGATAGTCACCTTTTTGCAGCTTAACTCTTTGATCATCAATATTACTTACAACTGAAGTCACGTCGTCATTTCCGTTACGCAGCACTTGCTGGAGATCTAGAGGATAAACAGTCATGGGTTGATCAGGAGAAAAGTCCATGCTGACCTGATCAAACATGACGAATCCTGAACCCGATTTGAAGCGTACTTTAACTTCATCCACTCCATCTCCTAACAAGCTGAGATTAATCGGAATCAAAAACTCCTCAAAGAAGTGGGAGCCACTTGCCACGGTTCCTTGATAGACCCATTCCGTTCCATTCCATAGTTCGACGTCAAGCCCTAACAATCCAATGGCGTCAATAATTCCCCAGGTACGGTCGGTTGCCTGCAAGGCTCTTTCAAGCCACCAGACGTTGTTACAGCCATCAATTAGCGCATGATACCATTCAACGAAATTGACAGTCATGTTGGTTTCCTGCGTTCTAATCATCAGTTTGCCCATATCAGATGCATCTTCGGGCAAGTCAAAGGTAGCAATATAGGTTTCTACATACTGACCTTGCTCAAGCATACTTAAACCGGGTGCTGAAACAAGTTTACCATCAGTTGTTAATTCTTCGATCCAGTCCTTACCTCCCGAATCTATAAAAGATTTTGGTGCGATCCTATCACGTATCGTGTGTGGCTCTCCGTTTATATCAACAAATACTTCCTTGATATCATCTCCAGCCACATATTCAACTGCATAAAGGTTTACTCCATTGACATAAGTCTCTGACGTGTCATCCTCTCCAACTCTGATATGATACTGGCCATCAATCTCCTTTAATTTTCGCAGTGTGCCAAAAGTTGTCCCTTCAAATGCTTTATTAGCTGATGTCGGCACAGGTTCATGCTCTAGGTAGAACCCTTGTCCATCGAATGAATAAATGAGGGGACATCCACTGCTAGACTCTGAAATTTCGATATTGGCCTTGGCTGTTATTTCACCAGCTATATCACTGTTTTTAACTGTGGCTACTAAGGCGAGAGTGCCAATCTCTTCTTCCTTGCTTGTAGTATAAACAGCTTCTACTTTTCCGTTCTTACCTGTAATCGATTCTTTTTTATCCCATTGGCCTTTCCCACCGGTGAATTCAACCTTAATGCCTTGTAGGGGATTGTTGTCCTTGTCTTTGACTATGGCCCTAATCGCTATGTCCACCTCACTCCCCGACTTCACCGAATCTTTGTCTGCAACTACATTTATGGTAGTATCATCAGCTTCCCATAAACTAACTTCCCTTGAGTTAAAACTTGCACTAAATTGGGTACCTGTAACATATTTGAAATCATAGGCGGTGGAAGCCGATTCCTTTTGATCAATTAAACCATTACCACCAACATGAACTCTTCCAGCTAAACCACCCTCCAGAGTCAGTGTTCCATCAACAACTAATTTGGCTGGCGTATCAGCATCATAGTCAAAAATCGGAGCGACGCGGTAATAGTTTTCGACACGGTTGGGATAATCATTATAATCGTCCAAGTGTTCATAAGGGTCGAATACCGTCAATCTCCCATTTTCTGTAATGGTAATATTGGCCCCGGGTTCGATGCTCATTTCCGCACCAGGCAATAGCGCTACCCACGAATCTATAACAACATTACTACCCGGTGCAACATTGAAACGCCACGTACCATCAAAAGGCATGTCTTTACCATCGCTATCGGCAGTTATACCTGACACGTTGATTTTACCTATGTTAATACTTGCATCTCCGTGGAAATCGAACTTGAGTTGACCCGTTTCTGTGTCATAACTTTTGATTAATTGACCATCGGTTAGTTGGATTAAATGGTTTTCATCTGCTCCGATAAGATCAAGATCACCCTTATAATATTTGGAACTCATATAAACTAACACCCTAGTAATATGCCTTGCACCACTGTTAATCGTTAGATCTACCTCAATATTATTGATGGTATATTGATCAAATGGAAAAACATCTAAGCCAACCCTACTAGTTGCCGTTCCACCCCTAAAGGATTTAATAAACATGGGTTCATATATTGTTGAACCCGACATTGCCTCCACTGTGCCTTCCCCATAAATAAAACCTATGCAATGAAGGGTACCACCATTTGCAACAGTAATCTGACTCCCTTTTGCCAGGTGCAGCTGGGCATAGTTTGACCCAGTAACGTGTCCACAATATTTTGTGCTAATTGAAGCACGCATTGCATTGACGGTAAGGACACCGTTTACCTGCAATTCGACTCCTCCGGGAATATTTAGATCAACATAAGCATTGTTTCTAGCAACGGCCCCTCCAGTACCACTAGGAGTATCATCCGTTTTCTGACTTAACGCTTCACTATAAGGAAGTAATACCGTGACACCTTTTTTAATGGTGTGCCTCGTGGTTCCGTAGGCAACCTGTGCCACCTCCGGATCGGCAAAAGATGTGTTATAGTTAACGTACACCACCCCGGAGCCTGCCTGGGCCAGGGCATCCTCTATAGTATAGTAAGTATCGTTGTTCCCGATGGTCACCGATCCGTACTTGAAAATCACATTAGCTGAAACGTCGTTATACTCTTCACTAGTGGCTACCATGTAAGCCTTAAAGGTACTTCCGCCGTTACTAAGGTTAAATGAAGTAATTTTTTTGCCGCCTTCAACGTCATAGAACGTGAAATCGAAATCCTCGGTAACGTCTTTGTCACCAATTTTGAGTGTTACAGGCCCGATGGCATCGCTTTTGATACTGTTATCGGTGTATTCCCTGTTGACAATATACAAATCACCTAGAGTTTCATCTCCAATATGATTAACGGTAATTTGTAGTTCAGCCATCCTTGCTTCAGCAGCTTCTAACATAGCAAGATTAGTAACCAATTTTTGTTGAGCTTTAGTTAAAGCATCATAAGCATTCCGGGCTTCCTCCACCGCTTCCTTATCATCCAATACTAAATCTTGTACCGCCGGTAACGCCTCTATCAAAGCTTTAACTTTACCGGCTGCCTCTTCGTCATCCGCCGCCTGTTGTTCTAACTCCTCTATTTTCGCAAGCAAACTATCAAGCAAATCTTTTTCTTCCCTTAGCTTCGCTTGCACTGCTTCCGACAGGTCCTCATATGCCTCTAAGGCCGCTTTAACCGCGCCCTTATCGTCTATTGTTATTGCCTCTACTGTTAAACCTAAAGCTTCAGCATGGCTGTCTTTAAACTTGTTAGCCTCTTCGGTAGCTGCTCGCTCCGCTTCAAGCTCCGCTATCTTGGCTTCGGCAGCCTTTAGTTTTTCTAGGTTCGTAACCAGTGCTTGTTGGGCTTCTGTCAAGGTACTATATGCGTTTCTTGCTGCTTCCACAACTGTCTTATCGTCTAATGT
>LFSJ01000150.1:2977-3177 GCA_001512695.1 Tepidanaerobacter sp. DTU063 | reverse complement strand
AAGTGCACCTGGTTGTAGCGTTTATCGCAGTAAAACTCCTGCAGTTGACGAACCAGCCCTAAACCCTGATTGTTAAAAAGAATTATTTTTATGGGAAGATTATTCTCCACGGCGGTGGCCATTTCTTGCAAGTTCATTTGAAAACTTCCATCGCCGCAAATATTGATTACCATCTTTTCCCCGTTTGCAAATTGAGCTCC
>LFSJ01000150.1:0-2893 GCA_001512695.1 Tepidanaerobacter sp. DTU063 | reverse complement strand
AAGCTATCCACATAGTTGTTCCAGTCCCCTTTGTCTTTTGAGGCAACATGTTTTTCTACTTCTGATAAAACCTGTTTTACATCTCCCACAATCGGCGTATCTACCGGTATATTTTTCCCAATCTCCGCGGGATCGATGTCAATGTGGATTATTTTGGCTTTCGGAGCAAAGCCCTCCATCTGGCCGATGGTTCGATCCGCAAATCGAGCACCAGCTGCAATTATTAAATCGGATTCGGCTACAGTTTTGTTGGCCGGAGCTACTCCGTGCATGCCAATCATGCCCACATAGAGGGAATGATCTGCCGGAAAGGCTCCCGTTCCCATCAGCGTTGTCACAACGGGGATATTTGCCTTTTCGGCAAGCTTTTTCAGCTCTTTTTCAGCTCTTGCAGAATTAATGCCCCCACCAGCACAAATCAGGGGTCTTTCCGCATCGTTTATCATCTCGGCTGCCCGGATTACCTGTAGGGGATGGCCTATCACAGTGGGTTTGTATCCCCTTAACACGATATTTTTAGGATACTTGAAATCTATTACCGTTTGTGCGACATCCTTCGGCAGGTCTATTAACACGGGACCCGGCCTGCCCGTTGAAGCAATATAAAATGCTTCCTTGACTATGCGGGGAATGTCTTCGGCGTTTTTCACGAGGTAGTTGTGCTTGGTAAAGGGTGCCGTGGCACCGGTAATGTCCACTTCCTGAAAGACGTCCCTGCCTATAACGCTTGTAGATACCTGGCCGGTTATTGCAACTATGGGAATGGAGTCCATGTATGCAGTGGCAATTCCCGTCACTAAGTTTGTAGCACCTGGGCCTGATGTGGCCATGCACACGCCTACCTTGCCTGAAACGCGGGCATAGCCGCTGGCCGCATGGGCAGCTCCCTGTTCAAAGCGGGTCAAAACATGTTTTATTTTCGAATTGTTGAGGGCATCGTATACTGGAAGTATAGCAC
This sequence comes from Tepidanaerobacter sp. DTU063, assembly GCA_001512695.1. Classification (GTDB taxonomy): domain Bacteria; phylum Bacillota; class Thermosediminibacteria; order Thermosediminibacterales; family Tepidanaerobacteraceae; genus DTU063. The sequence goes on along the minus strand of LFSJ01000150.1, from coordinate 1,935 downwards.
CTCCGGGATATCCAAAGATAATTTCTACATTTTCGAGTTCAAGGGATTTAACTAAAGCTTCAGCTCCAGTAATTTTCAATTTAAGTCACCACCTTATTGTAAAATGATATAAAATAACCCCTCGCCTTGAGAATCTTTCTCAGGGACGAGGGGTTTCCTCGCGGTACCACCCTGTTTTGCCTAAGACCTTGCGGTCTCGGCCTCGGGAAGTAGATTGCTACTTCATTTTAACGCAACGCTGCGGTCTCGGACTACTCGTATTTCGCCCGAACTGTTCAGGAGCGAGAATGAACAAATACGGTGGACCGGCTTTCACCTTGCCCGGCTCTCTGTGCCACTTTCTTTGCCATACTCTCCATCATTACATTTCCGTAATATGGCCATTTGTATTTTTATAATAAAAAACCCAACGGGAAATTCCACATAGGAACCTGCCGCTGGAGATTTTTATTCTCACGGTGTTCTAAGGAAAACCTTAGATTGTACCGCTCGGTCGCAGACGCCTTTTTGGCCGGAACCCTAGGTACACTCCCTATGACATACGTATAAAGAACCCTGCTGTTTTTGGGTGTTTCTATGTATTCTACCATGATTTTAAATTATGTCAAGGGTTTTTATAAATTTTTTTATAGATCGACCAGAGTTTCGTTCTCAGAATAAACTTTATTATATCAAAATACCTTCCTATAGACTATCTCACCATTGATTATGGTCATTTGGCAATAGGATTTGTAGTCAAGAGGATTTCCGGAAAAAACTGCTAGATCAGCATCCTTACCAACCTCGAGGCTTCCAACCCTGTCATCTATACCGGTGATTTTGGCCGCCTCTAGTGTAATCGACTTTAGAGCTATTTCTTCCGGCAACCCTTCCTTTACCGATAAAGCAACCGATGCCAGCATAGCTTCATAGGTTAATACCGGAAAATCGCTTGCTATCGCAAAGGGAATCTCTGCATCATATAATTTTTTTGCTAGTTTATGCCCTGCTTTATTCTTCACCTCAAGTTTGTTCTTGTAATTAGATAGAGGGCCAATGATAACTCCTTTGCACCGCCCATTCAGTTGTTCTTTCAAATAATCTGTAATCAAATATCCCTCGGTGCAGTGATCGAGAGTATAATAAAGTCCGAATTCATTGGCTATCCTGATTGCCGTTGCTATGTCATCTGCCCGATGTACATGAAATTTCATGGGGAGCTCGCCTCTAGCAACAGCTAATAACTCCTCCCACCTTGGATTGCGTTCTACCTTTTTTTCGGGATTATCTTGCGCCAGCTTTAGTCTTTCGCCATATTCAATCGCTGAAATCAGGGCTTCACGAATGATTGCTGCCGAAGCCATACGTGTATGAGGAGACATTTTTCGTTCTGTATAACGAAACTTTGGGTTTTCTCCGAGAGCCGCTTTCATCGCAACCGGGTATCGTAAAATCATTTTGTCAACTATATTGCCATAGGTTTTAACGGCAGCATATGTACCACCGATAAGATTAATACTTCCGGGACCCGTGACACAGGTTGTAAACCCCGAACTTCGGGCTTCATAAAAAGCAATATCAGCCGGGTTTATTCCGTCAATAGCACGCATATGTGGTGTTATGGGATTTGTCCTTTCATTATGCTCCGTCTCCCTCGTCCCCGATTCAAATAAGCCAATGTGTGAATGTGCATCAATAAAGCCCGGCAGCACATAACATCCCCTTAGATCAATTATCTCAGCGTCCTCATAGTCCAGCTTTTTACCTAAAGCATGGATTTTCCTATCTTGTATAGCAATATCTCCTACAAATGCTGGGTCAACCATGGTTAGAATTGTTGCGTTTTTCAACACCAGCATTTAGCCGACCTCCCATGCAGGATAATCAAAGGTATATCCCCTGTTATACGTAATGGCATGCTACAAAATGTCCCTTCGTTATTTCTCGAAGTTCCGG
>LFSJ01000127.1 GCA_001512695.1 Tepidanaerobacter sp. DTU063 | reverse complement strand
ACAGGCTGCCCATCGGCTACATTGATACATGTATATAAATTATTTCTGATTTTCTTCACCAAACCTTTTTTTGACAAACGAAGAACAAGGGAAGATGCAGTCTTTTTGTTCCCAACAAGCTTGTATACATCATCCATTCTAAAGGTGTTTAGTTTTACGAGTTGAGTATATCCTACCATTACAGATACCTCTTTAATTTGCGCTATAATTTCTTTAATTATAAAGTTATTTTCTCATGTTATGAAGTCTATTTTTATTATTGCTTTAATTATATCGAATTATTCTTCATATGTAAAGGAATTCCTTCGAAAAATAAAGTGTAAAAAATGAAAAAACACTATCCTTAATTAGGACAGTACTTTCATTCTCATAATCTTAATAGATTGTTATCAACCTCTAATTCTGATTTTAATTCTACAAGAAGAAGTCACATCAATTGAATTCAGGCCTCAGTATGGAACTAAGTTTATCATCCATTCTGTCTCCTCAACCCTATCAAAAATTCCCGTTATCTATTCTGTCAACTCAACTCTTCCTATTTTGGGTTCAAATTCNNCCCCCAAAATACCTCTTCGATATGTTTCCGTGTACGTATTTTAGCCCCTTAGGTTGAGTAGACAACTTAGATGTAATTCTGGAAACCCTCTTAAATAAATACTTACAGCTTTGTAATCAATACTACACACTCCACGTGGCACAAGTTGATG
>LFSJ01000034.1:1216-16524 GCA_001512695.1 Tepidanaerobacter sp. DTU063 | reverse complement strand
CTCGCATACATGACATTTTAACAGAATAAATTCAATATGACATTATCATAGAATAACTACAACTTTAGATATAAAAACTTTGACATTATAAGTAAAGTATTGTATAATATAAAAGGCGCAGGGGAGTAGCTCAATTGGTAGAGTAGCGGTCTCCAAAACCGTTGGTTGCGGGTTCGAGTCCTGTCTCCCCTGCCATTAAAAAATGATAAACTCTGCATTAAACCCATAACCTTATGGGTTGTTTTATTTTTTACAACAAATAGAAAAGGATACCGCATTTGTAGTGATAGTTGCAGCAATTGTGGTGTAATAAACTTGTTTTATTGGAGGAAAAACAGAAAAGTTTACATAAGATATATTATCGGACGTTAATTAAATTACATTTTTTTAAGTATACTCTGTTTTTGTGGCCATTCCTGTTTTCTTCAATTAACATTTCGTTTCGAATTATATATTATACAATCAACTCAAAGGAGTCTAGCTCAAATTCAAACAAGTGTTTTAAATTTATTTTTATTGTGGTATAATTTAATAAAAAATACGGGGTGTTTTAGTTCATGTACGAAGATTTGACCGCAAGGCAAAAACAAATATTGGATTATATACATAACTTTTTTAGGGAAAGAGGTTATCCCCCGTCAGTGCGAGAAATTTGTGCAGCAACAAATTTAAAATCCACCGCCACAGTTCATGGCTACCTGGTCCAGTTGGAGAAAAAAGGATACATAAAGCGTGATCCTCAAAAACCTAGGGCCATCGAGATTATGAATGTGATTGCCAACAAAGATTTGATTGATGTGCCTCTTATAGGTAAAGTTACTGCAGGAGAACCCATATTAGCCCAAGAAAATATTGAAAGTGTTTTCCCCTTGCCGAAAGAAATGTTACCTGATGCTGAAGTGTTTATGCTGTCTGTAAAAGGAGATAGCATGATTAATGCTGGTATTTTTAGCGGTGATTATGTCTTGGTTCAATCCACAAACACTGCAGAAAACGGCGATATTGTCGTTGCTCTTTTGGATGATGAAGCGACTATAAAGAGATTCTATAAGGAAACTGATTATATTCGTTTACAACCCGAGAATCCTTCTATGGCTCCAATCATAGTGAAAGACTTAAAAATACTCGGTAAAGTCGTTGGACTTTTTAGGAGAATGTAATTTTTTCTTTTATTTATACTACCATAAGTGAAGAAAAGATGTGACAGAAATCTACTCTGTCACATCTTTTATTTTTATTGATGATAAAATTTTTATAATGTGAGCTTGCCGCTATCCATTAGAGCTTGAAGGCCGCTCATAATCCCTATTTTTACATGAGCAAAATTCAGGCCTCCTTGTACGTATACCGCATATGGTTCCCTGAGTGGACCGTCAGCGCTAAGCTCAATGGAAGAGCCTTGTATGAAGCTTCCTCCTGCCATAATCACTTTATGTTCATAGCCCGGCATGGCACTAGGTTCAGGTTGAACATGAGAATCCACTGGCCCTGCTTTTTGAATACCTCTGCAGAAGCTTATTAATGCATCTTCTTCTCCCAATATTGCAGCAGTTACGATATCACATCGTTTTTCATCGAACCTTGGACTTACCTCAAAGCCGAGTTTTTCCATCATTCGAGAAGTGTATACAGCCCCTTTTAAAGCCTCACCCACTACCTTCGGTGAATAAAAAAGTCCTTGGGCTATTAGATGGTTGGAAAACAATGCTGAACCGATGCTTTTATCAAGCCCCGGTGCTGTCAGCCTATATGCGCACTGCCTAACTAAGTCTCTTTTACCTACCACATAGCCTCCCGTAGGCGCAACCCCACCCCCCGGATTTTTTATGAGGGAACCGGCACACAAATCCGCACCTACTTCTATAGGTTCTCTTGCCTCAACAAATTCACCATAACAATTATCTACAAAACATATGATGTCATGTTTAATACTTTTAATAAATTTGATAAGGTGTTCTATTTCGTCAATGCTAAGACTAGGCCTTAAGCTATAACCTCTAGAGCGTTGAATTAAAACCATCCGAGTTTTTTCATTTATGTTTTCTCTAATGGCATCATAATCGGGTTTTTGGTTTTTTAAACTGGCTTCCCTATATGTTATGCCAAAATCTTTTAATGAGCCGTAATGATTCCCCAGCAATACTTTTTTTAAAGTATCGTAGGGTGCACCCGTGGCACTTAAAAGTTCATCACCTGGTCTTAAAACTCCTTGAATACACAGAGTTATAGCATGGGTACCCGATACAATGTGAGGGCGCACAAGGGCATCTTCGGCCTTGAAAACATCTGCATAAATCTGGTCTATTGTATCTCTTCCTATATCACTGTAACCGTATCCGGTAGAGCCTGTAAGGTGGTAATCGCTTAAATAGGATCGTTTCATTGCCGAAAGCACCTTAATTTGGTTAAATTCAACTATTCTTTCGATTTCTTCTAGTAAAGGAACAATCTCTTTTGAGACCATCTCTGACATTTTAATAAGCTTAGGACTTATGCCAAATTCTTTTGAAACGATATTCTCAATCTTAAAACCTAAATTTTCAGACATCTATTTCCCTCTTTATCACTTTCAATCTCGACTATGTATATTATCACAATTTTTGTGTTGGTTCAACCGTAGACTGCATAGCGGGCAGACAGATGTTTCGTTTAGTTGTCTTCTCCATTCTAGAGGCAATATACTCATACCCTCCTTTATTCCTTCTTGTTTTCCGACCCTTCTTCCCAAAGCATACCCAAATAGACAAACCGTAATCGCTAGCGCTGCGATCAGTGTTATTTTATCAAAAGGCATATGCTTCTCCCCTTTTTATATAGGTTTTTGATTGTCGGGCAACAATCGTATTATGTAAACAATAACGTGCATTGCAATTATTGATGCTATAGCTTTTATGTAATCAAAATAGGCAGTCAAAAGAAATAAAATAACGGCCAGCAGCAGGCATTCCACTTTGCCTAGCTGAAATGCTAAATTGTATTTATTCATTCTGTCTTTTTCGTAATCCAAATAATCGTCCCACAGTTGGATAACCATTACTATAAACAAAGATGATAGCATTTCAAGTTTAAGCAGGACAAAGCCTAACAAAACAACTATGATGCTTTCATGATATCCGTAAAGTCCTGAAGGCATTTTTACGGTTAAATGTCCCACCATTCCAATGGCAAAGCTGGAAAAAAATAAACTTAAAGCGGTGATAGGGTCCAACATGAATGCCAGTGAAAATAGTAATAATGTGTAAGGCAAGCCGCCGTATTCCATGGCCATATAAATGTTCGGCTGTTTTTCTAGGGCGTCAATGTCCTGATCAAAATAGTCATCCATTATTTTTATTACAATACCTGTTATGAGAATACTAAAAACTTTTTTCAAGAAGTATACGTCAGATGTTTCGAAGGACAAAAGTTTTCACCTCTTTAAAACCCTTTTTATATAGTGCAGACACAGGAAATATTACATGGCCGGAGAATTCTTCTTTTATCTTTCTATATCCCTCTTGTGCTTCCGGAAGATCCATTTTATTTGCCAAAATTGCGTAACCCCTCTTTAATTGGGCAAATTGAGCAATTTGATAGTCCACTTCACCCATTGAGCTGGGCAAGTCTTTATTTCTTGCAGCATGAGCATCAATTATATGAAGAATAACATCTGAATCACGTATAATCGATAGTGTTTGGGAGATGGCTTTTCGCACTTCTATATCGGGATGTATGCCGTCTATAAACCCGGCAGTATCTATAATTTTTATTTTTTTCTTCCCCTTCCCCATTGGCATATTAAGCGTTATAGCCTGTATACACCTTGTTTTATGAGGTTGTTCATCAACAAGGCGTGAAATAGCGCTTTTGTAAGAAATTCTTTTGGTTTTTTTAGTTCCATCGCTGTACACAAAGTCTATATCAAAAGTTTTAGGTCCCAAATACTCTGCAAAACTTATCAAAAACAGTGTTTTCCCCACATTTGTTTTTCCTATTATCGTGCATTGCTTCATTGATTCATTGGCACCTCCGAAATATCCTCAGGTTTAATTTGAAGTAGGTCTTCGCGGGAGATTCTTTTTTGATTTACAAGGCGCAGTGCCTGACGCCTGAGAGCTTTTTCTATCATGTTGCGAACAAGTCTAGCATTCCCCAATTTATCATAGTTTCTATCACTCTTGCTGTTTTGTAATAGCCTTTCAAATGTGATTAACGCTTCGGGACTAAATTTGTACTGCCTTTTTTCAACCATCATTTTGGCAATTTCCATCAATTCATCAACACTGTAGTCGTTAAATTCGATTTGAATGGGAAACCTGGATCTTAAGCCCGGATTTGTTTGCAAAAACCACTCCATTTCATCCTTGTATCCGGCTAAAATCACAATGAGATTATCTTTGTAATCTTCCATGGCTTTCACTAAGGTGTCTATGGCTTCCTTGCCAAAGTCCTTTTCTCCTCCCCTTGCTAAAGAATATGCTTCATCTATAAACAATATCCCTCCATAAGCCTTCTTAATTTGCTCGCGGGTTTTTTGAGCAGTATGTCCAATATATTCTCCCACCAGATCAGCCCGTTCCACTTCTACGGTATGACCTTTTTGAAGAATCCCCATATGCTTAAACATTTTCCCTAGTAATCTCGCAACCGTTGTCTTCCCTGTGCCTGGATTTCCTTTAAAAATCATATGTAAAACTTGAGGTTCTGCCAAAAGTTTTGCTTCTTGCCTCTTTTTCTGAATTTGAGCAAAAGCTTGAATTTCTTTTACTAAGTATTTTACTTTAGAAAGGCCAATTAGCTGATCAAGTTCTCTCATCACTTCATCTAAACTTTCTTCATCAACAGCTTTTCCCATTGGCTTTTTACTATTATCTAATTCGTTAAACATTATTATTGCTTGACCAGGAGTTATTGCTCCATTGATTAGCATTTCGTAGATTTGATGTGGATTATTTATTCTATCCTTTTCCTTATCGGCCATAGGATCACCTCATAAAATACCATATCAATTTATCCTATGCACAACAGTAAGTTTAGGTTACAGATATTATTTCTAATAAAATTAAAAGGAGCTGCTGCATCCGAACATTTGCCCGGAGCAGCAGCTCCTTTTATAGAATACCTATTCTTCATCTGATTTTTTTTGTTCTTGTGCACCCTGATTAAAACATACAGTTTTAAAAGGCGTAATAGTCGAAACAGCATGCTTATATACTAGCTGTTGTTTTCCATCGGAATCGAGAAAAACAGTAAAATTATCAAAACCTCTTATTAAGCCTTTTAACTGAAAACCATTAATGAGATAAATTGTTACAGGAATGTTTTCTTTTCTTATTTGATTTAAAAAACTATCCTGCAGGTTTATTTGTACTTTTGTCATTACGGGTCCCCCTCATATTGTTGTTTTATTTAATATTCTAGGTATTTTTTAATTTCCCTTCAATATCTTTAACAATATTTGATATTATTTTCTCTTTTCCTTCTTTTGAGACGTCGAGCCATACAATGTTCCTGTCCCTCAAAAACCATGTATATTGGCGCTTCGCATAACGCCTCGTATCTCTAGATATTAAGTTAATGGCCTCATTAAGAGTCGTTTTACCATATAGATAGTCAATTATTTGACGATAACCTAGACCCTGCATTGAATTTAGTTCCGGACCATATCCCATTTTTAAAAGCCTCTTCACCTCTTCTACGAAACCTGCATTTATCATATTTACAACTCTTTGATTAATGCGCTGATATAGTTCTTTTCTAGGTCTTGTCAAGCCGTACATTAATAAATCATAAGGACTTTCTTGTTTTTTCGTCTCTTCTTCGTAATATGAAAAAGGTTTTCCTGTTTTTATTGATACTTCTATAGCGCGGATAATTCTGCGTAAATTGTTGGGATGTATTTTTTTGGCCCCAACAGGGTCCAGTTTTTCTAGTTTTTCGTACAAGTATTGATTGCCGTATTGTCTTGCTTGCTTTTGCAATTGTTTTCGAAAGGAATCATCTCTTTGGGCATCGGAAAAGGCGTAGTCATAACATACGGAATTTATATAAAAACCTGTGCCCCCGGTCATGAGCGGAATTTTATTCCGTCTATGGATATTCTCTATACAATCTTTGGCCCTTGCTTGAAAGTCTGCAGCGCTAAAAATTTCATCTGGATTTATAATATCAATCATGTAGTGAATTATTCCTTTGCGTTCTTCCAAAGTCGGTTTTGCCGTTCCTATATTCATGTAACGATATATTTGCATTGAATCAGCAGATATAATTTCTGCATCAATTTTCCTAGACACTTCTATGGCAATTTCGGTTTTTCCTACTGCTGTAGGCCCCACAATTACTACTAATAGTTCTTTGCTCATTTGACTTTAGGTCCTTTTGAACATTTTTTCTAGTTCATTTATAGTGATGGATATTATAGTTGGTCTGCCATGGGGGCATGTATAAGGGCCTTGAGTATTGACAAGCTGCTGAATCAATTCTTCCATTTCTATTTGAGACAAAGTATCGCCCGCTCTTATAGCAGAATGACACGACATTGATATTATTAACCTTTCATTTTCTGGGAATCCTGAATATTCATTGTTATTTATTCTGTCAAGAGCGTCGCGAAGGGCCATGGGATCCACAGGTTTGTTAAATATATAAGGCACTGCCCTTACAAGAATGGAGTCAGTTCCAAAGACCGAATAATCAAAACCAAGTTTTATAATATCATCTCCATAGTATTCTATCAGCATCATCTCCTGGGGTGATAAACTTATAACCTGAGGTGCAACTAAAACTTGTGTTTCTGTTGCTCTTGTATATCGCTTGGAAAAAAGCTCATATAATATTCTTTCGTGGGCGGCATGTTGATCAATTAAATAGAACTCATTCTGGCCTTCAACAACAATATATGTATTGAATAGCTGACCTAGAATCCTTTTGTACTCAAATTTTTTGGATACGTCAGTGGCTTCAGTCACCGGAGTAAATTCATGAGTTTTGTCAACGTGCACTTCCTTCTTTATAACCGGAGCTTCTTTTATAAAAGTTTCAGAATCTGTTCTCCTGTCATATATTTTGCTGAAATTATTGGTATTATATTCACTTTTTGGCAACATAATAGTTTCAAAATTTAACTGAGAACCTTGAGTACTTCTCGGTTCTTTTTTCATACGGGACCAATCAAAGGTCTCTTTGGGTATAAGAACATGCCTTTTTAGACCATCATTTACAGCGTAATAAAGGGCTTGGTGAACTTGGTTCTGGTCTCGGAACTTAATTTCCATTTTTGATGGGTGTACATTAACGTCTACCATGGAATTGTCAATGTTTATAAAAACAAGGGCTATTGGGAAACGTTTAACCGGTAATGCGGTTTTATACGCCCTTTCAAGACAGGAGGAAAGGCTAGTATCTTTGACGAAACGCCCATTTACAAAAAAAGTTTCACCTGAACGATTGCCCCTATTAAAACTGGGAGCGGAAATGTATCCCCATATTTTGCCATTATCGAAGTCCTTTTCGATTTGTATTGCTTCCCTTGCCAGGTTAACACCGTATATTTTAGCAATTAATTCCTTATAATCGCCGTTTCCGCTTGAATAAAAAATCTCCTTGCCATCCATAGTGAGCCGGAAGGAAATGCCTATATTCCCGATGGCCAATTTTGAAATCAAATCGGTAATCCGTGAAGACTCATAAGTGGCATTGCCTAAAAATTTTAACCGCGCAGGAGTGTTAAAAAACAGATTATTAACCTCTACGATGCAGCCCTTGTTAGTGGCAATCTCTCCAAATTCCTTTATTTCGCCACCGCTAATTTTGCAAATCGTGCCTACAGATTCTCCTTCAGTTTTTGTTTGCAATGAAAGATTAGAAACTGCAGCGATGCTTGTTAAAGCTTCTCCTCTAAAACCCAGAGTCTTTATGTTAAATATGTCATCGACGTTTTTGATTTTACTGGTCGCATGCCGTTTAAAAGCCAGCTTTACATCATCAGCAGACATGCCTTCGCCGTCATCTATCACTTTTATGCTTTTTTTCCCGCCTTCTTCAATTTCAATAACAATATTTTTACTGCCGGCATCAATGGAATTTTCTACAAGTTCCTTTACTACCGATACCGGTCGCTCTATAACTTCACCGGCAGCAATTTTTGAAACTATATCCTGCTCTAGAATATTGATCTTACCCATAAATCAATTTTCCCTTCTCTTAAATAAATTGCTTTTTTATTGAATATAAAAAGTTTAGAGCTTCGATGGGAGTAATAGTATCAATATTTAAGGCTTTTATTTTCTCGATTATTTCCTGATTTCGTAAATGTTCCAGGCTTAATTGATTCTCCATGGGAGTATTGTCATCTGCAGCTGCAATTTCCGGTGCAACTGCTCTATTGTTTGCTTGATTTTGCTCTAAACTTTCGAGAAGTATTTTTGCTCTATTGATCACGGAACTTGGGACACCGGCAAGTCTTGCTACTTGAATACCGTAACTTTTGTCAGCTTCACCTGGCACGATTTTTCTAAGAAAGATTATATCTTCACCTTTTTCCTTAACGGTAATCTTATAGTTTTTAATGCCATTTAAGCTTTTTAGAGCCGTTAATTCGTGGTAATGAGTTGCAAAAAGTGTTTTGCATTTCAATTTCTTTTGTATAAATTCTATGACTGCCCAAGCGATTGATAAACCGTCAAAAGTGCTTGTACCCCTGCCCACCTCATCCAATATTAAAAGACTCTTTCCGGTCGCGCTCTTGAGTATGTTAGCCACTTCAGTCATTTCTACCATGAAAGTGCTTTGCCCCATTGCTAAATTGTCTGAGGCACCAATGCGAGTAAAAATCCGGTCGACAATACCAATTTGGGCTTTTTTTGCAGGTATAAAACAGCCAATTTGTGCCATTATAACGATTAAAGCCACCTGTCTCAAATATGTAGACTTACCTGCCATGTTTGGCCCCGTAATGATAGAAATTAAATTATCGCTGCAATTTATATGCGTGTCATTAGGAATAAACAGCTCTTCTTTTTGAGTTAGCTCAACAACGGGATGCCTTCCGTCAGTTATGTTTATTTCATCACTTAAGGTTATTTCAGGTTTTACGTATTTGTTGTTGTATGAAACTTCGGCAAGGGACAACAATACATCAAGCAGTGCCAAATAGTAGGCGCTATGTTTTAACCTAGGGATTTCGTAAATAATCTGATTTCTTATTTTACAAAACATATCGTATTCTAATTCATGTAGTTTTTCATTTGCATTGAGTATCAATTCTTCATATTCCTTCAATTGCTCGGTTACATAGCGTTCCGAATTAGCTAGTGTTTGTTTTCTTATATAGTCATCGGGGACCATGGCAAGATTTGATTTGGTTACTTCAATGTAATAGCCGAAGACCTTATTGAAACCAACTTTAAGCGATTTAATTCCGGTTCTTTCCCGCTCTTTTAATTCTAAATCAGCAATCCAAGCTTTGCCTTCACGGGATGCTTTTCTCAATAAATCTATTTCTGAATTATAGCCATCTTTTATAATATTTCCTTCTTTGATTGTCAGGGGAGGGTTTTCCGCAATGGAATCATCCAATAATGAATAAATATCTTCTAACGTATCTAATTGCTCGTAAATTTGGTGTAAAAGTTTAGAGCTGCACCTGGAAATGACCTGTTTTAATCTTGGCAATCTAATTATCGTAGTCTTGATTGCCAGTAAATCTCTTGCGTTGGCATTTCCACAAACTAACTTTCCGGTCAAACGTTCTAAATCATAGACATTTTTTAACTGTTCCTTAATATCTGCTCTTAAAAAGAAATCATTTAATAATTCTTCTACCGCATCCTGCCGTTCCTTAATCCTCAAAATATCAATAAGAGGCCGCTCCAGCCATTTCCTAATCAGTCTACCTCCCATGGCTGTAGAAGTTTTGTCTAATACCCATAAGAGGCTTCCCATTTTTTTGCCATCATACAGGCTTTCCGTAATTTCTAAGTTTTTGCGGCAGCTATAATCTAAAATCATGAAATCGCAAGTTTTGTAGTAAGTAATAGAATTGATATGCGATAGGTTTAATTTTTGTGTTTCATTTAAGTATTTTAAACACGCACCCGCTGCCCTTAGGGCAAATCTTTTGTCTTTAAGCTTTACTATTTTCTCTTTTCCAAAGTGCGATATTAGTAGGCTTATAGTTTCATCTTCATGAAAGTAGTCTTCATCCTTTACTGTGAAATAAATCTTCAAATTTTTGTTGAGGTTTCTATTTAAGGGCTTGTCTTCAATTAAATTCTGACTTACCAAGCATTCCTTTGCTTCAAAGCGACTTATTTCATTTATGATTTCATGGTAGGGGTAAGATGAGGTCAGTTCCGTAACATTGAATTCACCGGTCATCAAATCCACAAAGCTAAGGCCAAATCGTCCTTTGTGTTTATAAACACATGCTAAATAGTTGTTTTTGTTATCTTCAAGAGCGTTTAAATCAGTAATGGTCCCAGGTGTGATAATCTTAACTACTTCTCGCTTAACAATGCCTTTAGCAAGCTTTGGGTCTTCCACCTGTTCGCAAATAACCACTTTGTAGCCCTTTGATACAAGTTTAGCGATATATTGATCTGCTGCATGGTAAGGCACCCCGGCCATAGGCACTCTATTTTGGGGATCTCTTGATGTCAATGCGATTTCAAGTTCTCTTGAACAAATATGAGCATCTTCATAGAACATTTCATAGAAATCGCCCAGTCGAAAAAAAACTATATAATCTCTGTATTTACTTTTTATTTCTTTATATTGCTTCATCATAGGAGTATCCATCGAAAGAAAAACCCCCTACGCATTTTTTGCTACAATCTCTCCTAATAATGACCAGGTGTGCGGTTCAATAATCTTTACATTTACCAGTTTACCAATTAAATCTTCAGTGCCTTCGAAATTAACTAGTCTATTTGTTCTGGTGCGACCTGACAATCTATTTTTGTTGCCTTTGCTAATTCCCTCAACTAATACCTCTTGAACGGTACCTTTAAGCATCATATTTTTCTTAGCTGTTATGGCATCTTGGACTTGCATCAATCTGTTTAATCGGTCTTTTTTTACTTCGTCATCCACTTGATTTGGCATTTCAGCGGCAGGAGTACCTTTGCGCTTTGAGTACATAAATGTATATGCTGAATCAAACTGCACCTTTTTTACCAAATCAAGAGTGTCTAAAAAATCCTCTTCGGTTTCACCGGGAAAACCAACAATAATATCAGTGGAAATTGCAATATCAGGAATTGCCTCCCGGAGTTTTTCAATTAAATTCAAATAATGTTCCCTGCTGTACTTCCTGTTCATCATTGATAAAACTCGAGTACTTCCTGCTTGAACTGGTAAGTGGATGTGTTCACAGACCTTTTCACATTCTTTCATTGCCAATATAAGCTCATCGGACAAATCCTTTGGATGTGAAGTTAAAAATCTTATACGTTTGATGCCATCTATATCGTTTACCCTTCTCAACAGTTCGTGAAATGCAACAGGTTTTTCTAGATCTTTTCCATAGGAGTTTACATTCTGACCTAAAAGGTTAATCTCGATAAAACCTTCTTTGGCAAGGCCTTCAACTTCTCTGATAATATCTTCCGGCCTGCGGCTTTTTTCCCTTCCCCTTACATAGGGTACAATGCAGTAACTGCAATAGTTATTACAGCCGTAAGTAATAGTTACCCATGCACGTGAATTGTCCATTCGCTCTATGGGAAGGTTTTCTTCTATCTCGGAGCCCCCCATTACTTCAACTACCGGAAGTTCAGCTAGCCTGGAGTTTTCAATAAGTTCAGGCAGCTTGTGGACATTTTTTATGCCGAACAAAATATCGACATAAGGCATTTTTTCTGATATATGTTCCACAACATGAGGCTGTTGGACCATGCATCCGGTAACCGCTAGTATCAAATTTGGCTTTCTCTGTTTAAATTGCTTTAACTGTGCTATTCTACCGTACACTTTTCGCTCTGCGTTTTCTCTGACGCAACAGGTGTTTAAAATAATCACATCTGCTTCTTTCAATGTATCAGCAGGGCAATAATCCATTTTTTGCAAGATACCTGCTATTGCTTCGCTGTCGTGAATGTTCATCTGACAGCCCCAGGTTAGAATCTTATATTTCACGTTTTCACTCCTTTGTGTCAAGACTTATCTTGGATAAAGTTCCTGGAGATAACTCTGTCAATTTTTTTATTGCATTGTTAAAATCTTGCCATACCGCCCATTTAACTTTTGTTAAGGTTTTTCCGTGTTGGCGCAGGACATATGCAGGGTGAAAAGTGGGCATAATCCAGAAATCTCCGTGAACTATCCAATTGCCCCTCTCTCGCATTATGCTGCTGCCGGGTTTAAAGTAGTTTAAGGGAACAGCGCCTAAAGCAATAATAACTTTTGGTGAAATTATTGATAACTCTAGTTCAAGGTTATGAGAGCATGCTTTGATTTCTTTTTGTGTTGGTGTCCTATTTTGTGGCGGGCGGCATTTAATCACGTTGGTGATATATATTTTTTCACGATTTATATTAAGCTTTTCCAAAATAGTTGTTAGTAGCTGGCCGGCTCTTCCTACGAAAGGACGGCCCAGTTTATCTTCATCAAGACCGGGACCTTCACCGATTAAGACCAGCGGAGAATTTAATTGCCCTTCACCTGGCACCTTTTGAGTATGCCAGTCCGACAGGCAAAGGGGACAACTCCGGCAGGTATTTAGTAGTTCTCGTATCCTGTTGTACAAAAAAATCCTTTTTTGTGCATCTTCATCCCTGACAGATTTAAGTATCGTATCAGCATTAAACTCTTTTATGTTAAATTTGTCTTTTAGTTCAAGCAGTAATTTTATAGTTTCTGGCAGCTCAATTTCTACTGCTGTAAAGGTTTGTTGAATATCGTCTTCTAAGGCCATAGGATAACCTCCTATTCTATGCCTTATTATAGCATAAATTTATTTAAACATTAAACAAACGCAAAATAAAGAAAAAAAGACCCAAGGTCTTTTTAAACTCCATTTTGCGTTACTTGTGATTCATGATTCTCCACAGCTTTGACTCCACTATATAGCACTGTTGGCGTTGGGTTGTACGTGTCCGTTGATACTAAAACTTTTTCTTCCCTTTCTTCGCTGATATAAGTTTTCCAAACTTTAACTACATAGCCTGGCGACCCTTGTTTTATTCTGATTTCACCTTTTGGCAGATTAGTATCTTCTTTCACGGTGATTGGAGGGGATATCGTCTTTACCCTTTCAGAAATTACTTCTATTGTAAAAGGTAGCTTTTCTTTACCGAAAAACTTAACCGTTAAAGTATCATCAACAACTTCAGCTGCCAGTAGAAGGTTTCCATCTGTATTATTTTTAAATTTTAAGTCGATAGTATCATAGTTTACAGTTGCATCCCTGCCCAGAGGAACGTAGCTTACGGGTAAAGAGTGATTAATCCTTTCTATTATTTCAAGATTTGCAAGTAAGGCAAGATTGTACAGAGTGCTTGATACTTGACATACACCGCCACCTATGTCTGAAACCGTCTGATTATCAATGAAAACCGGGGCTTCCTGGTATCCCCGATCTCGAGTCCGTTCACCAACTACTTGATTAAAAGAAAAAAAGTCCCCCGGTGGAAGTATATAGCCGTTAATTCTTTCCGCAGCGAGCTTAATATTTTCGGTTCTGCCTTTTTGTGATTTATTAAATTTAGTGGAATACTCGACTACTTTTTCCCTTATATTCATTGCAACTAAATTTTCTTTTGTAATTTCAGCTTTAAACTTTTTTATCGGAATTCTCAATGTTCTATTTGAAGACCACAAGTTAGTGGTAATTTTTTCCTTCAGTTCATCTTCATCTACCATTTGACCTTCAACGTCATCAACTATTGATATTTTGTCAGCTTCTATTTTGAAAAAAGCATTTTTCGGTTCGACAAATATTACTTCGTTTATTTTCTTAATAGTGTTATTAAAATTGTCTTCATTGAGTATTAGAACAGGATTTACTGTCCATGGGATCCTTTTTAACCTTTGTCTTAAGGCAAATCTTTCTATCACATTTCCCTGTTGTGTGTATGCTATTATGTTTTCCAGGCTTTTGTTTACATCAATCTCAAGGTGTTCGGACACCTTGAAAGACCATTTGTAATCATCAAATGTCAAAGTAATATGACTTAATAAAATGTTTTTAGTCAATTTAGAAAGCTCATTCCTAGCTTCTGCTATTGTCAGACCCCCAATGTGTATATCACCAAAATAAACACCTATAGGTATTAATGATTTATGGTTATAATCTTCGATAAATAATGTAATACTTACACATAAAAGTAAAATCAAGAAAGCAGCGGAAATTTTTTTAATCACCGGATCACCCGCTTTTCTGTCTTTTACTTTTATGTATAATCGCTGCTATTCTAAAAAATTACAGTTGGGAATTTTATATGTTTTAAGTTTTATAAATCCGATGAACTAATTTCCATTAAAATCAGATTATCGCTATCTATCTTGTTTTTGTTAAATCGTAAAATGCCTCGTTTTTTAAAGCCGCATTTTTCATAACACCTAATGGCCCTTATGTTATGTTCATATACTCTTAAATATATGTATTTAAACTTTTTCTCATTAAATATGTAGTTTAAAAAGGTTTTTAATGCATCATGTCCGTAACCTTTGCCCCACAAATCTTTTTCTCCTATATAGAGAAAAAGTTCAGCCTCTCTTTCTTTCCATTTTATATGATTGATTTCGATTTCACCTATTAAATTACCATTTTCGTCTTCGATGCCAAATATTCGGTTAAAAAGATTGGATGTTAAGTACCTGACCTCACATTCTTGTAAAGATGTGGGAAGCTTATCGCCTACGTATTGGTTGAGATGTTTATTTGCCTGCCATGCTATAATTTTACTAAAATCTGTGGCTTTAATAGACCTTAAACTTGTTTTTTTCCCTTTACAAAACATAAATACACTTCCCTGTATTTTATCTGTTTTTAAATGGTTCACGTGCACAAATCTATAATGTATTCCTATTCAACTTAAAAACAAAAAATCCTTTATGTAAAGTTAACCATTAACGGTTGTATTTGAGAATGCGTCTCAATCTTTTAATTTCATTTGTCAGTTTACGAATTTCTTCATTTTTTGCGATTTCTTGTTCTATTAATAAATTCATTAGGATTCTGCGTCCAATGCGAAGAGAATTTATCCTGCTTTGAAGTTTTTCCAATCTCAATTTAATACTTTCAACACTATCATTCAACTCAATCCCTCCATAATACTTGCATTAAGGGGTTTCTATTATAAAAAAATACCCTTATATAAGGGCATTAC
>LFSJ01000034.1:631-1176 GCA_001512695.1 Tepidanaerobacter sp. DTU063 | reverse complement strand
AATACATCTTTATTGACTAGGTTGCTATCGACTTTGTATTTTTTTGCCTGGCGCTCCTTGAAAAACTTTTCAGCAATTTGTGGGAACAGTGCATATGTTAAAACGTCTTCTTCTTGCTCAATGTAGTATGATATTTCTTTAGTGTATTTTTCCAGTTGAGGTTCTATTAAATCAGCCGGGCGACAGGTTATAACCTCCTCGTCTCCTATAATTTTTTGCTTGATTTCATCTTTTATAGGAGCAGGAGGTTTGCCGTACAGGCCGCGCACATAATTCTTCACTTCATTAATTATCATCTTATACCGTTCACCGGTAAGTACATTGACTACAGCTTGAGTGCCGACTATTTGGCTTGTAGGAGTAACCAATGGTGGATAGCCCAAATCTTCTCGCACTTTCGGCACCTCTTTTAACACTGCTGGAAGTTTATCCAGGGCATTCTGCTGTTTTAATTGGCTCGTGAGGTTAGAAAGCATTCCACCGGGTATCTGGTAGTTAAGTACCATGGTATCGACCATAGTTATTACGCTGTCAATTTTATAGTT
>LFSJ01000034.1:0-569 GCA_001512695.1 Tepidanaerobacter sp. DTU063 | reverse complement strand
GCTTCAATAGCCTTTAGATATGTCATTGAAGCCATACCACTGGTATAGTGGCTGTGGACCTGTATAGGTACATTTATTTCTTTCTTTAAACGGGATACAAGCTCGTAAGCGTCATAGGGCGCTAAGAGGCCTGCCATATCTTTAATACAGAGGGAATCAATGCCCATTTCTACTAACTGCTTAGCCATATCTACGTAGTAATCGATGTTATGAACGGGACTTATCGTATATACTACCGTTCCTTGTGCATGGGCACCGGTTTCCTTAGTTACTTCTATGGCTTTTTTTAGATTTCTTATATCGTTTAGTGCATCAAAAATTCGAATGATATCTATCCCGTTTTCTACTGATTTCTTCACAAACAATTCAACTACGTCATCTGCATAGTGGTGATACCCCAAGAGGTTTTGACCTCTTAGCAACATTTGTAATGGTGTATTTTTAACTCTTTCCTTGATTTTCCGAAGCCTTTCCCAGGGATCTTCGTTTAAGAAACGGATGCAGCTGTCAAAGGTAGCGCCACCCCACATTTCCAGCGAGTGGTAACCGACTTTATCGAGCTTTTCAGC
>LFSJ01000089.1:1005-2134 GCA_001512695.1 Tepidanaerobacter sp. DTU063 | reverse complement strand
GATTATATCAAAAAAAGCAGCTTTTGTAATTAATACATACCTTTACCAGGTTTACACTGTATTGCCTATATGTTACTATAATTCTATAAATTGCAATGTACGGCTTTGCCCTTTGCAGAAAGGAGTTGTATGATTTGCCTTTTCCTCTTCAGCACAAATCTTCGTTCGGCAAGCTGCTTTTGCTGGCATTTATATTTTCTGCAGTCATTTCAGCTCTGCCCCCAAGCACATTTGCCTCGGAAACTTTAACTAATGACCAAGAGCCCAAAATAAAAGTGCTGTGCTATCATCACATTGTCCCCGAACCCTTACAAGATAATAAGGCCACCGTAGTCACCCTTTCAGAGTTTAAAGAACAAATGGAATACCTCTACGAACATGGCTATTATTCCGCTTCATTAGAAGATATTGAAGAGTTTTTGCACAATAAAAAGCAACTGCCGGAAAACACGGTCCTCATAACTTTTGATGACGGCTATGAGTCAAATTACATCTACGCTTATCCCATTTTGAAAAAATATGATTTTAATGCAGTGATTTTCCTTATAGGAAGTAGAATAGCACAAGCTGAGAAGGATCCAAATGCAATTCCGAAGCTTTCCTTCAGCCAAATACAGGAAATGGCCGCAAGCGGCCTTGTGGAATTCGGCAATCATACCTTCGATGCCCATGATTTTCAGGACGGCAAGCCCCTTTTGCAAATCATGACTTATGAAGAGATAGTTGCTGATTTTGAAAAGCTTAACATGCTTTTTGAGGAAATAGGCATACCACAACCAACTAGCATCGCATATCCATTTGGAAGGTACAGTGAAAATGCCATCCAAGCTGCAAAAATGAGCGGCTCTAATATTGGGTTTACCGTAAACTACGGCTTTGTCTATCAAGACTCACCAACAATGCAGCTAAATCGGATTATTGTTCCGTCTAACCTCGAGATCAATGAATTTAAAGCCCTATTGCAGGATGAGCTTTCACCTTTACCGGAGGGCTTTGAGGACTCCATTCTCCTCCCTTTCAACTCGGATACGGCATACGTCATGGGAAAACCCGTGCTCTTACGAGCCCCCATTGAAATGATAAATGGAGTTTGTCTTGCTCCTTTAAATTTTTTCACCGAACAGTTAAA
>LFSJ01000089.1:0-825 GCA_001512695.1 Tepidanaerobacter sp. DTU063 | reverse complement strand
TCTCCTTGCCCTTCTCCTCCTTTCCAGCTATCCATCAGCCTTTTAACGTCATCGGGCATGGGAAGATCCGTAATGGCACCTGATATGCTCTCAATCA
Organism: Tepidanaerobacter sp. DTU063; assembly: GCA_001512695.1. Taxonomy (GTDB): domain Bacteria; phylum Bacillota; class Thermosediminibacteria; order Thermosediminibacterales; family Tepidanaerobacteraceae; genus DTU063. The sequence continues at coordinate 728 of LFSJ01000089.1, read as the reverse complement.
TATCTGCCATGTACTTTTTCATTTCCGGCGGAAGACTTTCCGTCATCTTCTGAACCAGCTCGGCAGCCCTCTCCGGATTTAATTCCTCGGCATTCAATCCTGCATCTGTAATTAGCTGATTTAGGACCTCTGGATTTTCAGGACTAATGCCAAATTTTTTGAATACATCGCTGATTTCATCGAGGGTTTCCATTGAATCTCTGATTTCCTTTTTCAATTCCTCAAACTTATTACTCATAAAAGAAGCCTCCCTTAGCTTTTTTTATATTAGATACCGCAGCTGATACATTTACCAGGCCTACTCCCTGAGTTTCTTCAGGCAGACCTATATCTTTTGCGGTACTCAATATAGCCTTTTTTACGCTTTCTGCCTTGGTTCCGGAAATTGACATTAAAAGGGCGCAGGCACCTACCACATGTGGACATGCCATAGATGTACCGCTCAAATTTTTGTATTCCTCGTTAATATACGTGGAGGAAACATCCACACCGGGTGCTATGATATTCACTTCAGGACCCCTGCTGGAAAAATCCGCAGCCTGGTCTTTACTATCCGATGCAGCCACCGCTATTACCTCAGGATACTTGGCCGGATAGAGGACCGAGTCCCTTGCCCCTGAATTTCCCGCAGCCGCCACCATTATAATTTTATGCCTATGGGCTGCCCCAATAGCCCTTTTTAAGGCCCTGCTATTTGTCCCAATTCCAAAGCTCATATTGATGACATG
>LFSJ01000063.1 GCA_001512695.1 Tepidanaerobacter sp. DTU063 | reverse complement strand
CAATGACTATTCGGAACTGCTTTTTCCAAACAACTTACTGATTGAGGATTCTGTCATTCGTCAGATGGTCACTACCATTCCAGAAGAGGACTGGAAGGAAGTAGAGATTATTGGGTGGCTGTATCAATACTACATTACGGAGCTCTATGAGCGTATTTCGGGAATAAACAAGGGAACAGTGTCGAAAGAAGATCTTCCCTTCGCCACCCAACTCTTTACCCCGAAATGGATTGTTCAGTACATGGTGCAAAACAGTCTTGGCAAGATGTGGGATGATGCGCATGGTGCACCCTTTGCGAAAGATTGGGAGTATTATTTATGGAAGCAAGGAAACAGTTCGCAGATACCTGATGATGTCTCACCCGAGAAGATCAAAGTTCTCGATCCAGCATGTGGATCTGGGCATATTTTGGTTTACGCTTTTGATGTCTTGTATGACATCTACCTGTCCCAAGGATATTCGGCAAAAGACATTCCGGCCCTTATTTTGAGGAACAACCTATTTGGGTTGGATATTGATCGTCGAGCAGTACAATTAGCAAGTTTTGCATTAGTCATGAAAGCAGCCTCGAAGGACCCATTTTTCGTTAAGCAGCATGGTGCCGTTCAGGTAAATGTGTATGAGTTTGTCGATAGCGTGCAGTTAAGTCATGAAGTACTTCAAATCATTGCTCATAATGAGGAAGAAGAGAGGGAGCTCTTGCGCCTTTTAGACGAATTTGAGAATGCCAAGCAGTTTGGCTCTTTGTCTATTGTGACTAAGATAGACTTTGATAAATATCTTAAACGGATTACGAAGGTGAAGCAAGAGGACCTTGACTTGATGACCCGTGTTTCTTTTGATGAGTTAAAGGCTCATGTTTTGCCCCTCCTAAGACAAGGAAAAATGTTGACTGATCGCTATCATGTGGTAATTACTAATCCTCCGTACCATAATAAGTTCAATCCAGAATTAAAGAAGTTCATCAATACCAACTATAGGGATTACAAGGCAGATCTCTACTCAGCCTTCATCTACCGTTGTATTCAGATGACAGTCAAGAATGGTTACGCAGCATTGATGACACCATTCACGTGGATGTTTATCTCCTCCCACGAGAAATTGAGACATTTTATCTTGCAAAACCACAGTATCTCAAGCCTAATTCAACTAGAGTACTCGGGATTTGCTGAGGCAACGGTTCCTATCTGCACTTTTGTGATTCAGAATCAGAGGCTTTCTACAATGGGTACATATGTAAGACTTGCCGATTTTAGAGGTCCAGAGGTACAGCCAGTAAAAGTGAAGGAAGCTGTTCAAAATCCTAGTGTACCCTATCGATATTACTTCGACTCCGCTAATTTCGCCTCCATCCCAGGCTCACCCATTTCTTATTGGGCTAGTGAAAGTGTACAGGAAGTATTCCAGCATGCAACTCCTCTTGGAGAAATGGGACAGCCTAGGCAAGGGTTAGCAACTTCTGATAATAATCGATTTTTACGTTTCTGGTACGAGGTTGACCTAAATACGGTTGGCTTTGGAATAGAAGATAGTGAAGAAGCCCAGGTGAGTGGAAACAAATGGTTCCCATATAATAAGGGAGGCTCCTATCGGAAATGGTATGGGAATCAGGATTATCTATTGAATTGGGAGAATAATGGGGCTGAAATTCGCGCTTTTAGCCGTTCGGTGATAAGAAATCCCAACTACTATTTTCGCGAAGGGATTACTTGGTCATTTGTGAGCTCTTCGCGCTTTGGAGTGCGATATACACCCAGCGGTTTTATCTTTGATGTAGGTGGGTCCTCCCTATTTCCCAAGCCTGATCGTTTATTTTACATACTTGGATTTATGTGCAGCAAACTTGGGCACGAGTTTCTAAAGTACTTGAATCCGACCTTGAACTTTCAAGTTGGTAATATTGCATCATTACCGATCATGATTGACGAAAACCAGATTGATACAGTAACCGAGTTAGCTCAGCAATGTATTGAAATATCAAA
>LFSJ01000104.1 GCA_001512695.1 Tepidanaerobacter sp. DTU063 | reverse complement strand
GTTAAAGGCTCATGTTTTGCCCCTCCTAAGACAAGGAAAAATGTTGACTGATCGCTATCATGCGGTGATCACCAATCCACCTTACCACAACAAATATAATCCAGAACTAAAGAAGTTTATTAATACCCACTATAACGATTACAAGGGGGATTTGTACTCAGCTTTTATCTATCGTTGTACACAAATGACTGTAAAAAACGGTTACGCAGCCCTAATGACACCATTTACGTGGATGTTTATTTCATCCCATGAAAAACTAAGACAGTTTATCTTACAGAACCAAAGCATATCCAGCTTGATTCAGTTGGAGTACTCTGGTTTTGCCGAGGCAACAGTACCGATTTGTACCTTCGTGATTCAAAATCAGAAAATCGACACAATGGGTGAATACGTTAGACTCGCTGACTTTAAGGGGCCAGACTTACAACCCGTAAAGGCAAAAGAAGCTGCCCAGAATCCCAATGTATCCTATCGATATTCCTTTGACTCAACCAATTTCCCCTCCATCCCAGGCTCACCTATCGCTTATTGGGCTAGTGAAACTGTACAGGAAGTATTCCAGCATGGAACTCCTCTTGGAGAAATC
>LFSJ01000042.1:3533-4846 GCA_001512695.1 Tepidanaerobacter sp. DTU063 | reverse complement strand
GAAACGATAAGGCGATATTGAACACCATAATTGTCATCAATATCTTGGCTGTTTGCATCTCATGAGGTAATAGTTTTTCACCAAAGATATTTTCCGTATTAGCAACTAAGACCAAGCCAGCAAGAACAGCTATAACACCGATAACCGAGAAAATAACCATGAACATTCCATTTAGTTTAGCTATTTCTCGTTCGTTGTCTTCAACCTTATATCGAGAGTAAAACCTCACATAAGCACTGCCAAATCCGAAACTAAGTAAACCCAAGTAACTAACCACTGAAGCTACTAGGTTATATAAACCATATTCACTTTGCCCTAAAAGGCGAAGCATGATTGGAGTATATACTATTGCTATGACATATCCCAAGATCATTGAACTATAGGATAGAATGACTCCGGCTTTTAACTGATTAATTTTCATAAACATTCCCCGTAACAGACTATTTCAAGTTCATTCAAAGTGGTACACCATTATAACGACTAACCATCAATTCCCAAAGCTTCTTCTAAGAACCGGATGGAAAACGCTCTGTGTTCTTCTATGATCTGATCGATTGCAGCAAAATCTGGAGTCTGAAGAAGGCTGCCCTTTGTATCAATTTCATCAACGCTGTTGACGATATACCGTTCAATCTCATAACGCTTACCTAAATCGATAAAACGAGTCGCCCGCATCTCCTCTGCATAATAAGCTAAGAATGGCTTGTGAAACTTCAAAGAAAACAATGTACCATGGAACGAATCGGTATAAACGAATGTGGCGTTTCTAATCATATCCAACCATTCTTCCGGACCAAGATCATAAAACACTTTATCTGCATAATCACAGATATTAAACTTCATTGTTGGAATAACAACCGCATATACTCTCAGATCTCCATATACACGTTTGATTTTCTCGATTGCTTTCTCATTGGAACCGTTAATGTCCTTACCTAATACATAGACCAATATGTATGGCTCGCTATCACTCATAAATCCCTGACCTAGCTCATTAAAATCCCATAACAAGGTGGGATCTGCCACTATTGGTACCTTCTCACCAATTACCGTCTCCACAAACTTCTGGCTGTGTTCATTTCTAACAGAGATGCTGTCGAAATCCCCCAGCTCTCTTTTAAGTTTATCCAGATGCTCTTCGCTGACCTCAGCAGTTGTTGAGTCAGCAGCATAGCTCACCTTTTTACCTTTGAACTCATCGAAGCCTAGGAAATATTCAGGTTTGTCTCTTTGACTTGGATTCCAAATCTGATCGCTACCGACCACAATTAGCCCAAGACTGGGAAGAATACCAGTAATCTTCGCCTCATCAA
>LFSJ01000042.1:0-3476 GCA_001512695.1 Tepidanaerobacter sp. DTU063 | reverse complement strand
TGCATTGCTCGAACAACAGAAATTGATGTGTCATTGGCTAGCCTAAGACTGTCTCTAAGCACATAAATGCTTTGTAAGAACCTATTATGAGTCGAAGGTACAAAGTTAATGATCTCAGTGTTTTCGTTTATTGACTTTACGAAGTTGTACAAAGCATAGCTTTGTAGCACACCTCCATAGTTATTGGAGTAATGAAAAGTCAGTATCCCGGTTTTTTTCATACCATCACCTCGTCTCATTCACATTTGAACTCCAAAGCTCACTTCGCCCAAATTGTCTCGTTCACTATCTTGGCATAGCTTTGTATAACTTCCACAACCTTCACAGATACCTTCTCGTCTACATAATCGGGCCAGGCTTGTTCGTTGTTTGTCAAGCGACATGGTTCCGCTCAGTTGTACCGCTTACACGTTATCCTTTCTTCGGTCGAACCGCCAGTAACCATTCCCACCCTAATAAGAACCTATGGCCTTTCCATTCATGAATATTCAGTATTTCCTCCACACCATTTCATTAACAATCGCCGTATAGCTCTGAATGATCCTGACTACCTTTGCGCTAACATTGACGTCCACATAATCGGGAACATCAACACCTATTTCTCCTGCGGCATTCATCTCCACTGCCATGGCAACAGCTTGCAGAACTTGTTCTGTATTGATGCTACCAATAATCATATTTCCCTTATCAAGCGCTTCAGGCCTCTCCGTGCTTGTTCTCACTGATACAGCAGGAAACTTAAAAAACGATGCTTCTTCCGCAATAGTACCACTATCAGAAACTACACAAAATGCATTTCGTTGAAGATTGTTATAGTCAAAGAATCCAAATGGCCGTAAACTCTTGACATTCTCGTGAAACTGAAATTCGCGTTGCTCAATAAACTTCTTACTCCTAGGATGTGTACTGTATATCACTGGCAAATCATAGATCTCGGCCATTGCATTTATAGCATTCATTAAGGCCATAAAATTCCGCTCATCATCTATATTTTCCTCCCGGTGTGCAGAAAGCAGAATGTACTTCCCTTTTTCTAGTCCTAAGGTGTATAAGATATTGCTCTTCTCGATTTTATCAGCATTAACCGTTAATACTTCCGCCATTGGGGACCCTACTACATACGTCCTTTCTCTAGGCACTCCTTCAGCATTGAGATACCTCCTGGCATGCTCAGTGTAGCACAGATTCACATCACTAGTATGGTCCACAATTCTTCTGTTAATTTCTTCCGGTAAATTCTCATCGAAGCATCTGTTACCAGCTTCCATATGAAAAATGGGGATTTTAAGTCGTTTCGCAGATATTACACTCAAGCAAGAATTGGTATCACCCAGCACTAAAAGAGCATCTGGAGCTTCCTGAAGCATTATATCGTATGACTTTGCCAAAATGTTACCCATAGTGTGTCCAAGGTTATCTCCAACAACATCTAGGTAAAAATCTGGTTCACGTAGACCTAGTTCCTCAAAGAAAACCGCGTTTAACGTATAATCATAGTTCTGACCGGTATGCACCAATATATGTTCGAAGTATAAATCGCATTTCTTAATGATTTCTGACAACTTTATGATCTCAGGACGAGTTCCAACGATCGTCATGAGTTTCAGTCTTCTCACGTTATCTACCTCAATTCACGACATAATGTGGATAAAGTTCCTTGTGGCTGTCAATCCACCTCTTCATCTCCACAACCATTTCTTCATAGCTTGGAACCTCAAAAGAAAAATCACGTCTCGTATTGATTAGAGACTTATCTACTATAACGTGATCACTAGGCAATATGCTTATTGCATTGGCTCTCATGTGCTTATTAAACAGTTGTAAGAGTTCAAACTTGCTAATGCTCTGACCATTAACCAAATGGTATAAACCAGTAAGCTCTTCTTCGATTGCGCTCTCCATCGCTTTGGCAAGAGTCATCGTTGTCACGCCAGTCCATATGGCTTTAGTAAACCCATTTATCTGTTTTTCTTGTTTCATGAACCAGTTAAAAAGCCCAATACCGTTCTCTTTTAGATCGGGACCAACTATTGAAGTCCTAAACGTCAGATCCTTACAGTTTTCAAGTTCACCTAGAGCCTTGGTCCTATCATAAAAACCAGTTCCATCCCTTAAGGAAGCCTCGGTATAACCACCTGCTGTTCCTGAAAAAACACAATCAGTGCTCATATGAATTACTCTTGTCTTCATATCTTTTGTAATGTCACTCAAGAAGTGGGGCAGACAACTATTCAATATGACCGCCAAGGACTTCTTTTCCTCAGCAAGAGCATTTAGAACACCGATAGCGTTAATAACTACATCATAGTTACCGTCCTTGACTATCGTTTCCAGAAACTCAAAATCCGTGGCATCACCTACAATGTTCTTACAGTGTTTAAAGGGCGTTCTGCTAAAAGCTGTTACATCATACCCCGCTTCATAAAAATAGAGTGAAATAGTGTGACCGGCCATCCCAGTTGCGCCGAGCACCAAAACCTTCATCTACTTCCCTCCCAATGCTCAAGCTCGTCTCGAATATAATCCAGTGTCAGTAGTTTGTCTTTAATTTCTTTTACACTTAAGCGTTTGGTATTATGGGAGTTGTATTCCTCCGCGTATTCCAATTGCTCATTTCCTTGAACAAAGTACTTATCATAATTTAGGTCTCTCTTATCCGCAGGCACTCTAAAGAAACTACCCATATCTTGAGCTACCACAAACTCTTCTTTAGTTAAAAGAGTCTCATATAGCTTTTCTCCGTGACGAGTACCGATAATCTTTATCTTATTGTCGGCTTGAAACAACTCCATGATCGCCTGTGCCAAATCACCTATCGTCGACGCAGGAGCCTTTTGGACCATAATATCGCCCGCTTGAGCGTGTTGAAAAGCAAAAACAACAAGCTCTACCGCTTCTTCCAGACTCATTAAAAATCTTGTCATTTCCGGATTTGTAACAGTAAGGGGCTGCCCGCTTTTTATTTGATCCACAAACAACGGGATCACAGATCCCCGCGAAGCCATCACATTACCGTACCTTGTACCACAAATCAAAGTTTTATCTGGCGATACGGTTCTTGACTTGGCCACAAACACCTTTTCCATCATGGCTTTGGAGATACCCATAGCATTAATAGGATACGCTGCCTTATCCGTGGAAAGACAGATCACTTTCTTAACCCCAAAATCAATAGCACAGTTAAGAACATTATCTGTACCAATAATGTTGGTCTTAACAGCCTCCAGCGGGAAAAACTCACAAGATGGTACTTGTTTTAAAGCTGCGGCATGAAAGACATAGTCCACATCATGCATGGCATTACGAATGCTGCCCGGATCTCTAACATCACCAATGTAGAACTTGATACGATCATCCTTGTAGAGTTTCCGCATGTCGTCTTGTTTCTTTTCATCTCGCGAAAAGATACGGATTTCTCCGATGCTTGTATCTAGAAATCTTTTCAATACTGCATTTCCAAAAGAGCCAGTGCCGCC
>LFSJ01000057.1 GCA_001512695.1 Tepidanaerobacter sp. DTU063 | reverse complement strand
CTACCCTATGCCATGAATATAATCGGTATGATTTCTTCAGGGCAAAATCCTGCAAAATATGTAGATGCTCTGGTGGCAGCCCAGCAGGAAGACGGGAGCTTTAAGCTGGGTTCAGTGGAACAGACCGAATGGGCGGTCATTGCCCTTGACATGGCTGGAGCCGAATATGATGAGAAAAGCGCAGTAAACTTCATTTTAGGCAAAGAAAAAAACAAAAATAGTATAGACCTCCGAGCAATAGCTTTGACAGCTTTGGCACCCCATAAGGATATAGAGGGTGTGGAAGAATACATAGAAGAAAATCTGAATTACATCAAGGAAAATCAGCTGGACTCGGGAGGTTTCAAGGATATTCCCGATAATAGTTACAGTACCGAGAATTCTCTCACCCTATCCTATGTGATTTCAGCGCTGGTAGCCAATGGAATAGACCCTCTCACCGATGAAGATTGGATAAAGGACGGCAAAACTCTATTAGATGCATTGTTGGAATATAAAAAGTTAAACTACTTTGTATATAACCAGACTTACGGTGATTATTTATACAAAGATGAAGCAACTGCGCAAGCCTTTATAGCTCTTTCTGATTTACTCCATAATAAATCCACATATCAAAATGTACAAAAAGCTGTGAGCTACAAAGGGAAAATTCGGGACGGGCTATTTAAACTGAGAGATTATTTGACAACTACACAAAAACGCACAAATAGTTCCTTGGAAGAAGTAGATGTATTTTACACCTGGCTGGATGCTATGGCAATAAACCACACCAGTAGTGATTTAAAAGAAGACTATCCGGATATTCAAGACAAACTTCAGTTAAATACCGCTGAAGATGTAATTGCCTATTCAGAAAATATTTTAGGATTAATTGCCTCGGGCCAAGTTTTAAGCAGTCTCGAAAAAGATTATGTCCAAAGTTTGAAAGCTCTACAAAATTCTCAGGGCCAGTTTGTAGAAGAAAGAAATGAAGCAAGTGTTCGCAAGCAGGCCATGGCCATAATGGCTCTTGATTTAGCTCAGGCGGAATATGATGTTCAAAATGCAGTTTCAGCCCTCTTAAATATGGCAGAAGGAAATAACTTCGGGGATGTGGAAAATACCGCCTTCGCATTGATAGCCTTATCCAAACACAAGGACATCGATGATGTTTCAAAGCTTATTCAAGATAGCATTGATTACCTAAATTCAATGCAGAGTGACACCGGTGGCTTTGAACTGTTATTTAGTGGTAATTCATATGGTGATACCCCCCAGTATACTGGCTTGGTGCTTCAAGCCTTGATTGCCAATGGTGTAGATCCGCTCTCGGCAGAGTGGGCAAAGGCTAAAGGAAATTTAGTAGATTCCTTGCTCAATGACCAGATGGAAGACGGCACATTTCGCTGGAGCGAGCTTTGTGGCGATTATGTAGAAGTTACATCTACAAGCCGTGCCTTTGGAGCTCTTGCAGATTTATATATGGGTAAATCCATGTATCACAGTATCGAACCTGTACTTGATTCCTCAGATGTGGTGGCAAAGGCCATAAAGGATGCCAAATCTTATATCCAAGCTAATGAACAATACAATTACCTCCAAGCCATGGCACTAAATATCCTGGGTGTAGGTGAAGAGGAGATTGCAGAAAAACTAGAGCTAAGAGAAGACGAGGCAGATAGAACATATATTGTATGGGATAGTCCCACTGAAGCCCACGCCAAGAATATCATGGGAATCATAGCAGCAGGACAAAATCCCCGGGATTATAAAGGGAAAGATTATGTAAGTATATTGGAAAACGCCCAAAATCCCAATGGAGAGTTCAATATAGAAGGCGACAAAGAAAACAAATTAGAAGATCAAGCCTATTCCATAATTGCTCTGGAGATGGCCAAAGGAGAATACGATGTAGAAAAGGCATTGGATGTGCTAATTGAGAAATACGAAAATGCCAACGATCCCAGTATCTTTAGAATATCCGAGACAATTATAGCCCTGTCTTTCCATAAAGACAGAGATGGCATCAGTGATAAGATAGAGGATTATATGAATGACTTAAAGGCATGTCAAATCGATTCCGGAGGCTTTAATTACAGTGCTGGGAGCTATTCTGAAAATGAATCATCGGAATACGATGCCATGGCCATTCAGGCCATTATAGCCGCAGGCAAAGATCCTTTAAGTGATGAGTTTAAAAAGAACGGCAGCACCCCTTTAGATGCAGTAATGGCATTTAAAAAAGATAATCACTTTATCTATGATTCATCAAAAAAAGGATATAAGGAATACAACGATGAGGCCACCGGAATGGTGCTGGCAGCTTTAGTCGATATAAGTGAAGGAAAATCTATGTATCACACCTTGCTTTCAGATTATGAAGAAAATGAGGAAGACGCCAAAAGCGATGAAGAGAAAATAGCTGAAACCATTGCTTCCTTGAGAAACCACTACCTGAATAGCGATGACGCCTTTACCTACCGTGTAGCTTTAAGCTACCACTTTACCAGTGACAATCTAGAAAATGACCTAGCTATAATCGGACAAAGATTCAAAGTAAATGAGAACCCTGACAGTGCCTCGGCCTATGTAGGAAATATAATGGGCCTTATGGCAGCAGGTAAAGACCCAAGAAATTACAATGGCCAAAACTATGTAAAAACTTTAGCGGAAAGCCAAAATAAAGAAGGGAAATTTATCATCGGCCAATGGGATGATCATCCCACTACCATTGCCTTTAGCATGCTGGCTTTAGACATGGCAAAAGCCGACTATGATGTGGAAAAGGCTGTCAATGCATTGTTAAGCTATTGGGACGAGGAAACAGGCTTTGGTGGAGTAGACGAAACAGCTATGTGCATCATGGCTTTGGGTAATCATAAGGACATTACGGGAGTAGAAGCTGCCATAACAAAGGGTATAGCTTATCTAAAGGCCAACCAAAAGGCCTCCGGCGGCTTTGAAGCCTGGGGAGAGGAAAACCCCTATTCCATATCAGCAGTTATCCAAAGTTTAATAGCACTAGGTGAAGACCCACTGTCAGAAGAATGGACGAAAAACGGCAATACTATGCTGGATGCTTTGCTCGCATACAAGGTAGATGACTACTTTGAAAATCCATCCCAATGGGGCACTGAAACAGTCATGGCTACCGAGCAAGCATTTTGTGCCCTTGCAGATTTGTATAGAGGCAAATCCATGTTTCATGAGATCATGCTGAATGATACTGAACCACGTGTAGTAAAAATACAAGCACCTTCATCTACTACACTAAAACAAAACGAAAAACTGAAACTGATGGCAAATGTATACAATGACTATGGTGAAATCCTCTTAGGCCATAATCTCATATGGGAAACCTCAGATAAAAATGTAGCTCAAGTCAATAGTGATGGTTTAGTTACAGCTATAAGTACCGGAACCGTTACAATAACTGTAAAAGTTGAAGGCTATCAGGATATCTCCGACACCATAAATCTTACTGTAGAGCCTGAAGAATTTATAGTAAACAGAATGGATTCAAGTGAAATAAAAAACGGCAGTGAAGCGAAGCTTGAGTTTGAAATACAGGAAAATCAAGGAGTAACCAGAACTGCAATATTAATTGTTGCTCTTTACGAAAAAAATACCAACAAGATGGTAAACTACTCTTTTGCAGCCAAACAATTTGCACCAGGAGAAAGCACCAACTTAGGCGCAGGCTTTTTAGTTCCAGATACCGGAAGATATATCATAAAATGTTTTGTATGGGACAGCTTTGAAAACCAAAAAATCTTTTTGTCAAATCCCATTGAAATAGAAGTTAAGCAGTAAAGATTTGCCCCCAACCCTCTAGTGTGGCCGAAACTAAAAGCTTCGGCCACACTACAACAAATAGTGGAGGTGTATTATGTGTAAGCACAACCTACTCCCTGGTGTAGCTGAAACAAAGCGTTCAGCTACACCACCACTTT
>LFSJ01000091.1 GCA_001512695.1 Tepidanaerobacter sp. DTU063 | reverse complement strand
ATATAGGCCGTATTGCCGTCCCCAAAGTCGACGCCTTTTGGAAACTGGGCCACCGAAATACCGCTCTCTATAATGCTGTCCTTTGATTCCCCAACACCGTGAGGTATTGCCACGCCATTGCCTATATAGGTGGAGAGCATGTCTTCCCTGGCCTTCATGGCATCTATATATGAAGCTTCTACCTTTCCCTCTTGAAGGAGTAGATTTCCCACGATTTCTATGGCCTCATATTTATCCTTGGCCTCAGCTCCTAATATTATGCTGTTTTCCGTCAAAATCTCCGCTGCTTTATCTTTCTTTTTTTCCCTTTTAAAGAAATTGAATGCCATATTAACCCTCCGTTTTTCTGCTAATTTTAATCAATTCCTTTATTAGATCTGTACCTGAACCTTGCTTTAAAAGCTGAAGCCAACGGGAATTTTCCAGAAGGGCAATGCTTATTTTCCCCATGATATCCGCGGCCTCCGCCTGGGGTCTTTCAGGTAGCAGCATAACGAGAATCGTTTCTACCTCTTCCATTTTACCATCCATATTTTGCATTGGAATAGGATTTTTAAGCCTATATACGGCTAAAAAGGGCTTGCCGACACCCTTGGTCCTTGTGTGAAGTATGGAGACGGATGTGCCCGGAACCGCACAGCCCCCGATTTTTTCTCGGTTTTCCAGAGCCCTTGCTATTTCTTCGAAGTTGGCGTCGGGAATCCCTTCTCTTAGCAACCGTATCAGCACTTTCAGCAGCTCGTCCTTATCCTTTGCGTAAACACCATCCTTTAATACGAAGCTTTGAATGAGGTCTAAGAGAATTTGACTCCGGAAATCCCTGCTTTGATTCTCCCTATTTTCACCGGGAGAAAAAGCAGCCATAAAATTCTTTTCAAATACCTGTATGTGCTCCCTGAGCTTTTCCACATCTGCCTCATCCAGCAGGGGCGAGACCTGGATCACTTGCAGGGAATCGCTCTCAAAGGGCACCGTGCTTATAACGGTTTTGACATTGGGGTACTTGGCAAGGGAGCTGTCCAAGTCCAAAAAGGACACCACGTCCACTATGTTTAGCTGGGGCAGCTCCTTTTGCAATCGGCTGGCCAGCATTTGGGCACTGCCGATGCCGCTGGCACAGGCCAGTATCACGGGAAGCTTGTTGTAGCGCTTCCGCTCTAGGGCAGCTCCTATGTG
>LFSJ01000084.1 GCA_001512695.1 Tepidanaerobacter sp. DTU063 | reverse complement strand
TTATTGGCAAGCAAAGTTAAATTATTGTGCGAGAAAGCCTTGAACAAAGCGCAGAAAGAACTAAAAAACGATATTTTCGGATTCGGGGAGGCTATACACAGGAAGTATCCTAAAACTTGGGAAAAATTAAAAGACGACTGGAACGATAAATTTACAGATCTTCCGGTGAATATTACAGTCGAAGCAGAAACCAAGCAACTGGGACAAATTACAAAACCGCTTTTTATAAAGGAGAAAGAGTAAGATGGCTATAGTATCTATTTTGGCGGTGTTAGTGTTCAGCACCGTGTTATGCATTACAGAAATACCAAAAATGCTGAAGGAAAGGCTTTATAGAGAACTATGGACCTTCTCCATATTGCTTGGTGCGGGCACGATATTGGCGGTACTCAAAAGTCTTGATGCGGAGATACCCAACCCATCAGACTTTATTGCATGGGTTTATTCGCCGCTTGCGGAAACTATGAAGAGTATAACAAAATGAGGTTTGGGATATGCAAAGAACAAAAATTACAAATCATCAGCTTTATTCA
>LFSJ01000192.1 GCA_001512695.1 Tepidanaerobacter sp. DTU063 | reverse complement strand
TTTTTTTACCCGAAGTGGCCAAATATATTGCGAATTGTTCCTTTCCGTCAATGCCTAGCAGCTGATTTACAGCGTCATCATCGTAGGCGCCTATAACACAGCTGCCGCAATCTATAGCTTCTGCGGCGAGATACAGATTCTGTGCCACGTGGCCTGCATCCAAGAGCATGTACCTGTATCCTCTCTCACCGTACCGCCAAGTCATCCGATAGGGCACCGCCAGCCAAATAAAGGTCACAGCCGAAGCTTTTATGAAAGTCTGGCCCAAACAGGCATATGCCAGCTTATCTGCTATCTCATCACCGATTTCCACTTCCTGCAGTTTATGCTCAAGTGCCAGGTATCTATATAGCCCCGGGCTTAAACCGTTTACCTTGTTCACCAAAATGTAGGTTTCAAAAGCGTGCCGGGCCCCTGCCGATGGAACCATCCTGAATGTGACGTTATGTGAGATTCGCTTTACCCCCTGTGTGCACCACAGCAAAAAGGACAGCTCTTCTAATGTAAGCGGCTCGTCCGAGTACCTTCGATGTGACCGCCTGTTTTCCATGGCATCAACTAATTTTACGTTCACTTCCAGGGCTTTGGGGTTCGGCAGAGCAAGGATTTTTTTGTTGCTTTCAGCTTCTAACTCCAGGGGAGGTTGGGGCAAATTCCTGAACTGATCTGACTCCCCCAGGTACTTATACTTTGTCCTCTCAATAAATTCCCTGCCTATACTTTCCATTTTATGGTCTCCTTTCTAAAGTATATTTTCATCAAAACTCCGCTAGATAATCCGGATGCAAATATATCAGGATGATGCTCTTAATAAAGCTTAAGATTCTTCCTTAATTTGCGCCGACTTGTTAATAAAAGGAAAAAGAATAGCTATAATCGCAGTAGAGAGAGCAAAAATGGCCATAAGGTTAAATCCGGAAAGATAGCTTAGGGTCCGATCGTATGAAAGGCCAACCATCAGTGGTCCAATAAGGACTCCGACGTTTAAACACGTGGACAATATGCCGTAACCTAGACCCAGCTTTTCGGGAGGTAACAGCTTGGGCACCAAGGAAAAAACGGGTGCCGGCACAAAGGGCGATGCAATTCCTATCAATATCCCCAAAAGCAAGGGATTGAGTTCAGTGCGGGGTACAAAAAACATCAAAGCTGCCAGTACCACACTTGAGCCGGCTATTATATACTCTTGCTTGCCAACTTTATCTATTAAATATCCCACTAGAGGACTTAACAACAGTGAACCAATCATGAGGAGACTAGTTAAAAAACCAGCATAGCTTGCACTATAGCCTACGGATACATAATAATCACCGCCAAAGGTGAGGTAGGATATGACCGAGGCATTGTACATCATCCAGATTGCAGCAACGAGCCAGACCGAGAGTCCCGTATTTCTAATGCCGTTGAGGCTCTTTTTAAAGCTGGACTTCTCCTGCTGCTTCTTTTCTCCCGGTGAACTGGGGAATTTAAAGTAAAACATTATGAATACTAGTAAACAATAAAAACTTGTAAGGAGGATGGGAAATCTCCAACCCTTGAAAGCAGCTAGTCGACTGAAAAGATTCAAGGTTAAGATTGTTGCTAAAGGCATACATGTATTAAAAATTCCCATGGCCATGCCCAATTCCTCTTTTTGAAACCACTGAGACACGGCCCGAGGGGCAATAATGGCAATTGTCAAAGCACCTATGCCTGAAATGATTCTACCGGCAACGAGTATAAAATAACTATTTCCAAACCCCACCAGCAAAGAACCTACTAGAGTAATGACTAATGATACAATTCCTATATATCTTGAACCATAAACATCAGCCAAGATACCCCCAGGAATAGAAATGAAAATTCCAGGTAGGCCAAAAAAACTCATAAGAGTCCCAGCCTGAGCGTGGGAAATTCCCAGAGATGATACGATAAATCCTAAGACTGGCGGAATACCTTGAAAAGTTAAGGCAAATGCCAGCATAAAAAAGTAGATAAATGCTAGGGCTTTCCAACGAGATACCTCTCTCATTTTTCCACCTCCTTCCACTTAGCATACACAAAAACTTGTTTTTTATCAATATATTCAAATTTATCCCCCGATATCTTGGTAGTTACTGACTCTGACCAGCACCTATCCTTTAAACCTGATGTAAATTTAAGCAGTGCATAAGTTCCAGCTATAATAACAAGAATGGTACAACCAGCCAATAGGTAGGTAATTAGTAGTTGGATTGCCAAACACAATCCTTTTTTGTATGAACCCAACTTCCTCCTAAGCTTTTTTCTTTTTTTGATTTAGTAAAAAAAATTGCCCCAGGGTAAGCGTAAAACAGGGGACGGTTCTTTGTTCTATGCTCTAAATATCTTATTTACGGTAAATCCTGTCAACCTGGACAATTGCCTTAATGATATGCCTTCCAATTTTTTCAGATATCTTAATATTTCTTTCTGAATCTTTGGTTGTTCATTGTGAAGAGATGCCAATTGTATACTGTATTTATTCAATACAATTTTCCTTATTTCTTTGTCGGACAAGGTCTTTCTTTTTTCCGTTATCTCAAGGCATTTATCCTCATTATGTTCGTTATTAAATATTATAAATTTTGCTATAGCTTTGGTCCGGTCTTCATCAAACATTTTTAGGGCAAAGTCTGGGTTTATAAGCCTTGGTTTTTTTATGTATTCCTTATAACTACTCC
>LFSJ01000164.1 GCA_001512695.1 Tepidanaerobacter sp. DTU063 | reverse complement strand
GAATATATATTGCATAATATAAAAAAATAATAAGCATGAATAAGGGGGATATTTCGAAAATGGAAGTACTAAAAGTGTCAGCTCAATCTAAGCCTAAATCTGTTGCAGGGGCTTTAGCAGCTGTACTAAGAGAAAAGGGTGTGGCAGAGCTTCAAGCCGTGGGAGCCGGAGCTGTAAATCAGGCAGTGAAGGCCATAGCAATTACCAGGGGCTTTGTTGCACCAAACGGTATCGATTTAATAACAGTTCCTGCCTTTGCGGAAATTGACATTGACGGCGAAGAAAGAACAGCGATAAAATTTATTGTTGAACCCCGATAAATATCTTATGATTATACCTGTCTGTTAAGACAGGTATTTTTATGTAGAAGCTTTTGCGTTATGAGGGGATTGAAATGAAGAATAATTATCTTGTTGCAATTAACGAAGGTTGGCAAACTCTTTCTTTAAAAAACCCGGAACAAATAGCGGAGTTTATGGAAGTTACATACTTAAAGGAAGAAGGCCTTTTTCTTGTACCGCATCTTAACGAGAACTATATAGTGGATTGCAACAATAAGACTGTAAAGAGTGAAAAAGATGGTTCAATTGCCGGTACAGAACTGACAATCCTTACACTTCACTACTTGACATTCTTTAAAGAAAAGGAAAATTTAGCACACAAGTGGGTCAGTCTCAAAGAAATCCCAAATGGGGGTATTTTATTTTACCCGGCCTTTTACGCTGATACGATTAAAAGCATTATTAAAGCATTCGGAAACAATACAGAGCTTTTTCAAGCATGTGCCAAAGAGCTAGGAGGCTATTCCGGTATTTTTGGCACAACATCTGCACTGTTTCATGTGTTTCCCAAAATCCCAATTTGTGTGGTTATTTGGCAGGGAGATGAAGAAATACCGGCGAATGCAACCGTTATGTTTGATAAATCGGTTAGCCGTTTTTTGCATATAGAGAGTATCATCGGTGTCGGAAGTTACCTTGCAAAAAGATTAATTTTCCTTGCCCGTAAAAAAACTTGATTCATGCTCGGTGAGTTCTTTTTTTGTGTAGCTTGTGTTAGAATTGATAAGGTAGGGAGGGATGCCGTTGTATCTGAAAAGAATCGAGCTTTACGGCTTTAAATCCTTTGCCAATAGAGTAGAACTCGAATTTCAACCAGGGATTAATGCAATAGTAGGTCCAAATGGCAGCGGGAAGAGCAACATAATCGATGCCATTCGATGGGTATTGGGTGAACAAAGTGTAAAAATTCTAAGAGGATACAAACTTGAAGATGTGATATTTGCAGGCAGTCATATGAAAAAGCCTATGGGTATGGCGGAGGTTGCCATTACCCTTGACAATTCCGACCGCTTAATACCCTTGGATTATTCTGAAATAAGTTTTGTACGTCGAACCTTTAGATCGGGTGAAAGTGAATTTTTCATAAATAAAACTCCCTGCAGGCTAAAAGATATTCAGGAAATCCTCATTGATTCCGGAGTTGGGAAAGATGGTTATTCAGTTATAAGCCAGGGTCAGATAGATGAAATTTTGACTTATAGGCCGGAAGAAAGGCGGGTAATTTTTGAAGAAGCTGCAGGGATAATGAAACATAAAATTAGAAAACGTGAAGCTGAAAAAAAGCTTGAAGAAACCATGGACAACATTTTGCGAATAGATGATGTAATAAATGAACTATTAAATCAGTTGGAGCCTTTAGCCGAACAAAAAGAAATTGCATTAAAGTATAATGAGATTAGCTTAGCATATAAAGAAATAGATGTAAATTTACTTTTGTACAGGCGGGATAACAGGAAGAAAAAGTTAAAGCTCATATTGAATGAGCTCCAGAACAATAAAAAGGCATTGACTAAAATTCATAACATGATAGAAGTATTGAAACAAAAACTAGCAGAATTTAAATCAAAACAAAATGAAGTTGAAAAAACATATGAAAATGCCCAGGCTGATTTATACAGTGTGAATAGCCAGATAAAAGATTTAAACAAAGACTTTCAAGTAACGACAGCTGAAAAAGAAAGACTTGAAAAGGAAAATAATGACTTTTGCAACAAGATCAATGAACACGAAAAAGCCTTGGAAAAATCCAAAAGAGAGCTAAAAATAAAAACGGATACTCT
>LFSJ01000045.1 GCA_001512695.1 Tepidanaerobacter sp. DTU063 | reverse complement strand
TGTATGGCCATCGAGGATCAGGTAGGGTGCTACTTCGTGGAAGGAATTGGCCTTGTAGTTGACAATTGGTTGTTCGGCACCGTCTACTACACCTGTCTGTAGCGCTGAGTAAAGTTCGCCGAAGGAAACGACGGTAGGCATAGCACCCAGGGCTTCAACCATGCCTGTCATGACAGGGTCGATAGATACCCTAAGCTTCATACCCTTAAGGTCTTCCATACCGCTGATTGGTTTTCTGGTAAAGAAGTGGCGGAAGCCTTCTTCTCCATAGAACAGACCTCTTACACCGCTTCCATTGACGTGGGGTTCCAGCAAGAATTCTTCAGCTAAATCTGAAGCGGCAAAGTTCCAGAAATGATCCCTGTTAGCAAATGTGTATGGAATGGAAAGCAGCATTGATTTTTCTCCGCCATAGGGTGTCAGAGAAAATGCTGAAATTCTTGACATGTCAATTGTTCCGCCGCCACCTAACATCGTATCCAGCACGTCGTTCTCTGCCCCTAAAACTCCGCCTGCCTGGATGTCAATTATAATTTGGCCATTTGACATCTCTTCTACCTTTTCTTTAAAGAAAACAGCCATTTTTCCGACTATAGAATCTATCGGATTAACTTCCGCGTAAACTAATGTGATTGGTTCAGCAGCCGGAGCTGCTTCTTCAGGTTTCTCCTCCTGCTCTTGTTCAGATTGTGAAGTTTGACCACCACAGCCAGCCAAGGCAACAAAAATCAAAACTAACACTAGGCC
>LFSJ01000148.1 GCA_001512695.1 Tepidanaerobacter sp. DTU063 | reverse complement strand
GAGTTTTCTTCCACGATTTTTCTGATGCTTTGCGTAAGGTCATGGCCCACCCCCGACAGGTCTGTGCATACCAAGACGAGTTTCTCCTGCCCGTCGTCCAGTACCAGGACTTTGGCAAAGAGTTCGTCCTTAATTCCTGCTGCACCCTTGTCCCTCTCCTGGTACCCGGTCAAAGTTATACCTAAAGGCGGCGTTATATTTATACTTTTGACAGCAGCCAACAATTTCCCCATATTTATTCCCCCAATAATTAATTTGTGTGTTAAAACCATGCGGAAAGACAGATAATTTGATTCAGATAAAAAGATTCCCGACGACCTGCAAAAAGTTTTACCGGACATCATGAAGCGATTTTAATTCGTCAAGGACAGTTTTAACTGTAAACATAGCCTGTCGGGAATCAAACCCAATTGTTATTCACCGGGATGCCTTATTGTCGCAAAATAACATCCTAGAATAGGCCGATTAAGCTTCCCAGTATTCCGAATACGAGTATTCCAAACAAGATCTTGGTGGCCGATTTTCCCCTGCTTAACAGCTTAAAGCATACAAAAGTCAAGGCCAAGGGTAACATGTTTGGCAAAATCTGGTCTAATACCTCTTGCAGGGCTACTTGAGATTGACCTATGTTTAAAACCAATGTAGTGTTGAAGTTTACCATTGTTGCTACCATTACCCCTAGTACCATTAACCCGAGTACACTTGCAGCCTCCGTTATCCTTTGAAGTATTCCTTTGCTCTGGACGGCAGTTAAAAAATTGGTTCCCAGTTTATATCCTTCAACTAGGGGGACGTAACGGGTCCAAATATGAAAGATGTTGAAAAGGATCAAAAACAAGATTGGCCCTAAAATGTTGCCGCCTTCTGCAACTGCTATCCCGATACCAAGACAAATAGGCCTTATGGTCATCCAAAATAAAGAATCTCCGATTCCAGCGAACGGGCCCATTGTGGCCAATTTAATCGCGCTTATTGAGCCGGGTTCTATATCTTCTCTTATCGCCAAACGTTCCTCAGCCGCCACCGCCGTCCCGATTATGGCACTTGCCATGTAAGGTTGAGTATTGAAAAATTCCAAATTTCTTTTTACGGCTGCCTGCAATCCATCGGGATTATCCTTGTATAGCTTTCTCAATACAGGCAAAACTATATAGCAATAGCCCAAGGCCTGCATCCGCTCGAAATTCCACGAAGTCTGCAATAAGAAGGTTCTCCTAAAGAGAGTTAGTAAATCTTG
>LFSJ01000101.1:2291-2474 GCA_001512695.1 Tepidanaerobacter sp. DTU063 | reverse complement strand
CAACCATGCCAGTGTGCAGGCGCTTTATATAAAGGGCATAAGTTTCAACTTATGCCCCGCCTCTTTAAAGTGATGATTCATCAACTTGACCACTTCTAATGCAGTTCAAATAATGAGGAGTTGAAAAAGTGAGGATTGTAGTAGCAATTACGGGAGCTTCCGGATCCATATATGGCATCAAGC
>LFSJ01000101.1:1758-2275 GCA_001512695.1 Tepidanaerobacter sp. DTU063 | reverse complement strand
GACATAAATAATTTAGGAGCAGCAGTTTCCAGCGGATCTTTTCGTCACGATGGCATGATTATTGCTCCCTGCAGCATGAAGACATTGGCCGGTATAGCCAACGGTCTGGAAACTAATTTGGTCATTCGCGCAGCCGGCGTGACACTTAAAGAACAGCGAAAACTAATTCTCCTTCCCCGGGAAACCCCCCTAACCCCCATTCACCTTGAAAATATGCTGAAACTATCCAGGATTGGTGTTGTAATAATGCCGCCGGTGCCGGCTTTTTATAACAAACCAAAAAGCATAGACGAAATCGTAAATCATACAATAGCACGGGTTTTAGATCACCTCAGGATAGACAACGATTTAACCAAACGCTGGGGGAATACCTAGAGCACAAACAGGAAAAGAACAAGAATTTGTCGGGAAAATCTGCATATTTAATACCATTGGGAAATGAGTGGTAGAAATGAAGAGGATGAGTGCTGATGATAAGCATCGCATGATGATAAATACTTCCGTAAATGAGCTGATT
>LFSJ01000101.1:0-1676 GCA_001512695.1 Tepidanaerobacter sp. DTU063 | reverse complement strand
TCCCTCATGGCAATGATCCAAGCCATTGGTTTTACCCTAGGTATGGGTTCCGGAAACAATATCTCTAGATTATTAGGGCAAAAAGAAAAAGAAAAGGCTGCAAAAGTTGCGGCCACTGGATTTTTTACAGCCCTGGCCCTAGGTGCAGTTTTAGGCATACTCGGCCTTGTTTTTTTAGAGCCTTTTGTATACGCCTTAGGAGCAACTACCACGATTGCCCCCCACGCAAAAAATTACATCAGGTACATATTGATAGGCGGCCCCTACATGACTGCATCTCTCGTTCTAAACAATATTCTCCGCTATCAGGGCAGCGCTTACTTGGGCATGATGGGCATAGCAACTGGAGCTATTATCAACATTGTCCTGGACCCCATTTTCATATTTGGTCTGAACTTGGGCACTGCAGGCGCAGCAATAGCTACGATTATAAGCCAGTTTATAAGTTTTTGTATCTTATATCATAATTCTTCTAAAGGCGGAAATGTAAAAATCCAATTTGAGAATTTTACTCCAAATTGGGGAGTTTATAAACAAATCCTTAAGGGCGGCATGCCGTCTTTTTATCGTCAGTCCCTCGGCAGTATAGCTATGATTTGCTTGAATAATAGTGCCAGTGTTTACGGCGATGCTGCCGTGGCTGCAATGGCTATTGTGACAAGGATTTTTCAGTTTACGACTATGATAATGCATGGTTTTAGCCAGGGTTACCAACCGGTTTGTGGCTTTAATTACGGAGCCAAACGTTACGACAGGGTTCTTGAGGGATTCAGGTTTTGCGTAAAAGTTTCGGCTGTATTTTTGACCTTAGTAAGTGCAGTCGGCTTTGTTTTTTCTCTGCAAATAATATCTACATTTAGGAAAGAGGATTTGGAAGTAGTTGCGATAGGGACGCGAGCGCTCAAATTTTATTGCCTTGCTTTTCCCCTAGCATCGTGGACCATAATGACCGATATAATATTGCAGACTTTAGGAAAAGCAGCAAAAGGATCGATTGTTGCTGCATCAAGGCAGGGCTTATTTTTCTTACCTGCAATCCTCATTCTTCCGAAAAAATATGGAATTCTTGGTGTGCAAATAAGCCAGGCCATATCCGATGTTTGCTCTTTCTTAATAGCCTTACCTATAGCCTTAAGCGTTATAAACGAATTAAAGTCAAAACAAATTGAGATTGAGGCAGCAGAGGCAACGTCAACTCGAAAAGCTTCATTAGATATGGTGTAATGGCTGTCAGTATATAAGAAGGAAATCATAAAGACATATGAGCCTGAAATGATAGAAAAAGTGAAGATTGTGAGCCAAGTCTTTGGGACAAAAACAGCAGGAATGCCCAGGAAAACGGAAAAAAGGACTTGCGAATGTGATTCTTTTCACATATAATAAAAATGTAAATTGACATATATATAACAAAACCCCAATATAAAATATAGTTTGAATAATTTTTATCAGTATTGTATAATTTATACCATGAAAGAATTTAAGTACTTACACTACATTGCCCTTGTTTTTAAAATAGGAATAAGTGTGGCACTACCAATAGTAGGTGGTATATATTTTGGAGCCCATTTGGACAAACAATTATCCACTGGTAGCGCCTTTTTAATTGCCTGCGCATTAATAGGAATTTTCACCGGAGCTTATAGTGCTTATAAGTTGCTGTCTAAGGTTATAAATAA
>LFSJ01000014.1:13282-17362 GCA_001512695.1 Tepidanaerobacter sp. DTU063 | reverse complement strand
AGCTACATAACCTACGAATTTCCAAAAGCCACTTCCGCCGGACAGTTTTGAATACGTCCCCACCGGATCTAGCTTCCCTCTTCTCCCCAAAACCATTTCCGTTACCAGGACCGGTATCCCTAAAAACAGCAGCATTAAAATATAGGCGAAGAGAAAGGTACCTCCGCCGTGTAAGGCTGTAAGATAGGGAAACTTCCATACATTGCCCAATCCTACAGCAGCACCAGCTGCTGCTAAAACAAAACCGATGCTAGTAGCCCATTGGCCGCGGCTGACCTTCGCATCTTTTTTGCTTCCCATAGTATCCTCCTTTACCTCAGGCCACCACAAAGGAAGCCTGTGGTGGCCAATATTTTATTATTCTATAGGTCTTAACCTTGCAGTAAAGTGCCTCAAAACTTTAGGTTCATAGGTAAACTCCAAGCCTTTTAAATCCTTGGCTTTGTCTTTAATAGCTATGAGCGCATCCGCAACTACATCCATGTGATCGTTAGTATATACCCTTCGCGGAATTGTAAGTCTCATCAGCTCTAAAGGAGATTCTAACTGCTCTCCGGTCTCGGGATCTCTTCCCAGCATGAAGGAACCTATTTCCACAGCCCTTACACCCGATTCGATATACAAGGCATTTACCAATACCTGAGCAGGAAATTGATAGTACGGTATGTGTGGGAGTAATTTTTTGGCATCCACAAACACCGCATGGCCACCCGTCGGGGTCTGAATGGGGATTCCTCCTTCAATCAATCGGTGACCTAAGTAGGCAACCTGTGATATGCGATAATGCAGGTAGTCTTCATCAATGCCTTCTTCAAGACCCCGTGCAAGACATTCCATATCCCTTCCTGCAAGACCACCGTAAGTTATAAAGCCTTCGTAAGGTACGATTCTACTGGATGCGTCATTGTATAAATCTTCATCATCCTTTATTCCTATAAGGCCGCCAATATTTACTATAGCATCTTTTTTGGCACTCATGGTAAAGCCATCCGCGTAAGAAAACATTTCTTTCACAATTTCTCTGATACTTTTATCCTTATACTCATTTTCTCGCTGTTTTATAAAGTAGGCGTTTTCAGCAAATCTTGCGGCATCGAAAAATACTCTAATATTATACTTTTTGGCTATTTCGCTTACGGCCCTTATGTTGGCCATAGAGACCGGCTGGCCACCGGCGCTATTGCAGGTTACGGTAATCAATATAAATGCCACATTTTCCGGTTTATGTTCCTTTATGAAGCTTTCTAGCTTGTCAAGGTCAAAGTTCCCCTTCCAATCATAAGGAGTAGCAGTATCAAAAGCTTTTTCAGTAACTAGATTTACAGCTCGTGCGCCATTTAACTCAATATGGGCCTTAGTGGTGTCAAAATGCATATTCCCCAAAACGAATTGACCCTTTTCTTTTATTAAGCACGGGAATAATACTTTTTCAGCGCCTCTTCCCTGATGCACAGGAAGAGCGTACGAATAACCAAACAAGTCCTCAACAGTCTCTTTTAGATTCCTGTAGTTTTTGCTGCCTGCGTAGGATTCATCCCCCAACATTAAACCCGACCACTGATAATCACTCATGGCACCTGTACCACTATCAGTGAGGAGGTCTATATACACATCATCTGAATCCAATAAAAATGGATTGTACCCTGCAGCTTCCAGCGCTTTTATCCTTTCCTCTCTGCTTTTAATCTTTAAAGGTTCTACCATCTTTATTTTGAATGGTTCCGGCACTCGTTTAAACATACTAAAACTCCTCCCCTCTTTTTTTGTTCAATAACATCTCTTTGCAAAATTCATGCCAAAGCTGAATGCAAAGAAGTTATTAGGCCCCGGTGTGCGTAGAATCATGACTCGGGAGGAGTTCTAATTGATGACTCATAAATATATTCGTTTAGAATTACAGTTGATATTGTGTTAATATGAGACGATATTACTTGTTATTGTCTCATATTGAATCATGCATTTGAAACTTCTTTATTTTTGGTAAATTATTTAAATACGAGTGTCTCAATTTGATACGCTGTTAATCCAATCCTAATTCTTTCATTTTTCTATATAAAGTCGCCCTGGATATGCCGAGGACTTGTGCAGCCTTTGTCTTATTAGGAAAAGCTACTAGGGTTTTTTCTATCATGGTTCTTTCTACGTCACTTAATGCCGGCCAATCATGTTCAAAATCTATATATATGCCGTTTTGTCTTGATTCAAGGTTGAGAAATTCCGGCAAGTCGTCCACATCTATAATTCCGTCTTCATCCATTACTATACTTTTTTCCAGTATGTTTTCCAGTTCCCTAATATTTCCTGGAAAGTGGTAATTCATCAAGGTACGCAAGGCCTTCGGTGTGATGTTGTGAATTTCTTTATCCAGACGATGCTTGATCTTGTCCATGAGATATTTCACGTAAATGGAAATATCCTCTTTTCGTTCCCTTAAAGGCGGAAGCTTAATATGTATGACATTTAATCTGTAAAATAGATCTTCCCTAAAGCTGCCCTGTTCCACCATGACTTCTAGAGATTTGTTTGTTGCTGATATTACTCTTACATCGAGCTTTATTTTGTGCTCGCCGCCCAAAGGCCTGATTTCACTGTCCTGAAGCACCCTTAATAGTTTCACCTGGAGGGGAAAAGGCATATCTCCTATTTCGTCTAAAAAAATAGTTCCTCCTTCCGCCCTTTCGAAAAGGCCTTTTTTACCTTTTGGATGTGCTCCGGTGAAGGCCCCCGGTTCATATCCAAATAATTCACTTTCCAGTAAGCTTTCGGGAATGGCCGCACAGTTTACCGCTACAAAGGGTTTGTTTTTTCGGGGGCTGTTTTTATGGATGTATCTGGCTACCACTTCTTTTCCGGTCCCACTTTCACCGGTGATGAGCACATTGGAAATGACTCCTGCAGCTTTTTGCGAAATCTGCAAAACCTTTTGCATTTTAGGGTTTTTCCCCACAATAAAATCTTTATCACCTATAAAGCCGGACAACTGCTTAGACAGGAAATTAATTTTTTGCTTGGCTTCTTTCAGCTCTCGAGTGAGTTTTTCCACCTCTGTCATATCTAAAAATACTGATATGCCACCTATGACCTCACCGTCTTTGCGTATTGGCACTATATTTGAATACACATATTTATCGCCAACTTTTGTATTGACACCAAGTTTTTCCTTGCCGGAATATATAACATCCATTATTGACGAAGTAGGAACCACATCTATTACTTGTTTTCCCAAGACCTTTTTGTTATCTAATCCCGTAATCCTTTCATTGGCTTCATTCACATAAATGACTTTTCCGTTCCGATCGGCAATCACTATCCCTTCGTGAACGTGTTTTAACACAAAATCTATCGCTTGAATAATATCTTCAAGCTTTTCCATGCTATCCCCCCACAACTCGTAAATCGGAGCTCCTGTAATGTTTTACTTCGTCTATGGATGTAAAAAATCCTTTTAGTGTGACAAAAAACTTTCTATTTTCGGATGATGCTTCGGGTTTTAAACTCGCTAAATCGGATAAACTAATTCATGGTGATGATTTCATGGATATGTTCGTACCAAGAAGGGCTCTGTTTGAAAGAGATGCACTAAATTATCCCATAGGAAAGCACATCTACCACAAAATGCACGAACTAGGTGTTGAAACATCTTTTGTAGGCTCACATAATCGCGTTACGGGAATACCCGGCAAAACTGCCCAGGAAGCCTACTTTGAAGGGAAAAGGACCCTGGTTGTGGGGATAAGAAGGACCCTGGATTTTCAAACCTGTAAGCCTTCAGCCCATTACCAATTGCCACTGGTAACTAGCTGTATCGGGGAATGCGAGTACTGTTATCTTAATACCACATTGGGCAAGAAACCTTACATTAGGGTATATGTAAATATTGACGACAT
The DNA here is from genome assembly GCA_001512695.1 of Tepidanaerobacter sp. DTU063. Lineage (GTDB taxonomy): Bacteria > Bacillota > Thermosediminibacteria > Thermosediminibacterales > Tepidanaerobacteraceae > DTU063. The sequence goes on along the minus strand of LFSJ01000014.1, from coordinate 13,475 downwards.
CCTGTCTAGGGCAAAAGAGTATATAAATAACAGAAAGCCGGAGACAACTATTTTTGAAGGCTCTGCTACATCCGACCCTCTACCCGTGGAACCTTACAGCGGTTTATTAAAAGAATCCATAGAGTTTTTCGGTAGGGAAGAATTCGGCCGCTTTAGATTTGTAACCAAGTTTACAAATGTTGATTCCCTCCTT
>LFSJ01000014.1:12196-13272 GCA_001512695.1 Tepidanaerobacter sp. DTU063 | reverse complement strand
GCATCGGTAAAAGTAGCATCTGCCGGCTATCCAATGGGTTTTATAATAGGCCCTATTTTCTATTATCCAGAGTGGAGAAAAGAGTACGTACAAATGCTTGAGAGCCTAGCTCAACAGCTTTCCGGTAAATTAAGCACTCCACCGGCCTTTGAACTAATCACCCATCGCTTTACCAAAAAAGCAAAGAAAAATATTTTAGAAGTTTTCCCCAAAACACAACTTCCTCTTGATGAAGAGGAAAGAAGATTTAAATACGGTCAATTTGGATATGGAAAATATGTTTACCCTAAGGAACAGATGGCTGAAATGAAATCTTTCTTCCTAGAAAAAATCCGGGAAAGTTTCCCGGACTCCAAGATTTTATATTTTGTATAGCTTAATGGTGCCTATCGATAGCTTTCCTGCTACGTAAAAGCCCCAAAACTATAGAACAGCTTTGGGGCTTTATTTAACTATTTAATTGTTGTATAATTTACATTAATGATCTAGCTTTCTTTAGGGGGAATTTTTGTGTTTTTCTTTGGCATCTTTGGAATTCAGCAAAAAGAACGCACAATAAAGGAGTTTGACAACATTATCTGTCCCGATTGTGGAAGGCTGACTAGGGCGGAGCTAATGGAATCATATACATATTTTCACTTCTTTTTCATTCCGCTTTTTAAATGGAACAGACAATATTATCTTCGGTTAAGATGCTGCGGAAGCATTTATATGGTAGAAGCTGACTATGTAGACGAACTTAGGCACAGTGAGGATGTCGATTTTGACCGGCTGCGTAAAATGCAAATGCCAAGTAATGTTTGTCCCAATTGCGGAGCTTATATACACCCCAATTTTGCATATTGCCCCTATTGCGGTCAAAAACGCTAATTTAGACTAGAATTCATCAGATCCTTCATGGTGTAATAGCCCGGTTTTTGTTTGGCAATAAACCTGATGACATCGACTGCACCGGCAGCTAAAACCTCCCTTGATGCCAGTTTATGGGTTATTTCTATTGTTTCATTTTCACCTATTAATAAAACCGTGTGCTCACCTACCAAGTTGCCCCCTCGAATAGAATGAATGCCGATTTC
>LFSJ01000014.1:0-12061 GCA_001512695.1 Tepidanaerobacter sp. DTU063 | reverse complement strand
GTTTATTAGTAAAAATACTCCCATGCACATATTGTGCGAAACAAAGACGGGAACCTTCTTTGAAGCATTAAAAAGCATTTCTTTGTGCTCTTTTTCCAGGCCGGTAGTGCCGACGACTAATGCAACTCCTTTATCCACAGCATATTCGGTGAGCTTTTTTACAACAGTGGGATGGGAAAAGTCTATAATCACATCGGGAGTATCCGGAATTTTATTCAGGTCATCATATATGACTATATCGCTTTCTTCATAATAGATATCATAACCTGCAATAACTTTCATATCCATTTTATGACCTATCAGCCGAGATATGGCTCTGCCCATTTTACCTTTTGCACCGCTTACTACTACTTTTATCATGTAAATCCCTCCAGTATTGCAATAATGATTGCTATAAATTTAATATGTATATTACCATTTTGATTAGCGCTCTTCAAGCACCTAGTTTTCCGTAAGTGATGCAAAATTCATTTTGACATTCCAAAACAAACGCTCCTTCTAGGAGCATTTGTTTTTACAGCAGATTTATATACTGGTAATATCTTTTCTTAGCATTTATCACGTGTTGTCTTGCTAATTTTTCTGCTCTCATTGGATCTCTGTCCATAATGGCCGATAAGGTCAATACTATCTCATCATACGCTTCTAAGTTTTGGTCGGGATTGGCAAGGGATATTTTCCTCAATCTTGCAAGATGTTCATTTAAAGAAGTCAATTTATCTTGTAGTATTTTGTTTTTAGCGAGGAGAATAATGTTTTCCGTCCACTTCTTTTGGAGAGATACGTGAGTGCTGTAATCCTTATTTGATATGACTTCTCCCATTTCATCTACAATATTCTTTAGTATAACCAGTTCTATATCATCCGCCCTTTCGCAAATAAGCCTAACTGCTAATCCTTCCAGCACTTCTCTTACTTCGTATAGTTCTTGAGCTAAAGTAGTTGATATATGACTAACGATCGAACCCTTTTGCGGATAATAAGTTACGAAACCCTCCTGTTCCAATTGACGAAGAGCCTCCCTTATAGGAGTTCTACTCATATTAAGGGTCTCCGCTAAGGATGCTTCAACTAATTTTTCCCCGGGCATTAGTTCGTTGTTCAGTATTGCAGTTTTAATTTTGTTGTAAGCATATATGCTTACCGGAACTCTCTTCGTCTTTTTCATTTTATCACAAACCTTTTTGATATTTCTTTATATATCTTTCACTTCTCTTAACACATCAATAACAGAACCGTCTCTGTACTGTACTACTCCAATAATCCTATCTGTAAAATCAATTTTGTCAGGCTTGCCCGTAATCTTTTCAGCAATTTCCTTCAGTTCTTCAATAGTGTAAAGATTCAACCTTGCATCTTTAAACCGCTCTATCAAATCCTGTCTTCTTGGATTTACTGCAATACCATAGTCAGTTACAATTACATCAACGGTTTCACCCGGAGTGACGACGGTGGTGACCCTGTCAACAATAATCGGTATTCTCGCTCTAATTAGTGGCGCTAAGATCACGGACATTTTTGCGCCCGCTGCTGCATCAGGATGGCCTCCTGCCGCTTGACTAATAATACCATCAGAGCCTGAAATCACGTTGACATTGAAATCCGTATCTATTTCTAAAGCGCCAAGCATCAGTATATCCAGATAATTGGCAATACAACCCGCATTAAAGGGGCTGGCGTAAGTAGCCGCATCTATCTCAAAGTGTTTTGGGTTTTCCCCTATTGACCTTACCGCATCTAAATCAAAACACTGCGTGTCAAATATACCTCCAAACAGTCCTTCTTCTAATAATTGAACTATTTGCGAAGTTATGCCGCCTAAGGCAAAACTGCCCTTAATGTTTTGTTTAATCATCTTTTCTCTTAAGAATTGGGTTACTGCCAAGGATGCTCCTGCTGCTCCGGTCTGATAAGAGAACCCGTTTTTAAAGTACCCAGAGGCTTCAATGGCTTTTACGGCATTTTCAGCTATCAAGATATCTCTAGGGTTTTTTGTAAACCTTATTGCACCTGAAACTATGCCTTTAGGATCGCCGATAGAATCAACTTTAACGACAAAGTCGACCTGGGTCTGATTTATGCTGGCTGGCAAACACGGGTAGTCAACCAAGTTATCGGTGATCAAAACTACCTTATCGGCATATTTTGCATCTACCAAACCATATCCCAGGGAACCGAAGGCCGATTTTCCGTAAAAACCGTTTGCATTGCCGTATTCGTCGCAACAAGGCACTCCTAAAAAGGCAACATCTATTTTTAATTCGCCGGTTTCTATAGCTCTAGCTCTGCCGCCGTGGGATCTTATGATTAATGGTTTAGGTAAAATACCCTGCGAAATTGCCGTTCCAAGGGGTTCCCGTATACCGCTCGTTTCAATGCTTGTCACTACTCCATTCTTTATATGCTCTATTAAAGGTGCGTGGCAAGGATTAAGGGAACTTGGAGCCAATTTAATGTCCTTTATGCCCAAGGATGCGATTGTATCAATAACCATATTCACTATGTAGTCACCGTTTCTTAAATGATGGTGGAATGATATGGTCATCCCATCTTTTAGGCCGCAAGCTCTCACTGCTTCTTTAATAGAACTCACAAGTTTACTTTTATGGGGCAGTTGTCTCTTTAGTTTTCGCCCTGCTTTATTCCCCTCGGGAATGATGCTAAAAGGGCTTTCGTAAGGTATGAGGTTTCCGATGTGTTCCAGGTGTTCAGGTATTTCCCTGCCTACTCCATTCTTTATCATATTAATAGTCCCCCTTATATACTCCAGATGCTTTGGCTAACTCTAAAACCCTGTATGCTCTCTCAACAATTGGAGCATCGATCATTTTACCATCCAAGGCTATGACGCCAGAAGATCTCTTTTCAGCTTCATCTATGGCATTTAATACGCGTATGGAATAATCGATTTCCTTCTTAGTTGGAGTATAGACCTGATGCACAAGTGTCACCTGCCTCGGATGTATTACGGATTTGCCGTCAAAGCCCAGCTGTTTAATGAGCTTTACTTCTTTAATAAAACCTTCGTCATCGTTTATATCCGAAAATACCGTATCTAAGGCATAGATATTAGCAGCCCTAGCTGCCATCAGTACTTGGCTCCTTGCCACCAACAGCTCAAGGCCATCTTTAGACCTTTCGGTCTTCATGCTTGTAACGAAATCTTCAGCACCTAAGGCAATTCCTATCAACCTTTTGCTGGATTTAGCTATTTCAAAGGCATTTATTACACCCAAGGGGCTTTCAATGGCTGCCATCAGTTTTGTGGTTCCGACTTCAATGCCGGCTTTTTCTTCTATTTCCGATATAATGGATTCCACCTCAAGGACGTCCTGGGCTTTTTCAGTTTTAGGTATTCTTATAACATCGGGTCTTGCCCTAACAATGGCTTCCAAATCTTCTCTTCCGAAAGGTGTGTCAAGGCCGTTTATTCTGACTACCGTCTCAGTATTTCCAAAATCAAGTGTCTTTAATGCGTTATGCACCAGGAACCTTGCCGAGTCTTTCTCCTTTATGGATACTGAGTCTTCCAAATCAAACATTATAGAATCAGCTCCGTATAGATGGGCTCCCATAATATTTGCGGGATTATTGCCAGGAACGTACATCATGGTTCTTCTCAGCCTTACCATGCCATCACACCTCCCACTCATATTCTTCAGACTCAGCTGCTCTATAAAGAGCCGTCAGTGTTCTTGCCTTGATAACGCAATCTATTGCGCCCTTGTCTACGGCTTTTACGTAAGCACTTTTTATCCCTTTGCTCCGCAATATTTCTATAATAAGGGCTTTAATGTGTTCCCCGAATTGCTTTATTACTGCACTCTGCAATTCGATTTCTATATCTTCTTTATCCGACGGTTCAATAACAATATTGATATCATTTGATTCAACGGTGCCTGCCCTGCCGATCCTTTTGATTTCCAAATGCTATACCTCCCCTAGAGATTTTTTATTCTGTCAATAATCGGCTTAGCCTCATCGGATACCAAAAAATCATATGTGCTTTTTGGAACCATATCCTTAATCGATTCAACATTATCATTTTTTATCGCCTGCCTGACTCTCGAAGCACTAATGACCAAGCCTTCAAACTCTAATCTTTTTACTTCGAATACTTCGATGCCGTATTTGGGCAGAAGACTTTTCATCACCGTATTGTATTCATTGGTAACAGGGTCAACCGGTTCTTCGCCTACATACCTCCTGTTGATACCTAAGACAGGTGCAATGAATTCTCCAAAAATCTTCAGATCCAATTGAGCATGTATCTTTACAATTGAGTTTTTTTCTTTGATAAAATAAGAAGGGAATGTTGAGTTGGAAATAATATAATCTTTACCCTGGTGAATTATCACATTAGGTAAGTGTTTTGTTCCGGCTCTCACCAACCTGTATCTAACTTCATTCGGAAATATTGACCTATCTTCCCAAACGACAAAGATATGAACTACATCACTATTCTTAGAAACATGTTCAATCAAAAACTGATGTCCCCGTGTAAAAGGGTTGCAGTTCATGACAATACTTGATATTACCTTGCCTTCTCGCCTCTTAGCCTTTAATTCATCTAGAAAACTGCTTAAACCTTTCGGATCGTTTTCAAGCAAGGAAACTGTATCGTTTATATGGGTAATTTCGGTAAAGCCCATATCCTGGAATATTCTTTTGTTCACCGGTTTGGTAAATATAAACAAACGAGTGCGGCCCCTATCGTATTGATAGTTCATCAGATTTGAGAGAAGTTTATTAGTCATACCCTCCCCTTGGTAGTTGGGGTCAATAGCTATGCACTTTAGCACATTGCCCGATACGGAGCCGGTTCCTATTAATTTCTCACCATCGTAAAGTGCTAAGGTATACTCTACATCCTTTTCAAGAATTAATTCAAATCTATGTAAAAACAGTTCTACTTCCTTCCTTTCCCTTTCTCTATTCAAGTTTACGGTTCTCAAGGCTAAATCTCCCATGATCTTCTCTTCCTTTATTCAGTAATGAATACAATCAATCGTATAATTTGGGGAAACAGCGAGATGACAGTAATCATGCGGATAATTTGTAGAACTATTACGTCCGCACTCTCTATCCCTATATCAGCCGAAATCAGTGCCATATCCGTTGCACCAGCCGGTGTTGCTGCCAACATGGATTCATTCATTTGCATGCGATATTTATTAGTTAGCAGCTGACCGATTACAAAGCATGCCGTCATGTAACCTAATATTAGAACAACTGCCGGCAACACGAGGTGCCTCATCTCCAATACTTCCTCTAAACCGATGCTAGTGCCTATATAAGCGCCTGACAATACTTGGGCCATTCTACGCATAAACAAGGGCATACTCGCTTTCCCGGTTGTCAGTTTTAATATTATTATGCTTATCATGGAAAACACCAAGATGGCAGAAGGTATTCCGGATATCTTCCCAAGTATCCCAAAGGTGCTTGCAATTAAAAGAGTTAGCAATAAGTATAAAGGATTATCTTTTGTTGTCACTTTTCTTTTATAGGCTTCGGAGTTTTCCATTTCTCTTAAAAAATACAGTTTTGATACTTTGTCTATCATCGTTGGAAACACTCCAACGCCAAAGACTAGCCTTATAAACTGCATAAGCGCAACTTTGGAGGCATCTGCCCCAAGCTCCACACTTATTATGGGCATTTCGCTGATGCCCCCAGGAACTGCACACATCAATGCGGTGGTTAAATCCATCGGACTGATAAAATACATTAAAAAACCTAAAGCGATGTTTACGACAAGCATTCCTGAGAGCAATGCAATTGCCGGCCTAATTATGTGTTTGAGCCTAATCAAATCACTTTTTTCTATACCTGCCCCTATAAAAGCTCCTGCAATTATTTGGGCCAATACCTTGCTTTCAGCCGGCATAAAGGCCAATCCTGTTGCTATATTCCATATCGAAACAGCGATTATGCTTCCCACCATCATTCCGCCGGGTATACCGAGTCTACAAAAAACATAACCCAGAATTGCCCCTAGAGCTATTGTCAGTAAAAAATTCTGCATACTTAATTATCCCTTTCCGGGTTTTATTGTCTATGTTTAATACCCTCATTCTCGAATGAGGGTATTAAATTTAATTAGTGGCATTTACTTTTTTCTTATCAATTAGAGGTTTTACTATCGGCAGTAGTAACGATGCTATGCTAACAATTATCAATACAGCTGTTATCGGTTTGGTAAATACTGCTAATACGTTGCCCTGTTCAAGCATTATTGCTCTTCTTAAGTTTGTCTCTACTATGGGCCCGAGTACCAATCCCAAGATCAATGCAGGAATGTTGAAGCCAAATTTTGAATAAGCATAGCCGAATATGCCTGCTATTACCATCAAGATTACATTTCCAGTATTGTTTTGTAGTGCATAGCTGCCAATTGTAGCCAAAAGCAGTATTAAAGTGCCTAAGATACTATACGGAATTGACAGTACCTTACCAAACACTTTCGCAACGGCAAAGGAAACAAAGACCATAACAATATTCGTGAACATCATGGAAACAAATACCGAGCCCATATACTCAGGCTGTCTCTGCAGCAGCATCGGCCCCATCTGGACACCTTTCATAATAAGAGCGGACATCATAATTGCGGCCGCATTTCCTCCTGGAATGCCGAGGGATAATAGAGGCACCATTGAACCGGCTGTGGCTGCATTGTTTGCAGTTTCAGCAGCTGCTATACCTCTCGGTTCGCCGTGACCGTAGTTCCCGGGGTTTTTTGACAGTTTGACTTCCGTTGAATAGCTTAAAAATGAAGCTATGGTAGCCCCTGCACCGGGAAGTATTCCGACTATTGTTCCCAATATACCCGACCGCACTATTGTGCCTTTCATTGCCCACAGTTCTTTAAGTTTTACTATCCCGTCACGTATTTTATCCCTTTTTGCCTCATCTATATTTTGTAACTTGCTCCTTTCCACCGTTTCGTTTAAGACTTTAGTTACCGCAAACATTCCGATCATAACAGGTATCATCTCAATGCCCGAGAGCAGTGTGGAGTTGCCCCAGGTAAACCTAGGAAACCCGTATATGGGATCCATACCGACGGTTGCCAAGAGCAGGCCCATAAGACCCGATATCAAAGTTTTAATCGTATTGCCTTCATCCAGTGCGGTCAAAACGGATAGTCCCATAGCAGATATGGCAAATAACTCGGAAGATCCGAATTTTAGTGCGGCTGCTGAAAGTTGAGGGGTTACTAATAACATTAAAATAGCCGCCGCAATCCCACCTAAAGCGGAAGTAATTAACGCAATACTTAATGCTTTCAGGGGCTGACCTCCCGCTGCCATAGGGTGTCCGTCAAAGGTCGTAGGTGCATTAGAAGGGGTTCCCGGTATTTTAAACAGAACTGATGTAATCCCCCCACCGGTTATTGCAGCACAGTATACAGCTACCAGAAAAGCTATCGATGTCACAGGATCCAGTCCATAAGTAAAAGTCAGACCTAATACCACTGCCATAGTAGAGCTCACCCCTGGTAAAGCCCCAAATATTACCCCGATTACAGTTCCAAAAAATATTAAAATCAAAGTGCTGGGAACAAATACGACTTCAAAGCCCAATTTAATAATTTCCATAGCTTGCATAGTAAAATCCTCCTAGAATATGGATTCAATCATTAATGCAATATTTCTAAAAACTCCCTTGCCCCTCGGTAGAAATATATCCAAACCCACATCAAAAATGATATACAGTACTGCTGTGCAAACTACAGATACGATTAACAATTTGCTAATTTTTCTTTCCCCTAATAAGCTGGAATAAGCTATAAAGAATACTATAGTACCGAATATAAATCCTATATAATCAAGGGCATAAGAATAAACTAGTACCAACATGGATCCTATGAACAATTTGCTTGTAAGTATGCCTTTTATATCAAGGGCTATCTTGAAATTTTCCCCTTTAGGTCGGTTCTTTAATATTTTATAAATATTGGCACAAAGTAATATAACTAAAAGCACTATTAACATCCTAGGCCATTGTGCACCATCCATTTGGCCCGGAATTGGTTCCGGAGCAGTTGCACCTATGTAAAAATAACAATAGATGAAGAATATCAATAAGGCAACGTTAAAGACTAACTCTTGAACCATCCGATTCACTCCTTATTTGTTGTATGAAAAAACCCGGCTTTGCAGTTCTGTAAATTGCTCAATTCTTTTTCAGCATCTATTGCAAGGGCGTTGAGTCATAAAACGTTATCAGAACGTTTTATGACTCAAATTCAACCCTAAAATTAATTCTCAGTTATCTGTCAATATCTTATTTTCACCCTACTAGTAATGGGAGTTTTTCTTTCCATGCAGCGTAATACTTATCTCAGGATGTTTAATTAGCTAGCAGCTCCTTCATAGCTTCATAGTATTCAAACCATATCTGTGTAAACTGCTCTTGATCGGCAAATCCTGGTCTGTCGTCAAGTGACACCGATTTTTTCCAATCTTTCCACTCTTGCTTTTCTTCGACTTTCTTGGCTGCTGATTCTAATGCATCTATAGCGCCCTGTGGAGTTCCCTTCATTGCGACAAGCCCTCTCCAGGGTCCTATATATGCATCTATGCCCAGTTCGCCGGTGCACTGTATATCAGGCAAACTTGACGCTCTCTGCTCTGCCAACAATACTATACCCTTCATATCTCCTGATTCTATGTAAGCATTTCCATCAAAGGGGCTTGTCAATACCATATCCGTGTGACCGCCCAAAACAGCTGCATTAGCTTCAGCACCGCTTCCATAAGGTATAAATTCCAATTCGATACCTGCCTCATCGCAAAGCTGCTTAGCTGCAGCCCCGTCTATACCTTGAATCGACATCATGCCCAATGAGGGTTTTTTACCGGGGTTTGACTTGCAATATTCTATTAATTCTTCAAGGTTGTTGTAGGGGGTATGCTTTCCTGCCAAAATAATATTGGTGTCGTGAACCAATCTAACAACCGGGACAGTTTCGTTTAATATATCGAAGTTTGCTGTCCCTGTAACTGCTGCAATGACGTGGGATGGAGTAAACATTCCGAAAGTATAACCGTCCCTCTCCTGATTTGCTAAATACTCAGCACCCTTGATTCCACCGGCTCCTTCGACGTTCTGGATGTTTATGGGTACGCCCAGTTCTTTTTCAGCTAAGGGAGCCCAAGCTCTAATAGTTGTATCCGTTCCGCTGCCAGGGCCGAAAGGTATTATTATTTCAATAGGCCTTTCAAATACCCATTCGGCTGCTTCCCCTTCAGCTTCACCTTCAGGTGGAGTAGCTTCCTGCTTGCCTCCGCAAGCTACCAAGGAAAGTGATAGTACTAAAACCAAGCCAAACAGTAAGAGCTTATTTCTCACACTTATCATCTCCTTTTATTATTTTAGGGATAATATTAACAGCATTTGGAAGAACCGATATTATGTTGGGCTCTTTTATGCGAAATGCCATATCTAGGGCATCCTGGAGGTCTTGTGCCCATCCCAACATCATTTCGTTCAGCTCTTCCCCATTTAAGCACCGCGAAACAACAATTATTCTGCCTTTGCACATTGCCCTTGCGTACATGAATGCCTTGTTGCTTCCCACATCATATCCTTCCCTCTTAAACCTTTCTATTACTTCTTCAGGGCTATCGGATTCAACAAGCCAATCCTTAAACACACCTTCTCCTATACCATCTTTACATTCTGCCACAAGAATAAACACGCAACCTGGCTTACCTATTAGTTCTGCAACTGACAATGCCTTTTGTGCTTGATAAAGATTGGTATCCCTTGGATACCCCCCTGGAGATGTAATAACTATATCTGCCTTTTCTTCGATACTTACTTCACTAACCCCCTTGCATATATCAACCCCTTTTCTATGTGCTTCTATTAAATCACCTGCCACGAAGGCAATATTTTGTTTATGGGGATTTTGAACAGCATTTACGATAAACTTCACATTCACTTTCTTTGCAACCTCTACAGCTACTTCGTGAAAAGGATTGCCGTATATAAACCCCATGGCAGGTTCATAAGGCCTGATGGGAAGCGAGTGATGGATTTTTAATGTTTCAAATCCCGCTAAGCCGGGGACTATGCTCTTGCGTCCGCCGCTGAAGCCAGCTGAATGGTGAGGAGCAATGAGACCAGTTGATATGCAAAATGTACATTCTGTCAGAGCTTTGTTGACATATATGGGAACATTGTATATAGATTCTCCTAAATAGACCAAATTTTTATCGTCTTTACAATCATGCATGATGATTTCAAAATCGTCGACCACATCCTCGCCCAGAATATCTATTAATTCAGTTCTGCTAGACCCTCTGTGACTACCTGTTGCTATAACAAATTTAATCTGCCCTTTATCTAGACCCTTGTTTCTCAATCTTTTTAGTATTTCTTGCACTATTAATTTATTAGGACCCGGTCTTGTGTGGTCGTTAACCACGATTAGAACCTTATCATCTAGACTAACTAAGTCTTCCAACTTAGGAGAACCTATAGGCTTGTCCATTGCATCAAAAAGCATTTTCTCTTCATCTAATCCGATATCTGTACCTTTATAATCTATGTATTGGACCTTCACTTCCTCAGGCACAAATGCAGACACATGCTCTTTTCCATAAGGGACGGTTATTTTTTTCATAAAATCTTTCCTCACCAGATAAAAGTTAAATCAGGGCATTCTTCTATATTTAGTATCTTCTCTGTCATATTTTCGGCATCATCGTATCCTACTTTCAAAAGGGGTATTACTTTATTCTTTACAGCTTTTTTAGACATGGGATTGTAGACACTTCCTAGAGCATCTGCAACTTCAGCCGTATACTCTGTTCCATCAAAGAGTCTCAGGGTGCTTTTGCAACCCCAGTGTTCGGGATATCTGTTGGTAAACTCCTCATTTGGTAGTACGGTAACTTTTCTGAGTAATTCCCTGACTTTGGCCCCTGCTATATTTTCTAACTTAAAGTCTTCTAGGGTGACATTCCCCTTTAGAAAAGCAACGGCGAAAGTATAAGGCGCAGAGAATTTGGCTTCCGTCGCAGTTTTTGGATTCTTGCTTCCTTCAGTCACCCCGCACTGCATGTAGCCTACTTGATAAGTTTCTACTATAATTTCATCAATAGCATTAACATCTATATCGTATTCCTCTCTAAGTTTAATTGCAGAATCGATGACACAATGGGTGCTCCTGCAGCAGGGATAGGGTTTGTTATCTACATTAAGTATTTCATAGACTGACCCTAAATCTTTGGAAACCAGTGATAAATCATATTCGTCGGACATTGCTCTAAACAGGCTACCGTCCTTGGCAGTCAAAATACTTCTGGGTCCTGTCATCCCAGACCTGGCAAGCACTGCGGCTTCAGCGCCAGATTGGGCTGCCCTCGCAGGATGCAAGATTTTGGAACTTGCACTGTCCTCCAAAAATGCCCATAATCCAAAAGATTGGGTCCCTGCCATTCCAAGGGCATATACCGTCTTTTCTACATCTAGCTTTAATAGTTTCGATGCCACGGCTGCTGCTCCGAATGTGCCGGCTGTAGAGGTTACATGCCAACCTTTTTTCCTATGGCTTGATACTCCAAAGCCCATTCCTATCCTCGACATAGTTTCGTAGCCGCATATGACCGCTTCCAATAATTCTGAACCGGATAGGTATAAAGCTTGAGCTAGACATATTCCGGTAGGTACAACTACGGTGCCAATGTGAGTTTTAGACTTTGTATGCACATCATCCAATTCCAACCTGTGACCCATCAGAGCATTTAAGAATATGCCCTGAAACAGTGGCATTTTAATGTTTTTTCCCCATATATTGACCTGATTTTCATTTGGGTAGTAAAGCTTATACTCTTCAACGATCGATTCTATTAATTCGTCTTTACAGGCCCCTACTGCAGCCCCAAAGGAGTCTAAAATACATATTTTTGCCGCATCTACCGCTTCAGAAGGGGCATTGTCAAGTTTAAAATTCACTATGAATTCAGCTAATTTCTCTAACTCATTCACTTTTCACCCCACCAAATTATATAGTTTTCGATCAATTTTTTATTTAATTACTTTATAA
>LFSJ01000113.1 GCA_001512695.1 Tepidanaerobacter sp. DTU063 | reverse complement strand
GCGTGGGAGAGGCTGTCGCCTACCATGGACATGCGCCTGAGGACGATGAAAACCCCCATTACCGATGCCAGCAGGGCGGTAACGATACCTGCGGCAAAGGCCCTTTGCACGAAATGAAAGCTAATCATGTGCATTGGCCATGCCCCCTCGCTCTAAAGTTTTAGACGTGAAAATCTCCAGAAAGTTCCCCGTATCTTCATATAAAGTCGCCTTCCCGTCCATCATGTACACTATCTTCGTAGCCATCTTTACGGCACTTGCTATGTCATGGGTCACCATGACTATTGTCATGTCCTGCCCGTGGAGCTCTGAAATAAGCGAATAGAATTCCTGCAGGGAAGCTGCATCGATGCCCGTCGTGGGCTCATCCAAAAAAAGGACTTCGGGCCGTCTCACCAGGGCCCTGGCCAGGAAAACCTTTTGCCTTTGGCCCCCTGAAAGCTGGCCGATGAGCCTTTTAGAAAGGTCCGATATTTTAAGGGCTTCAAGGGCGGCCTTGCTAGCAGCTTTCCGTCTTGCCCCGTCAAAGAACCTGCCTAAGCCCGTGTAATATCCCGATGATACCACTTCCTCCACCGTTGCAGGGAACGAAGTGTTGATATTTGCTGCCTGTTGCGATACATAGCCGATCCTGTTCCACTCCCCAAACTGGGCCGGTTTTTCCCCGAAAATCCTTACTTCCCCCGCTTGGGGCACAAGGAGGCCCAGCATCACTTTCAGCAGGGTGGACTTTGCGGAACCGTTGGGTCCCAAAATGGCTAGAAAGTCACCCTTTGCCACGGAAAGGCTCACATCCTTTAAAACCGGTGAGCCGTTGTAGGAAAAAGTGACATCTTTGAGACTTATTATTTCCTTGCCCTTGTCATGGGAAATTCCATGAAGCTCTTTAATCTTCGTCATTGCCTTCACCAGCTTTAAGTTTGTTTTTTATTCTTCCGCCAATGCAGTATTAAGCAGTTCCAGATTTGCTCTCATAATGGAAAAATAATCTTCGCCGGCCTCTATTTCCTCCTGCCGCAAGGTCCCCAGGGGATGTATCATCAAGATTTCGGTGCCGGCTTCCTCGGCCAGTGTGTTTGAAAGCTTCAAGACTTCTCCTTGCTCGGCAAAGATGTATCTTACATCATTGGCCCTGCAAAACTCAATGAGCTCTGCCATCTTCCTGGGAGACGGCTCATCCTGAGGGGAAAGGCCGGTAATGGCAATCTGATTGAAGCCGTAGCGTTCGGCCACATAGCCCAGGAAGGCATGGGACACTACTATATCCTTGCGAGCGGCCCTTTCGGCAAGGCTCCTGAAGTCTTTGTCCAATTGGTCAAAGCGCTCTTTCAGTTCTCCAAGATTTGCCTTAAAAGTATCTTCGTTTTCCTTGTCCACAGAAACGATACCCTCGTATATCCTTTCGGCCATTTCTTCGGCCAGGATAGGGTCCAGCCAGATATGAGGGTCGTCATTTTCAACAAGGCCCCTTCCCGCTTCAATCACTACTATCCCCTTATTTTCCAGTTCATCCGCCAGTTTTTTTGCCCAAGGCTCCATGCTTTCCCCAAGATAAATAAATACATCGGCATCGTAGATCTTGGCTGTCTGCTGCAGGGAAAGCTCAAAATCATGGGGGTCAACCCCCGCCGGAATCAGGCTTTCCACACGGGCGAGATTTCCGGCTATTTTTTGGGTAAAGTCGTAAAGGGGGTAAAGGGTGGTATAGATTTTCAGGCCGTCATCTTCTTTTCCAGGCGCTGTTTGGCTACTGGAAGAACAGGCTGCTGTAAAGCTTGCGATACTTAAAACTAAGGCGAATACCAAAAGGGCTTTGCTTGTTTTCATTGTCATTTCCTCCAATTGCAAAAGATTTGCATTTGCATTTTTTATTATATATTCTATCGCAAAGCCCTGTCAATTATTCTTTTTTATTTCAAAAAATTGCAAGTGATCTTCGCAAAAATCCGGCAGATAAAAGCATCGCATGTATTTCAGTAGCTATTCCCTGACTTTGCAAAATAATATATAAAAACCCCCGCACTTGCGAGGGTTGAATCGAGTAATGTCAATTGCTTGCAGCAAAAAAAGTAAGTTTCTGAAAGCGACAAGCCTTGATTGTATAAACTATAGTGGCTTTGATCATTAAACAACACGCAATAAGGTAAAATGCTCCCTTTTGAGTAGAAACCTGATAAAAAAATCCAGGACTACGCAAAAGGGAGCATATTAGATTTGGGATGTCCTACAGGCCAATTTCCGCTATCAAGTCTCCCTTCGGCCTAAAGCCCACCATCTTGTTGACGACCTGGCCGTTTTCAAAGAGTATCAGGGTGGGAATGCTCATGACCTGGTATTTCATTGCGCTGTCGGGGTTTTCGTCTACATTTAGCTTTCCTACTTTGAGGTTGTCGCCGTACTCTTCGGCAATCTGGTCAATAACCGGGCCCATCATCCGGCAGGGACCGCACCAGGGTGCCCAAAAGTCCACCAGCACCTTGCCTTCGGCTTCGATTACTTCCTGCTGGAAATTGTCATCGGTAATTGTCAATGGTTTCATTTTTATGTCCTCCTCTTTTTTTAAAAGTTCTTGACCTGGGTTTTTAGTTATACTATACTCATATTATAGTATAGCTATATATTGCGAAAAATTGTACCCGTTAATTTTTTTCCTGAAAGGATGTTTTTCATGATTGACTATAAAATCATTCGCAGCCTGCGCCAAAAGCGAAACATGACCTTGCAGGAGCTGGCGAAGAAGGCCGATATTTCCGTATCCTATCTCAGCGAAATCGAACTGGGCAAAAAGCAGCCTTCCTTGGAGACCATCAATAAGCTTTCCCAGGCCCTCAACATATCCCGTGAAGGCCTCATATCCACAAACAGCAGCGCCGGCGGTCTTGGTGCAAGGGTTTTATTTCTCAGGCAAGAAAAGGAGCTTTCCCTGTCGGAACTTGCAGAAAAAGTGGGCATTTCCGCCAGCTACCTCTGCCAAATCGAAAACGGCAAGGTGATGCCTGCCCTTTCCACGCTGAAGAATATTGCCAAGGCTTTGGATGTCAAGCCTGAGAGCCTGATGTCCGCCACCAGCTTTGTGGGTTACAAAATAAGGAAGATCCGCACCGAGCGAAACATCACCCAGGCACAGCTGGCCGAGAAAGCCGGCGTCTCTGCTGGCCTTATAGGACAGATCGAAAGCGGAAAGGTGGAGCCTTCCATAAAGACCCTGGAGAAAATCGCCGCGGCCCTTTCCCTTTCCCCCTGCTTCTTCGTATCGGAAGAAGATGAGGTAGCGTCACTTTTGAAAACCATGAACCCAAGGGTCAGGGAGCTGCTAAGGGAGCCTAAAGTTCGCTCTACCTTGGAGCTTTTGGCCGACTGCAGTGCTGAAGAGTTCAGCTTTATACTAAAATTTATTCAGTTATACAAGGAACATCGAAAGTTTTAAGCTTTGTTTTATTATACTATTGTTTTTTTTCGCTGTCAATTAGTAATTAGCAAATTTTGTTTCTTTTATTTGGTATTAGTTACTATTAACCGATATATGAAGAAAAAATGCGGTCTGCCTTCGACTATCTGTCTCAGATAGCTTCAAGGCAGATTGTTGTATGCTTCTATGATAAGTTGTCTAAGCCGGCTTTCCTCGGGTATCCGGCAGACTTTTGCCAGGACCTGCTGAAGGCCTTCTTTTTTTATCATATCCTGCAGGGCAAGGGCTTCCTCGTCCCCCTGCCAGTCAAATTTTAGGGCGGCTGCGATGCCCCTTGCCAAATTTTTTGGCTCTATGCCCAATTCCAGGACCTTACTTGCCGGGAACACCAGGCGGTCCTTGGGCCCGAGTTTTCTGATGGGCTGCCGGGCCACCCTGACCACTTCGTCTTTAAGGTAGGGGTTTTGAAAGCGCTGCAGGGTCTTTTCAATGTACTCCTCATGCTCTTCAGGGGAAAAATCGAACTGATGGAGGAGATACTTGCCCGCTTCTTCCATGGCCCCCTTCACGACGGCGCATATGCTTTCATCTTGCAGGGCCTCCCTTATTGTAGAATGCCCCTTCCGGTAACCCAGGTATGCGGCTATGGCATGGCCGGTGTTCAATGTAAATATCTTTCGCTCCACGTACGCCTGAAGGTTGTCCACCGCCTGCATACCTGGAATGGAAGGAATGGGAGGCGCGAAAGCCTTCTTATCGGTGACCCACTCGAAGTACGGTTCCACGGATACTGAAAGGATATCCTCAGTTTCTTCTTGGGGAGGCACGATCCTGTCTACGGCCGCATTTGGAAATCCAACGATGGTTTCGAGTTTTGACAGTTCACGGGGCTCGAGCTGCCGAAACACCTTTTCTTTCAAAAATTCGGAAGCTCCCAGCATGTTTTCGCATGCAATTATGTTTACAGACCGGCCGGGATTGTTTGCCAGCCTAATCTTCAATCCCTTGGCCATGACAGGTGCAAGCTTTTCCAAGGCCTTAGGCCCTACTGCCGTAGTTATGATATCCGCTTGGGCTATCGCTTCTGCTACCTTCTGCTCCTCAGACAAACTTATCCCCTTTATTCCCGTAACCTTATA
>LFSJ01000145.1 GCA_001512695.1 Tepidanaerobacter sp. DTU063 | reverse complement strand
GTGGACGACATTCCAAGGGAGAAAAGTGGGAAGTACAAGTTAATTGTGAATAATGTTATGCTGGAATAGGTTGCAAATCAGGGAAGGGTTTACTATGAGTGAAATGCTAACGTGGCGGAGGGAATAAACAATGAAAAAGGAATTTTTTAGTCGTTTTTTTCGAGATCGGCATGGCTTTTTAGAGGATTACGCCAAGTCTATTTTGCCACGATTTCACTATAAGATAAGCATTAAACGTCGGATACGGAGAACAAAAAATATTAGAGAATTCGACCTTGCGCTAGATTTTCAAAGAGAGGCTAAAGATTTTTGGTTGGAGAACAGTGGAAGAAAAATCTCTCTAGATTGGCATCGAGCCTACATTGCGACCAACGGCATTGTTGATGTGAGGTATGTTCCTGAAGATTTGTTTTATGGAGTGGTAGAGCAGAAACTAAATAGATTCGAGTTGGCTAAGGCCTACCAAGATAAAAATAATTACGATTTACTATTTTCCGGATTTAGTATGCCAAGAACTGTTCTACGTAACATAAACGGGAGATTCTTTGACGGGCAGTATAGACATCTGCAGATGGATGAGGCAGAAGAGTTAATCTTAGAGAACCTTACAAATCAGAAATTGGTGGTAAAGCCCTCTATAGACAGCGGGGGGGGACGAAAAGTGATTATTTTGCACCCCAAAGACGCTGAACAGGGCATTCACGATGCATTACGATCAATCTTTGCTAGTCTTGATAGGGATTTTATTGTGCAAGATTACGTGGAGCAATGCACGCTTCTGCATCAACTACACGAGAGTTCGCTAAACACCCTTAGGATAATGACTCTTCGACTGGATGGGGAAATACACTTCTTATCGGGCATAGTAAGGATGGGGAATTTGGGGAGTGAAGTAGATAATGCCACTGTTGGGGGCTTAACATGTGGGTTTAATAAGGAGGGACTTCTGAATTCTTTCGCCACGGAGCATTATGCCTATCGAAAGCATAGGTTTCATCCTTACAGTGGTTTTGTATTTGAAGGATCTAGAATACCCCACATTGATAAAGTGATTGATTTCGTTCGGAATTTGCATCAGAGACTTACTTATTTTGATCTTGTGTCGTGGGATGTCGCTATTAATAAATTTGGAAACCCCGTATTAATTGAGGCCAATCTCAAGATGCAAGACATTAACTTTCATCAACGAAATAATGGGCCTTTATTTGGCCCATTCACAGAAGAAGTTCTGTGTAGAGTATTTGAGGATCATTTTTAGACATCATTATATTGGATTGGATTCTTACCATTTGCCCCGGATGCCTAGGGTATATAAATATAAATGAGAGGAATTCGTTAATGAGGTTACTTTTCTGTCATGATGGACCGATGGCTGTAGATTGTAATGGAAATGCATATCCGCAGACCTTTACGGAGCAGGTGCTTTCTCGCTATTATTCGATAGCCAAGGAACTCGTTTTTTTTACTAGAACCAGACTAATTGATCCAGATGAAACCGAAGCAAAAAAAGTGAATATGGAAAAACTCACAATAGTGAACAGCCCAAATTTATCATCTATTCGAGGGATTGCACGCACCAGGAAGGCAAAGGAAATCTTGCGCGATGAGTTAGATAAGTCTGATTGCCTAATTGCTCGATTGCCTAGTCGAATAGGCGCTCTGGCCGTAAGGATAGCGGTTGAGATGAACAAACCTTATCTTGTTGAATTAGTAGG
Organism: Tepidanaerobacter sp. DTU063; assembly: GCA_001512695.1. Classification (GTDB taxonomy): domain Bacteria; phylum Bacillota; class Thermosediminibacteria; order Thermosediminibacterales; family Tepidanaerobacteraceae; genus DTU063. Next base: position 66 of record LFSJ01000145.1, on the reverse strand, counting down.
TTGCCCATGGGATTCTCTCCGTCATCATAGTTGGCAAGGTAAAATGGTGGCACCCTTTGCTTATTA
>LFSJ01000139.1 GCA_001512695.1 Tepidanaerobacter sp. DTU063 | reverse complement strand
TCTTCTTCGCTCATATTCCAGTATTTACTGACAGAAGAATAGGTTATTCCCAGCGCTTTTGCGGTTTTTGTCTGAGCAAGTCCAAGTGCTTTGTACTCCTGGATTTTTCGGTATTGTTCAATGCCGATCATTTTGATTTCCTCCTTTGGTTTTGTTATAAAATCTATGCCTGTAGCAGTGCAATCATAGGCATCAACTCCTTGACTTGGATTAATAATCAGATTAAAAAAACACCCGGTAGGGTGTCTTGAAAAATATGCATATTATTTTTCTTAATCTGAAAATTTGCAATTCCAATAGCATTTATTATTTGATATTAGTAATAGCACATGGATGATATCTTCATTATAATACCATTATAGAATAGAATTACTATTATTTAGATGCTACGAGCCATTACACCAGTTATTTATGCAAATAGTATTTCAATTTACTACTATCCTCATTAAAGTTTCTTGCAACCTATAAGTCTTCACAATATATGTTCCTAATATTATATAAAAAACCTAAAATCATACATCTGCTCGCTTATATTCTCTTCCTGCTTTGCGATACGCGAAAGCGTCTTTGAAAAGTCCAAAGTAGCAGGAAGGGTCTTATATAACGATCCACTATTCCAATTCATTTTTGTAAGAGCCATTATTTCCGAAGCAACAGTTTCAATTGTCGCATTCCCGTAAAAACGTTTTACTAAAAGCGGAGACGGTATCCCTCGTTTATTTTGATAGTAATTCAGCTTACCTCCGGCAATATCTTTATGTTTTAAATTTCCATGTGTCCACATAATAAACTTAAAATCATCTAATTGAATCACTGTTCCTCGACGCACAGGAAATAAATCTATCCCCATACACTCTTTTCCATTTTTAACCCATCTCGTACCTTGAAAGCCACGCCAGCAGTTATGTGTCTGTATTTGCAGAAGTTCAAGAGAAGCAATTCCTTCTGCAGCTTGTATAAATCCATCCATCTCCTCCTTTTTAAACGGCGTGCTCTTATGTATGACAATTCTTTTTAGATCTGAAACCGGTTCAGCATCATAATATGCCTGCTTTAGATTATATAAAAGTCTTCGAGCATCGTCAGTACTCATATATGGATTTCTTTTTCTCCAATAGTACTTGCTTATGGGTTGCAAAAGAACCTTAATACCTCGTCCTTTTGAATCAAATACCTGACTACACCCAACAACAAATTTATCTTTGAATCCATTAGGCAAAACAGCATATCCAATACCAATAAAAGCAGTACCATCATCAATGTTTGTATTATCCCATATATTACCAGACGATTTCGCATATAGTCCTAGCGAAAGCCACCATCGAACTCTTGCCTGATTCTTATATTCTATTGATTTGTCTTCAATAAATTGAACTTTTATACCTTCCTTTGCGCAATAGAGCTTAATTGAGTCATGTAAATCAAAATAAAC
>LFSJ01000100.1 GCA_001512695.1 Tepidanaerobacter sp. DTU063 | reverse complement strand
AAGACACTAAATCTATTTTGAAATTCCAATGTGTTTTTATCGAAATAATAATAAGCCGTCTGGTATGCAATAATATTATCAGTAACCTCATCTACTAAAACATATTGTTTTACCGTATAATCGCCGTCAGGTAGAACGGGGTCTTTTATGGAAATTTGTAAAGCAGATTCAACATCATCCTTTGTATATTTCTGTTCCTCCCAACGTACTCCGTTATTCTTTATACCTGAATTGATTTTTACTAAATCTATCAGCTTGTTATTGAAAACAAATCCAAATGGTACCTTTGCTGAAGTTGATTGTCTAATAATTTTTGATGCATCAACATCGTGATATACCGCACCACTTTGTCCTTTAGTATATGATCTGTCTTGAAGAGGATTTGAATCTCTTGTTGTATTTGGTATATTTGACTCGCTTTCGTTTGTTGTTATGTTCCATATGTTCATATGTGGATAGATACTTACAACAAAAATTAGCATTACCGCGGCACATGCAGCCA
>LFSJ01000106.1:9259-24802 GCA_001512695.1 Tepidanaerobacter sp. DTU063 | reverse complement strand
GGCAACCCGTATTCCTCGATAAAGCGAGCCTTTTTTGCATCGGGAAGTTCAGGTATCTGCCTAAAAATCTCCTCTTTCCACTCCTTATTCATAATAACCGGAGCTAGATTTGGCTCAAGGGAGTAGCGGTTTTCCACCTTCCCTCTCATGTGAATAGTAATGCCTCGAGCCTCATCCCATCTGCGGGTTTCCTGAAGGACCTTTCCACCGCTTTCGAGGATCTCCCTCTGACGTCTTTCTTCGTACTCAATAGCACGCCTTACAGCTCTAAAAGAGCCCAGGTTTTTCACTTCAACCTTGGTGCCAAATTCATCAGAGCCTTCAGGCCTCAGGGAGATATTTATATCACACCTCATGGATCCTTCCTCGATTTTACAATCGGATACTTCGATGTATTGGAGTATCGTCTTGAGGTTATTTAAGTAGAGCCAAGCCTCTTCGCCCGACCTTATGTCAGGTTCTGACACGATTTCTATTAAGGGAACACCGGCCCTGTCCAAGTCAACAAGAGAATGGGATCCATCTTCTTCATGAATCAGTTTGCCGGCATCCTCTTCCATATGCATAATTCTAATACCTATCTTCTTTTTCTCGCCATTAGATTCAATCTCAACGTACCCGTTTCTCGCCAGTGGAATATAGTATTGGGAGATCTGGTAACCTTTCGGAAGGTCGGGATAGAAATAATTCTTCCTGTCAAATCTTGAGAACTCGGCTATCTCGCAATTTAGAGCAAGGCCGGCCTTTGTTGCATACTCAACTACGCTCTTATTCATGAGAGGCAGGGTGCCGGGCATGCCGAGACAGATAGGACAGCAGTGGCTGTTGGGCTCTTTGCCAAACTCAGTACTGCAGCCGCAAAATATCTTGGTCTTCGTCGACAGTTCCACATGCACTTCCAAGCCTACCACGGTTTCATAGCTCATCCCTTAGGCCTCCTTCCACACAATCTGTTTTCTGTGATAATCGGTATTTTCCTCGAAGGTATATGCAAGCTGGAGAATTCCGGCCTCATCAAAGGCTTTTCCGATAATCTGCAGGCCTATAGGCATATCTTGGGCAAATCCGCAGGGTACGGATATGGCCGGTAAGCCCGCTAAATTTACTGGAGCCGTGCACATTACATTTGCATACATTGACATGGAATCGCCCGCATACTCACCGATTTTAAATGCAGTAGTGGGTGTAGTAGGTGTTATTAAAAAGTCGTATTTTTCAAAGGCTGCTACAAAATCTTGCTTAATGAGGGTCCTTATCTTTTGGGCCTTCAGGTAATACTTGTCATAGTATTTATCATCTGACAGGTATGTACCAAGTATGATGTGCCACTTAGCTTCAAGGCCAAAGGCTTCACCGCGGCTTTTTTTGTATAGATCTTTTAAGTCTTCATAATTTTGTGCCCTATACCCGTATCGAATTCCGTCATATATGCCCAACTCCGAGCTTGCCTCAGCCGCTACAATTGCCAAATAAGCCCAGAGAGCGTATTCTGCATGAGGAAGACTTATTTCTTCACATACATATCCCAAGTTTTCAAAAGTTTTAGCGGCATTTATGACGGCACTTTTTACATCTTCAGCAACTTCATCACCAAAAAACTCCTTGGGTATGCCAATCTTTGCCCCTTCAGGCTTTGATTCTAGTGATTTTAGGAAATCGGGAACTACTGCATCAGATGATGTGGGATCAAAGCTGTCAATGCCTGAAATGGCATTTAAAACGATGGCGCAGTCTTTAACATTCTTAGCGATGGGGCCTACCGTATCCATGGATGAGGCAGTTGCTGCAAGGCCAAAGCGCGATACTCTGCCGTAGGTAGGCTTTAGGCCCACGACTCCGCAGAAGCTAGCTGACTGTCTTAAGGCTCCGCCCGTGTCCGAATCCAGTGCATACAGCGCCTCGGAGGCAGCAACGGCAGCAGCAGAAGCCGAGCTTCCGGGCACCCGCTCGAGATTCCATGGGTTTTTGCTGGTAAAGAAATAGGAGTTTTCCGTAGAGGAACCCAAGGCAAACTCATCCATATTGGTTTTGCCTAAGACAATCGCGTTTTTATCTTTGAGCTTGGCTATGACTGTGGCATCGTAAGGTGGTACAAAGTTTTCCAGCATTTTTGAGCTACAGGTGGTCCTCAAATCCTTAGTGCAAATATTATCTTTTACGGCTAGCGGAATTCCCGCTAGATATTCTTTGATATCACCGCTTTTATCAATTTCGCGGCTTTCTTCCAAAGCTTTGTCGCCGTTTAAGGTGACGTAAGCCTTTGTCTTTTCGTCTACATCTTCAATTCTTTCTAAAAAGGCTTTGGTAAGTTCCTCAGAACTTACTTCCTTTTTGATGAGCATCTCATGAGCTATATGAATCGACAGCTTATCCAGTTCCAACATATTACCTCCCGTAAAAAATCTATTCCTCAATTATCCTCGGCACTCTGAAAAATCTATTGTCCCTATCAGGTGCATTCTTCAAAACTTCCTGGATAGGAAGGCTTTCCCAAACCTCATCTTCCCTAAGCACGTTCTTATCGTTTATTGGGTAAACTGTAGTTGCAATTCCCTCGGTATCTGCCTGATTTAGCTTATCAAACTGCTTTAGGAGTGGCCCCAGATCATGTAAAATTTGCTCTATTTCTCGGGTTTCAAGATGCAGGTGAGCAATATCCGCCATGCGCTCTAGTGTATCCTTATCCACTATCAAATCACCTCTCTTATTAAATTGCAAGTCCTTTATAATTTTATCATTTAATGGTATATTATACAACGTATTTGCGAGGGCACTCTAATCATGATTGATAGGTTTTGATAAAATAGGACCTGTTTGGGTTTGGCATAAATATAAAGGAAAAACCAATATTGCTTGGCTGGATATAGATATCCTGTATTACCACATCATCGACAATACTATATGTGGTAAATAATTTTTGCAACAATCTACCGAAAGGCTTTGCCAGTATATTTGCGAGCAGAAAAGCGGCAATTACATTTAATAATGTAAGATGGCGGGAGAAGAACAGCACTATAATAAATGCAAGGGAAAATAAAAAGTTAGCAGCCGCTATAGATGTTCCGCAGCGGGGATGGGCAGCCAAGTCTTTTTCACCGTTTATCATGCGGAAATGGCCTTCCCGGACCGCACTCATTACTTCATAGGGTGGCGGAAGTTCAGGTCCTGAAAGCGAAAAACCGTTCGAATAGGCAAGGCCCCCTATTTGCAGAGACCTGCCGTACCTCTCTTCCAGAACATTTATGGTAGCATGTTCCAGGCTGTGATTTTTCCTAACCCTCTTGTCTACAGCAATCTTTAAAATTTGCCAGGGGATGGTTACTACGTTGTAAAAAGAATTAAACAAAAAAACGTAAGGGAGCAAAAATAAAAATCCGATGGCTAGAAATAATAAAATAGGCAAAAACAAATATGGAAAAAACATAAATATCATCATCATTAAAAGTAGAAATAGCATCAACAATCCCCTTTCCATTTACTTAAATTAATTATAACACAAATGCTGTCAATTTCGCTGTAGCTTTTATCACACTTTAGGATGGAGAACTTTTTGCTTATTTTTGCAAGGGGAGACTCCACATTTTGCAAAAATTTTTCCTCACACAGGGGTGAAGAATTCTATCGAATCGTTCATATATCATATTGATTTTATGGCCGAGAACAAAAGTAAGCCTAATTATATAAGTGAATACATTTCCTCAAAGCACTATGTCTTCCGTAAAACAACATTTAACCATTTTTCATTTTCCCTTCCTATTCTCACGTCATTGGTCACTTTCATTTCCATTAGGACAAAATAAGGATGTTTTTTTAAGAGTTCTTTGAATAAAGGTTCATCGTAGTTGTTGAAAAAGCGTCCATTTTTTATTTCTTCCCGGTTCCCGTATTTATATGAAGAATAAAAAACACCGCCCTTTTTCAGTGCTATATAGACCTTTTTAAATATAGAATCTATCCTGTTTCTCGGCACATGCAATAGCGAAGCACATGCCCATACCCCATCAAATTCTTCATGAAAGTCTATCTCATCAAATGACAAGTAAAGGGTTTGCCTCCCCGTAAACTCTGTTGAAAGCTTGACCATTTTAATCGAACCATCCATCGCAACAACTTCATAACCCTTTTGCAAAAAACATTTTGTGTCTCTCCCCGAGCCGCAGCCCAAATCAAGGATTTTAGCCCCAGGAGACAAATGCTTCAAAAAAAACTCGTAAATCCCCTTCATATCCGCATCCTTGGTATTTTCGAAAAAGCTTACTGCATTGTCATCGTAATATTTTATTGTTGGGTCCATTTCTCGTACCTCTCCTTATAGTAGCTTTTTATTCGGTAATCTATAGCATCCTTAAAGTGTATCAAAAAATATCTATCGGTAATAAACGGTTCGAGTCTCTCGTTTAAGCAAAAATAATCTCCTTCCCTGTAGAAAAAATCGGGATTCGTCCGCATTAGATATTTTTCGGGGTTTTGCCGCGATAGCCTGATATATTCTTTTTTCCCCCAGCTTTTAAAATCGCTTCTTGTTTTATGCACTTCTAAATCAATTGCATTTGAGGGATTAGAAAAGAATTCGCTGAAAGCAATATAAATGTCATCCGGAGTCAACTTTAACTTCATATTGCCCTTGTTGTAAAAAGCGAGTAACAGCGGCATTTTATAGACCTTCGTCATCCTTGTGTTTTCAACAAGCCTTATAAACTCGTGAGCTATTGTGTTGCATAAGACAGCCTCATCAGTTTCTAATTCCTTGTATTCGTTTAAGAAAGATAAATAATCTTTAAATACATTTATTAACGGATCTGAAAATCTCTTCATACTTTTATATATACTCTCATCGATAAGTTTAAAAAAATCTACGCGGCTCGGTCGTCTTCCGAGCATCTCCTTTACTCTGAAATATTCTTCGTAAACCAGGGTTTTTATGTTTTTAAGGCGTTCAGCCTGCTCCCTAAAAATATCTATCAGCCTGAAATCAAAGTCTACGACACAGCCATCAGGAAAGTCAAAATCATCTATTGTGAATTTTTCCCTCTTAATTGCTTCTACATCATAATCCCTTCCGCTCAAAAGGAAGGGAATTATAAACGCCCTTTTATAGTTGCCTACAAAGTCCAATACCGTTAAATAATTTTTATCTTTAGCTTTCCTAAGCCCTCTTCCCAATTGCTGCAAAAATACTACAGGCGATTCAGTCGGCCTTAAAAACATAACCATATCTACTTCAGGGATGTCCACACCTTCATTAAACATGTCTACGGTAAAAATTACATTTAGTTCAGTATTTCTCAACCGATTTATCGCTTCATCCCTTTCCATCGCATTTTTCCCCTGCTCACCGCTATAAACCGCACAGCATTTTATTCCCTTTTTATTAAAAGATTCGGCCATGAACTCCGCATGTCTCCTAGAAGCACAAAAAGCTAGTGTTCTCTTCTTGTTAAATTTTAAATAGTTTTTAATAACTAATTCTGCCCTTTCGTGAATCATTAAGGCTTTTTCAAGTTCTTCTTCTATGTATTTACCGTTGACTTCGGGGATAACTGAATAATCCGTTTTATCGTATATGCCGTAATAATAGAAGGGCACTAAATAGCCCTTGTTTATTGCATCTTTAAGCCTGAGCTCAAACACCACATTGTAATCGCAGAGTTCAAAGACATCCTTGTTATCCAACCTTTCCGGGGTAGCGGTAAGGCCCAGCAAAAATTTTGGCTTAAAATAGTTTATAATGTTTATGTAACTCTTTGCGACTGCATGATGGAATTCATCGACTACTATATATTCAAAATAATCAGGTGTGAAATAATTTGTATTCAGATACTCTTCTTTTCCCAGGGTCTGAACCGAAGCTAAAATTATATCCTTATTCGTCTCCTTAATATCACCGTTAAAATACCCGATTGTAGAATTTGGCCTTAGAGTTTTAAAGGATAATAATGCTTGATTTAAGATTTCTTCCCTATGTGCAACAAACAAAACCCTTTTGTGCGCTATGGAATCAAAAACGGCTATAAGAGTCTTCCCAACACCCGTTGCTGCCACAACGAGAACCTTTTCTAGACCTTCTTCCCGACTCTTTTTTAGCCAGTATAGCGCTTCTATCTGAGCATGATTCGGCCGCAAGAAAGGAACAACTTTGGTCTCATGAGATGTTATATAGCCTAGAGAGCTTTCGGCAACTTCTAGGGCTTCTTCAACATTCAATTCATGCTTTTCTATATCAACAAGAACTCTTGGTCTTTTCCATCTTCGGCTGTACTCTCTCAAAATCCCATCATCTACTTTTTCAGTGTAGAACTTATACAGCTTGAAAAACTCTTTCTTCAAGGTCTCGAAATCAGTGGGATTAGTAATCTTTTCAATTCTGTAATTCCACTCTATTCCGTAGGTTAATGCTGACTCCGAAACATTCGAAGAACCAATGAAGATATCTCCTCTCCCATCGGGGTATTCAAAAATGTAAACTTTCGGATGGAAAGGAATACTTTCATGCTCAAAAAATCTTAAATCCGCATAATCTCCCAATCTATCTTTTATCAAATACAGGGCTGAAGGTTGGGTGATATTTAAATACTTTCCGGTCACAATTCTAATTGGACAATTCCTCTTTTTTACTTCAGCTAAATCCTCTATAATCAATCTAATACCTGATTCAAGCAAAAATGATACTAAAAAATTTATTTCAACTGCTTCTGAAATGGATTTCTTTAGCTCTGGAAGAAAGTTGTCCTTGCCTCCGCAAAAGCACTTTTTTAAATCCATGTCTTGCTTTATCAGTAATTGACCATATATACTTTCTAGCTCGCGGTATATACTTTCCAAGTCTTCAAGCGACACTTCTTCAATTCTATTTAAGAACTCCTTTTCCTTAAACATCATTTCAAAACACCTACAATATTGTAGAAGACATATTTCAAACCTTTATTTTATTCCTTTTAACCGGATATTTCTCTCAGCATCTTCCCCCAACAAATGTTCTGTCTGATAATTATTAATTCTATTTTGTTTCAGTTTTTCCTCCACAAAATTGAGTTTTATCAGAAATATTTTACACATTGGTCAACAGAACGCTCTTGCTACGATTTAACTCACGTCAAGTGAAGCGGTAAGGCCCTACAATAAGACCTTTTGCCGGTACCTGTATTGTTTTGGCCAATAACATTGGTATAATTAAGATATAGATGGCAATGAAATTCAATTTTTTATAAGGTAGGAGTTTAAATTATATGGTTATAGATCGGATACCTGTTTTTGTTAAAGATATATGTGAAAGCTTAAATAAAGCCGGTTTTGAAGCTTATATGGTTGGCGGCAGTATCCGGGACATAATAATGGACCTAGAAACCTCGGACTTCGACATAGCTACAAATGCCCTTCCGGACCAAATATCTTCGGTCTTCCCCCAGGCGAAGCCCTACGGTAATTTTGGCACCATGCTTGTAATGGCAGAAGGAGCAAAGGTGGAAATTACTCCCTATAGAGATGATGCTCCGGGCAGAAAACCGAATTATACTTTTGGGGGCAGTATTTTTACGGACCTTGCCCGAAGGGATTTTACAATTAACTCTATTGCCTATAATCCATTAACGAATGAGCTTTTAGACCCATTTGGCGGTATGGAAGACATAAAAAGTGGAATTATAAGGTGTACGGGTTCTACAGAGCGAATTTGGGAAGATCCCCTTCGTGCCATGAGAGCAGCACGATTCCAGGCGCAGCTTGGTTTTAAGATCGAAAGTTCCACTTTATATGCTTTAAAGGCTCATGCTGAATTGCTAGACAGCATTTCTAAAGAACGGATTCGCGATGAGCTGATAAAATTAATAACAGGAGACTACTGCTTTGATGCCTTGATAACCCTTGTAATCACAGGTCTCATGAATTATATAATTCCCGAATTAATGGCGGGCATGGGTATGATGCATCACAACAAGCCCATGGATGTATTAGAGCACAATTTAGTAGCATGTAAAATTGTAAGAAACACCTTGCCCCTTAGGCTTGCAGCGCTGCTGCACGATGTTGGTAAAACTGAAACTGCTACAAAAACGGAAAAAGGATTGGAGTTTCCCAACCATCATACCAAGTCTGCAATTATGGCTAAAAATATACTGCAAAGGCTTAGATTTGAAACAACAATAATAAAAAAAGTAGTCCTGCTAATTGACAATCACATGTTCTATTATAGCCCTGACACACCTTTAAAGAATCTAAGAAAACTCATTTCAAAAGTGGGATGGGAGAACATAAATGATCTAATCGACCTTAGAGTGGCCGATCGAATTGCCAGTGGTTTTGATAGAGCATTTTCATCGGGTTTAAAAAAAATGATTTCTGACCTGGAAATTTTGAAAAAAGAGGAAAGTGACTATCAAATAAAAGACCTGGCCGTATCGGGCCAGGACATCATAGATGAGCTGAACATGGCTCCCGGGCCAGAGCTGGGACAATTGCTCACAAAGCTTTTGGAGCTGGTTCTTGAAAATCCCGAACTCAATACCAAGGAGCAATTGCTTGAGATAGCAAAAAGAATCTGAAAGCCAATGCTGCAAATGTCCACTTGTTAACGATAATACGCATGCTTAAAGTTGTCATTTTATAATATAGTAGCAAGTTTCCAGTTCATAGCTGTCCACTTCAGGAAGTTTTGATTTCAGCTCATTTATTACATGCTCATCAATCCCGTAGAAGTCACCTCCAAGAATTCTAGAGCATATGTTGTGACTTGCATGGGAACCTTTGTGTCTCGAAACAAATTGCAGTATTTCTTGTATTTGTTGTTCTTTATCAACCAGAAAAAACACCTCCCTTGGCATCAAGCAATACCGGAGATCCCGTTGCGCTTGAAATTACAAATTCTTCGAAAGTCAAGTTTATTTTTCGCACAGCGGAGGTGTTTTATTCTATATTTATAAATGTATTTGCTTATCATCTAATTGATACATCGCCGCTTAAAACTTTTACAATCCCTCCGTTTAAAGTTTTAATAAGCAAAGCACCTGAGCTATCAATATCCATGGCCGTTCCTTCAAAACTTTCATTCTTCCCAATTATTCTCACTCTTTTGCCCAAATTTACACACAGAGCCCTCCATCTATCAAAAATCTCATCAAATCCTTCCCTTTCAGCTTTTACATAATAAGCTTCAAGCTTTTCAAGTAAACTCGCCAATAGTTTAACACGGTTTATTTTATCCCCCTTGACTTGCTTCAGAGATATACTCTTGTCTTTCAATTCATCTGGGAAATTGTCGTTGTTGACGTTGATTCCTATACCAATTATTACGTGATTTATCAAATCCATTTCCGCACTCATTTCGGTGAGAATGCCGCAGACCTTTTTACCGTCAATGAGTATATCATTAGGCCATTTGATGTTTGCAGAAATGCCCGTTAACTGAATAATAGCTTCGGCAACAGCCACGGCAGACATGATAGTAAGTTTTGGTGCTTCAGCCGGAGCAAGCGCCGGTCTAAGTATCACAGAAAGCCAAATGCCTCCCTCCGGAGAATCCCACATGCGCCCCATCCGGCCTCTGCCACCCTGCTGCCTTTCAGCTACTATCAGAGTGCCATCAGGCACTCCTTCCTGGGCCAATCTCTTGGCATCATTGTTGGTGGACTCCGTAACTGAACGATAGTAGATTCTACTGCCCAAAACCTCCAACTCCGACATTGCCCATATTTCTTCCGGCAAAAGCAAATCGGGAGACTCTTCCAGATGATATCCTAGCCTGGGAGATGATTTTATTTTGTATCCCATATCTCTTAAAATATTTACCTGTTTCCAAACCGCCGAACGGGTTATGCCAAATCTTTTACTGATATCTTCACCTGAAAGATATGCACCTTTATTTTTAAGCAATAACATCAAGAGCTGATTGGCTTCAGACTTATGGATGAATAATAAAATTCCCTCTGACATTTACAATGGCACCTCATTAAATATTTTATATGGTGGACTGCGGAATAATTTCTGCATGAATTATTCATCTTCCACATTATTTATATCTTTCTACCTTTTTACAGCTTTTCCTTCAAAAGTACATCGACCCAAGCTTCCCATTGTGCTAGCATTTATATGTGTCAAAATGCAGGCATTATGTTAATTATCAATTTTGTACTCGAGGAGGATGTTTAAATGTTTAAGAAAAATATTGTTGCATTGATTGCTGCAATGCTTATTGTCCAAATCTTTTCTGGCATCGCACTAGCCGAGGATAATAGTACTTATGTTTATTTTGAAAAGGATGTAATTCCTTTAAGCATCAATGTTGATTTGTTTTACACATACAGGCCCTTTTACAGTGCCCAGAAAATCCACAGGGATTTTGACAATGACGGTGTATACGAAATTGCAGTGATTTACAATGGCACACATGGTTACAAATATTTAACAGTTTACAAAATCCAGGGTAAGAGGATGGTTCAGATGTTTTCAGGCAAGGGTGTTGCTATCAGGGTCAACTCCAACGGATTTTCAATTAGTAATGTGAAATATGACGGCAGATACTTTTACGAAACCTATACTTATACCTGGAGCAATGGCAAGTTCTTGAGAACCGGATATGCAAAGACTTACATCAAAGAAGGTTCTTTCGATTACGAAAAACCCATCAAAGATAGACCTATTATAAGTAAGGACGAAAGGATTCTTACGGTAAACTCGCTCCTCAATGCCAGAATGCATGGAAAATATGATGAAGTAATGAACTATCTGTCCAAAGCCTACAAAGAAAAGATTGATTCCAATAAATTAAAATCAATCATCCCTTACGGCAACGTAACTGCGATAGATATTTTTGACTCGCAGCGGGGAGATTGGGTAGTTGCAGTAATCAGAGACATTTGGGGCAACAGCAGGGTCTTTAAGTTTGTCCCGGTAAATGAAAAAGATGGATACGGCAATATTAAAATTGATGAAATCGTTGAAATCCCGAGGGCCAATTAAGTATGTGACTTGCCGACAATCACTTTGTCGAACAGATTAAAGGAAGCAGGGGAGCTATTGACTCCCTGCTTCCTTTATAATTGAGATCTTTAAAGTGTAACATCACAGGCTCTTGGATTGCTTCCATTGCATTCCTTGCTTCAAATGCATCACCGACTCTTTGATTATATTGAGGAATGCAAGCGGATGGACAATTTTATATTGGATACATAAAAAGGATGCTTGGCTCCTTTAAAGCAAGTGACCAAGCATCCAATTATACTTAATTTATTTTTAAATGATTGTCTATTTGACAAAGGCCTTGGTTTAAGTTATGGCTATTATTTTTCTATTACATAGGATCCGCTTACTTGAACACCTTCTAAGGTGTCCTTTACCGGACAGTGGGTAGTAATAAACTTGTGCAATTTTTCTATGTTTGCTTCGGGTGAATCAGATACAATATGCATCTTGTAGCGGATGTCTGAAAATCCTTTTCTCACATCGGGGTTTTTGCCGGTAAATCCATCCGGGTCCAAATCACCTTCTAATTCAATTGACAATCCTTTTAATTCTACTCGGAATTTTGGTGCGAATACGCTTGCAACTATACTCATGCAGCCGCCTAAGGCGCATAGAAGCATTTCTACCGGATTCATGGCAGTATTGGTGCCGCCAAGTTCTTCCGGCTCATCCATGGTTACCTTAAATCCTCTTGCAGTAGCCTCGGCTACAACACCGCCTTTCCATTCTACCTTGGCATTGAAAGTTTGAAGTGCCATGAAATACCCCCTAAGTAATAATTATTGTTATCACGAGCACTATTATATCATTTTTCATACTTTGTGTCATTTCACAAAGTTGATATTATTCTCCGTATAAGCTTCTTGCTCGCTTTTTTCGTTGCCAAGGTAGTGAAGATTTGCATAAATGTTTACCATATGAGCTTTTTTGTTTTGCTCTATTTTGATGTCGCTGATCCTGGCATCATCCTGGCGGTATTTTAGATATTCAACTAGGATATCTTTTGCCTTGTCTTCGTTTAAATCTTCATAGATGCTTTTGTATATGTCTTCAGGAATTTCAAGCTTGATATTGTACAAACCTTCTTTTACCGCCCTAGTCTCCCTAATAAAGTCAAACATTACTGATAACCTGCCGATTCCTCACTTATCTTTCTTTTTCTTCTCTTTGTTTGGGGCCGTCTTCATGGGGTTTTCCCGGGCAAATTCCTCTGACAATTCATAGTTTTCGGGACTGCTGTCGTCAATCAGGTCAGCTTTAGATCTCTGTTGCTGTGGAATAAGTTTGTTCCTACTTCCCCTTTGAATCTTTTTCTTGGCCATGTGCATTCCTCCCAAATATTATGTTAATTATAGTATTTCCATTTCTCCTTCAATAAATCCATAAAGCAAAAAAGTATTCACCAAAAATTAGTGAATACTTGACAATTTATTTCTTGACTTTTTGCCTGTTTTGGCGGGAAAGAATGGCCTTTCTCATGCGAAGGCTCTTGGGCGTTACTTCCAAGAGCTCATCTTCCTTTATAAATTCTAGGCATTGCTCTAAGGTCATCTCTTTGGGAGGAATCAGCCTCAAAGCTTCTTCGGCAGTTGATGAGCGCAAGTTAGTAACATGCTTTTTTTTGCAAACATTGATGTCCAAATCCTGGGGCCTTGAATTTTCTCCAACTATCATACCTTCATATACCTTCACCTGGGGTCCTATGAAAAGGGTTCCCCTTTCCTGGGCATTATAAAGACCGTAAGTGCTACTCTCTCCAGTTTCAAAAGCCACCAGGGAGCCTCTATTTCGAGTAGGAATGTCCCCAGTGTAAGGAATATAGCCGGCAAATACCGAATTTAGTATTCCCTCCCCCTTTGTATCAGTTATAAACTCGGACCTGTATCCTAGGAGACCTCGGGTGGGGATGTTGAATTCCAATCTAACCGAATTGCTCCCGATGTTTTGCATATTCACCAATTGACCGTGTCTGGCCCCCATCTTCTCCATGACCGTGCCCAAATATGTCTCTGGAATATCAATCGTCACCGACTCCATGGGCTCCATCTTTCTACCGTTTATCTCCTTTATTATCACCGTTGGTTTTGAGACCTGAAACTCGTAACCTTCCCTTCGCATAGTCTCGATCAATACGGAAAGGTGCAGCTCTCCTCGCCCTGAAACCTTAAAACTGTCAGGACTGTCCGTTTCCTCCACCCTTAAGCTGACATTGCTCCTGGCCTCTCTTAATAAGCGCTCCCTCAAATGCCTCGATGTCACGTATTCCCCTTCCTGACCAGCAAAGGGGCTGGTATTTGCGCTGAAAATCATTGAAAGGGTAGGTTCATCTATGCTCACATAGGGCACGGGCTCGGGATTGTCTATATCCGCAATGGTCTCTCCAATGTCAATGTCTTCAATGCCCGTAATGGCTATTATCTCACCGATGCTGGCAGAAGATATGCGTTCTCGCTTCAAACCGTTAAATGCAAAAAGGTTACTGACTTTTACTTTTTCAACGGTCCCGTCCTTTTTACACAGTGCATATTCATTGCCAGATAGAGTGGTACCCCTAAAGATCCTCCCTATGGCAATTCTTCCAACATAATCATCGTAATCTAGTGTAGTTATTAAAAGCTGCAAGGGAGCCTCGCTATCACCTTCCGGCGCCGGCACATAATCGATGATGGTCTTAAACAGGGGCTCTAAATCCCGCGATGGGTCTTCAAGGTTTAGCTTGGCAAAGCCTTCCCGCGCAGAGGCATAGACTACCGGAAACTCTATTTGGGAATCATCGGCACCCAAATCGATGAAGAGCTCCAGCACTTCATCTATTACCTGGTTTATCCGCGCATCAGGCCTATCGATTTTATTTATAACCACAATAGCTGGTAAATTTAGAGCCAATGCCTTTTTCAAGACAAATCGAGTTTGGGGCATGGGCCCTTCAAAAGCGTCAACCAACAGGAGCACCCCATCCACCATTTTCAGCACCCGCTCAACTTCACCGCCAAAGTCGGCATGACCGGGGGTATCGATAATATTTATCTTGATGCCCTTGTAATAAACCGCTGTGTTTTTCGATAATATGGTGATACCCCGCTCCCTTTCCAGTTCATTGGAATCCAATACTCTCTCTTCTACCTTTTGGTTTTGTCGAAATATGCCGCTTTGCTTCAGTAGGCCGTCTACAAGAGTAGTCTTGCCATGGTCTACATGGGCTATTATGGCTATATTGCGAATATCCTCTCGTTTTGTCATCATGCTGCATCTCCTTCATGCTTTAGACGTAAAAGTACATTTTCCCATCAATTATGTCCATATTGATTGATTGCTTCTCAAGAAGGTAAGTCAAAAAGGCTCCTACAGAAGATATGGTTATAAAGTATTGAGATAAATTCATGTCTATATCATATTTCTTTATAATAAGCTCCGTCAAATCTTCCCTAGTCAAGGGCTGTGATAAATAATCCAGTATTATTTCAAGGTTGTGATTTATGTTATCTATATTTTTTTGGATGAGGGGTTTAGGGTTGTCCAATGGTCCGTCACAGTGGGAAATCATGTAACATTCGTAATTGCTGCCCAATAAAAACTCCAAGGTCTTCAAATGGGCCTCCAGGTCAAATACAAAGGGAAATGGATACTTATCCATCTTATCTTCACTAAAAAAGGCATCGCCACAAAACAGCACGCTATCCTCCGTTGCAACCCCTATTTGACCTATGCTGTGGCCTTCCAGCGAAACTATTTCAAACTTTTTATTGTCTAATTCTGTAATGCCTTCATCAACTACTAAGTCCACTGCTGTATCCTGGGCTTTCAGTATTCGCGCTGAAAGCCCAGGCATGGCTGCTGCTCCGTAAAGCACGGTTTGTTCTAGAAAGCTATTTTCCATAAAGAGCTTTTCTTTGTATGATGTTAATATTTGAACCCCTGGGTATTTCTCTTTAATAAAATTATTTGCTCCGAAGTGGTCAGGATGGGCATGGGTGTTTATGATGTACTTTATCTTTAAATTATTATCCTCCAAAAGCTCAATAATCTTTCTGCCAGCAGTATTGTTTATCCCAGTATCTACCAAGGTGCACAGGCCGTTTCTGTACCGATATACACCTACATTTGTTGCAGCGGGTATGTAATAGGTGCGGCCCCTTATTTTTTTGAGTTCCATGAAATTCCTCCTGAATAAATATCAAAGCATCTGTAAACACACACTATATTATACATATTGTTATTTGCGAAAATCAAGAATTAGATTAAAGCTCCCAAGCCTGCAAGGCCCAAGACGAGAAGTAAAACATTTACGTCAAGGGGTACCGTATGAAAAATGGGCTGGAGAAGGGGTACATATATAACTGCAAGAAGCATTGATGTGGAAATCATCACGGAAAGAGTCAAATATATATTTCCAAAGGGGTTCTGCCACCTGGTACCGCTTTTTTCCGTCCTACATTCGAATACAAATAACAGCTGTGACATGACTAAGGTGGCAAAGGCTGCCGTCCTCGCCATTTCCAGGTTGCTCTTGCTATACAGATTTGTGATTGTAAAGGCTGCGAGGGTTGCAAGACTGATAATAAAACCCCGGTACACTATTTTATTTCCAAG
>LFSJ01000106.1:0-9130 GCA_001512695.1 Tepidanaerobacter sp. DTU063 | reverse complement strand
CCCTCTTCCACTGCTGCCACGATACTGGCAAAATTGTCATCCATCAAGATCATGGAAGACGCTTCTTTGGTCACATCGGTGCCGTTTATGCCCATGGCCACCCCTATATCCGCCTCCTTCACCGCCGGCGCATCATTAACCCCGTCCCCGGTCATGGCCACGATGTGGCCTTTCTTCTTCAAGCTTCTGACAATTCTCAGCTTGTGGCGGGGTGTGACCCGAGCAAAGACGGCAATATGTTCAATCTGTTTTAAAAGTTCACTCTCGCTCATATTATCCAGTTCCTGGCCCGTAACAATCCTGCTGTCTCTTGTAAGCATGGAAAGTTCCCTGGCTACAGCCCAGGCCGTGGACTTGTGGTCACCGGTAATCATCACCGGCCTTATTCCGGCAGTCAAGCACTTTTGTACAGCCGAAATCGCCTCCGGCCTTGGTGGGTCCATGAGGCCCATCATACCTACAAAGGTAAGGTCCTTCTCCAAGTCCGAATCTTCCAACTCATTTATCGAAAGCTTTTTATATGCAAAGCCTAACACCCTTAATGCTTTTCGGCCCATATCTTCATTTGCGTTTAAAATATTCCCCACGTCAGTTTTTGTAATTGCCCGTACCTCACCCCGCTGTTGTAACTTCGTGCAAAGAGGCAGGAGCACATCCGGGGCACCTTTAGTAAATAGGAAAAGTTCTCCGTTCCTGGATTTCACCAACACCGACATCCGCTTTCTATCCGAATCGAAGGGAATTTCCTTAAGTCGCGTGAAATCAGCATCAACATCATGCTTATTTACCTTGCCCTTTAGGCCTGCCATCAGGATGGCAATTTCCGTAGGATCGCCGTAAGGTACCAGTTCCTTTTTGCCCCCTAAAAGCTCGAACACATTGCCGCTCCTCTGGATGTTTATTCCCGAGTTATTACATGATACTCCGATTTCTAAAAGCCTCTTGAGCTCCTTTGGTAAACTCTTTAATGGCTTACCATCCCTATATAAAAATTCGCCTTCAATTCTGTAACCCGTCCCCGTAACTAAAAATGTCTCTCCACCAAGATAAATTTCCCTCACGCTCATTTTATTTTCCGTCAGAGTCCCCGTCTTGTCACTGCATATTACCGTTGCGCAGCCGAGGGTTTCCACTGCAGGAAGCCTCCTGATTACCACATTTTTTCGTATCATGCGCTGAACTCCCAGCGTCAAGACGATTGTTACAATGGCAGGCAAACCTTCTGGGATAGCTGCTACCGCCAAGCTCACCCCGAAAAGAAACATATCGTAGATTTTTTCTCCCCGAAAAACACCCAACAGGGCAACCGCTCCGCATATGGCCAGGCAGATAATTACCAGCTGCTTGCCTAAAAGGTCCAGCCTTTTTTGAAGAGGAGTCTGCTCTCCTCCGATGTCTTCTATCATCCCTGCGATTTTGCCCATCTCGGTGTCCATACCTATTTTTTCAACCACCATTTTGCCTCTTCCATTAACCACTAGGGTGCCCATGTAGACGTAATTTTGTTTGTATATTCTGCTTTGAGACTCTTCGTCAATACTCGTGGTCTTTTTCACCGGAACGGATTCCCCGGTCAAAAGGGATTCGTCAAGTCTCAGGTTTTCTGCAACAATTAAACTTCCATCTGCCGGCACCCTATCCCCGCTACCAAGAAGGACTATATCTCCGGGAACGATGTCCCTTGCAGGTACCGCAATCACCTCTCCGTCGCGCAAAACCTTTGCCACAGGTGCAGCTAGCTGCTGCAATGCTTGCAAGGATTTTTCCGTTCTGTATTCCTGGACAAAACCCATTATGCCGTTTAAAACCACAATGGCAGCTATGGCAATAGCATCGGCTATCTCCCCGAGAAAAGCGGAAATAAGGGCAGCCACCAGCAAAACAAGAATCATAAAATCCTTAAATTGGCTTATGAAAATAGAGATTGCCGATATTTCTTTGCCCTGCTTTAGTTGATTGTCTCCAAAGAGTTTCTTTTTAAGGGGAATTTCCCTAGTAGACAAACCTACATTGGGATCGGTATGAAACACGCTCATAAATATTCCCTCCACCATTGCTGCTTACACTTTAAAACATATGTTGCATAAAGAGGGAATATGTCTTAAAACAAAAAAAGCAGCCAAGCTGCCTTATTCATATCTAAGTGCCTCTATGGGATCCTGGTAGGCCGCCTTTCGTGCGGGATATAAGCCGAAACAGATACCAACCCCTGCCGAAAAAGTAAAAGCTATTGCTACCATCTGCCATGATATAAAGGTGGGTATTTTAATAAACAAGGCTATTATCTTAGATACGCCAAATCCTATGAACATCCCCAAGACGCCACCGGAAAAAGAGAGCACTAAAGACTCAATTAAAAATTGAATCATAATGTCTATTTCTTGAGCGCCTAATGCCTTCCGGATGCCGATTTCCCTGGTCCGCTCCGTAACCGATACCAGCATGATATTCATAATGCCTATTCCACCCACCAGTAAGGAGATGCCTGCTATAGCACTGATTACAAGAGTTACAATCCCTGTAACTTGATTTACGCTGTCCATCTCCTTTTGAGAATTCCAGGCATCGTACTTATCCTCATTTCTATGACGCCGATGCAGGATGCTTAGTGAATGCTCAATGGCTCTATCTACTTCATTTTGGGATACCGCCTTGCCCTGAATGCCATTTATCCAATTGGTTCCACTGTAGGAAAAATACGTTGAAATCGGTATGTACATCAACTTGCTATCCTGGCCCATGGAAAAAATAGACTCTTCCCGCGCCAGTACCCCTATTATATTAAAAGGCCGATTGCTCACCATTATCTTTTTTCCAATTGCCGTAGAGGAACCGAACAGTTCTTTCGCCAGTGACTCACTTATAATCGCTACAAATCTTTTTGCATTCTCATCCTCGTTGCTAAAAAACCTGCCTGCATCCAATTTAAGATTTGCTATCTTGGCATAATCCGCAGTTGTAGCCGCAATTTCAACTCCAATCTCTTTCCCCTTTGACCTGATGCTTGTGGTATCCCAGCTGATAGGTGCAATACTCTCAACTGCTGGGGAAATTTCTTTTATAGCAAGCACATCCTGAAGAGTGAAGACATCGGCATCGGTTATGGGATTATCGGGATTGTACTTATAATAGATGCCAAATCGATTGGCCCCAAAAGCATCCATTTCTTTGTTGATTGCAGCCCTTCCCCCCTGGCCCAAGGCTGAAACCGTTATTACCGAAGAAACCCCAATGATGATGCCCAGCATTGTGAGGAGGGAGCGCAATTTATTTGCAACAATGCTCTCCCAAGCAATTATTATACTCTCAAAGAAGTTCACCGGACTTCTCATCCACCTTTCTACCATCGCGGAAAAACACTATTCTTTGCGCATACTTGGCGATTTCATTCTCATGAGTTACCAAGACGATTGTCGCTCCATTTCGGTGCAGTTCAGTAAAAATCTCCATGATCTCAGCTCCGGACTTGCTATCCAGATTGCCCGTAGGTTCGTCCGCCAGTATGATCCTTGGAGAGTTAACCAAGGCTCGGGCGATAGCAACTCTCTGCCTTTGACCGCCGGAAAGCTCGTTTGGTTTATGATGCCACCTATCTTCCAGTCCAACGGATTTCAGAGCTTCCATTGCCCTTGCTCGCCTATCCCCAGATGAGACTCCAGCATAAATCATGGGTATTTCTACGTTTCTAAGGGCGTTCATTCGAGGAAGTAAATTAAAATTTTGAAAGACAAATCCAATCTTTTTGTTTCTGATATGCGCCAGCTGGCGGCTATCAAGCTGGGATATGGCTTTTCCTTCCAAGTAATACTCTCCCGACGTGGGCTTGTCGAGGCAACCGAGTATATTCATAAGGGTAGATTTCCCTGAACCCGATGGGCCCATTATGGCAACGAACTCGCCCTTTTTTATGTGGAGATTTACGTCTTTAAGTGCCACAACTTCATTTTCGCCACTTTTGTAGACTTTTGTCATGTTATCAACCTGTATCACAGGGCATCACCTGTTACATCGCTGCCTTGACTAGGGTCCTGAAGGACCTCATCACCTTCGGACAGGCCTTGTACTATCTCTACGTACAGGTCATTTTCTAGGCCTGTTCTAACTTCCCTTTTAGATATATTTCCGTCTTTTACTACCATTACCTGCTTGCTGCCTTCCTCCTCTATCACACATTCCAGGGGTATTAAAATCGCATCTTGTTTTTCATCTACTGTTATCTCTACTGTGGCTGAAAAACCCGGCTTTATATGGCCATCGTGCTCGATTACTCTTACAGCTGCTTTTACAACGCTTTCATTGCCTCTGCTGGTTTGTGTCACCGAGGCCGAAGGGGCAATTTTCACAACTTCACCATCATATGTCCTGTCGCCAAAACCTTGACCGGAAATAATGGCTTTTTGTCCGAGTCGTAACTTGGCTGCATCGTATTCATTAACGCTGATTTCTATTTGTAAATCTGAAAGGTCGCCCACTCTAAGCAGTAAAGTTCCTGGCGTCACCATCATTCCGGGCTTTATATTTTGCTCCAATACTATTCCATCAAATTCGGCATAGACGACTGTCTTACTTAACTTCTTTTCAATGTTGGCCAGATTGTTTTCCGCTTCTTCCAGCGCAATTTGTCTTAATGCGATTTCCTTTTCGTCAGGATTTTCTAATAACTTGAGATCCAATTCCATAATCGACAGCTGATTTTTTTTAGCATCGTATTCTCTTTTAATATTTAACAAGTCTTTTTCCGATATTGCCCCTAAATTAAAAAGTTCCTGGTTTTTTTCGTAATCATCCAAGGCAGCTTCATAAGCAGTCAGTGCATCCTTATATTTTATCCTGGCTTTTTCCAATTCTTCAAATCTTGTTCCATCCAGCAGCCTTGAAAGTTCAAGCCTTTGTTGTTTCGCCTTGCTTTGAACTTGTGCCAGCTCCAGCCTTAATTCCTCATCATCGATTTTTAAAATTACATCCCCACTTTTGACCTGTTGTCCTTCTTCAACCACAAATTCTACTGTACCTTGAATAGGAGAATAAACCTCCTGTTCTTGAACCGTTTCCACCCTTCCAAGGGCAGTAATCTTAGAGGAGATGTCACCTTTAACGGCACTGACAGTCGGCAAAGCCATAACTGGATTAGGCTGAAATTTTACCCTGAAAATAAAAAAAGCAACAACTGCCAGTAAAACTGCTGTAAATATTATAAGTTTTTTCCGACCCTTCACCAAAATCCCCCTTTTATTCAAAGACATCCAGTGTGCACTATTATATGAAATAAAATCTTAAAAAGTCAGAGTAGATATTTTTTATGTCCTTTTTGTAATTGTTATTTTTTTCACCATTATAACACCTATGCTAATTACAGTAAATACAATAAAGCATAAAATTCGATTAAACCTTTCTTAAAGAACTCTTAAATCTTTCTTAAATTTGTAAGCTAGCTCACGGCCTTAACGGTATCCGGCAAGTTTTTGATGGCCTCCGTATAGACCATGTTTCCGACAACAATTGTATCCGCAACCTTGCCCATCATCTCCGCTTTTTGGGCATTATCGATGCCTCCGCCATAAAACACTCTGGCATTGTTCAATCTATTTTTTATGTATGATACGAGTTCCGGGTTTCCGAATTTTCCGCTGTATTCTATGTAAATTATCGGAAGGGAGAAGAGATTTTCACCGCATCGGGCATATGCCAAAACATCTTCCCTGCTTAAAGGATTTATGGCCTTTGTGAGCTCTGCAGCAGCACAATCCGGGTTTAGGATTATGTAGCCTTCAGGTAAAAGGACCTGCCAATCCATCAATTCTCCAATGAGCTTCACCGCCTCCTTGTGCGCTCCGATGAGCCATTGGGGATGGCCTGCATTTAAAACGATCGGTATTAGATAGCCATCAAAGCCAAAGCTAATAGCGTCGACAGAGGATACTTCCAGGATTTTGGGCAGGGGATATGGCTTTAAGAGTTTATAAAGCCTTAGCACTTTTTCCCGGCTAATATTTTGTGTGCCCCCCACTATGATGGCATCGGTGCCGCTTGCTACAACCTGCTCTATCATATATTCATCTGCGGCTTTGTCCGGATCAAGTTTCACCACGTGCCGCCAGTTTTTCCAATCCGGGAACATAGATTAGCCTCCATTTCGTATTATTGAGAATATAATTATGAGCTAAAACTTCCCAAAGCCGAAATACTCTTGAATGCTTTGTTCAAAAATTCCGCTGGCCCGCCCTTTATTTCATCCCCAGTCGGATATACTTCCAGCATCAGATTTCCCAAATAGTGCTTCTTCGGGAATGATTCGCAGAATTCTTTCCAATCAATTATCCCATTTCCGGGCAACCAGTGCCTGTCCATTTCACCGTCATTGTCTGAAATATGGCAGGTTATAAGCCTCCGGCCGAAATCTTTTAACAAGAACTCGCATCCATGCAATCTGCCATGAGAACTATCATAACAAAGCCCTAAATACTCTGACTCTATTTCCGATAAAATAAAATCAACGCCGTCGGCAAATTTGGTGTTCTCCACTGCTATCTTTACCCTCAATTCTTCTGCTTTTTTCACGAGGCACGACATGCTTTCGATTCCGTTGCTGCTTAGTTCGGGAAGGATATCTCCTTCCATGATGTGCATGACCATTATGGGAATATCGAATCTGGCACAATCCTCAAGCCAGCCTAAATACTGTTTTACGATTTCAGACCTGGCCGAAAGGGACTCACTCCACAAATCATTGGAATTGCAAAAGGGCGTATGGATATTGTCTAAGCTCAAGCCAAAATCCCGGACCATTTTAGGCATGTCGGTCTTTTTGACGGGATAAGCTCCCTCCTCATCTTCCCACCAGAGGCAGGTTGAATCAAAGCCGGCCTTTTTTATCAGTTCAAGCCTCTCGGATAAAGGCATTACGAATCCAAACCAGGAAAATATTCCGTATTTGGCCATAAGCTTGTTCTCCTTTATTGCATTAATAAGACATATTTTTTCTCATTAACTAAGCATTAAGGGCATTATTCAAGTCTTCTATAATATCTTCTACATTTTCAATGCCCACGGAAAGCCTTATCATGCTTTCTGAAAGTCCGAATTCACGCAGCCTTTCTTTGGGGTACCCGGCATGGGTCATGGCTGCAGGAAGTTCAATTAAGGTCTCGCAGTCTCCTAAGCTCACGGCAAGCTTGGCCAGCTTTACGCTATTTACCACTTGTTTTGCTCTGTCAAGGCCACCTTCCACTTCAAAGCTTATTATGGCTCCGAAGCCGTCCATCTGCTTTTTTGCAAGCTCGTGGCCTTTAAAGCTTTTTAAGCCGGGATACATTACCGATTTTACTTCCGGGTGATTATCCAGGAATTCTGCCACGCGCATGGCATTTGCTCCATGCTGTCTCATTCTAAGACCTAGCGTCTTTAATCCCCTCAGCATCAGCCAGGCGTTAAAGGGACTCATGACCGAGCCCAATTCGCACATATAGTCGAACTTCAGCTTTTGTATGTAATCCACATCCCTTGATACGGCAACGCCTCCCAGGGCATCGCCATGGCCGCATATGTATTTTGTGGCACTGTGTACGACTACATCCGCACCGAGGGCAAGAGGCCTTTGAAAATAGGGTGTGGCAAAGGTGTTGTCTACAACAACTTTGATGCCTTTCGGCCTTGCCAATTTCGCTATTTGCTCTGTGTCTATTATCTCGAGATTCGGATTCGCAGGCGTTTCGAAATACAACACTTTTGTCCTATCATCGATGGCCCCTTCCACGGCTTCCGGTTCCGTGAAATTAACGCTTTTGCAGTTTATATTGTATTTTGGAAGAAGTTTGTGCGTCACGGTAAAGCTGGACCCGTACAGGGTCTTATGGACTACAGCATTGTCACCGGGTGACAGAAGGGACAACAGCACGGTAGATATGGCTCCCATCCCGGAGGCAAAGGCCACCGCATCTTCCCCTTCTTCCAGTTCACTCATCCTCTGCTCAAAAAGCTTCAATGTAGGGTTATTGCCCCTAGTGTAAATGAAGCCTTCTTTTTCAAAGTTCATAATATCCGCTGCATCCTTTACATCGTCAAAGACAAATGTGCTCGTCATAAATATAGGAGGATTTAATGCAGCCTCAGGATTTTTGCTTTTAGCCTTCCCGTGAATGGAAAGGGTGTCAAAACCGTAGTCTTTACTCATTAGTATTCCTCCCAAAATCTTTTTTGCCAAAGCTTTGACAAGCTTCCTTTAATTCCGTAATAACAATTATACAATAATTTCAATACCATTTTAAGTCTATGGCAGGGTCTGATTGAATAAATTCTTAAACTATTTACTCGGTTATGCAGTATACTGTATACACTCATGCGTTCTCCCTTGCGCTTGTCTTATTGTTATCCTCTCACTATACATCGCAAAATTTGGAAATGGAGAAATGGAAACTATAAGCTCAATTCCCCCTCGGTGGCTGAAACTATAATGGCACCGGCCATGTCTCCGGTTATGTTAATGCAGGTCCTCGCCATGTCCAGGATTCTGTCAATTCCTCCAACAAGTACCATTCCTTCCAACGGAAGGCCTATTGATTGCAGGACCATTGTCAGCATGATAAGGCCCGAACCGGGAACTCCGGCAGTACCTATTGAAGCAAGGGTTGCAGTCAACACAACAGTCAGTTGCTGTGCAATGCTAAGCTCAATGCCGTAAACCTGTGCCACAAAAAGTGCACAGACTCCTTGATAAAGTGCAGTTCCGTCCATGTTTATGGTGGCTCCCAGGGGAAGCACAAAACTGCTTATGGATTTGGGAACACCTAGATTTTCTTCTGCACATTTCATCGTGATTGGCAGGGTTCCGGAGCTTGAACTGGTGGTAAAAGCCACCATCATGGCAGGGGCTGCCCCCTTAAAAAATGTGACGGGGCTCATCTTTGCAGAAAAATAAACTGCAGCCGAATAAACAAAGACAGCATGAAGGAAACAAGCGATATAAACTGCAATTATCACTTTTAACAGAGGCAGCAGTGCCGATGCCCCGTGTTCTGCCACAACGGGAGCAATTAAACCAAAAACTCCTATCGGGGCAAATGCCATTATTATGGCCACAATTTTATAAGACACTTCTGCCAAACTATCAAAAAAACTTAGGAGCGGTTTGGCC
>LFSJ01000105.1 GCA_001512695.1 Tepidanaerobacter sp. DTU063 | reverse complement strand
TGTAATGTGCCATAGTTTCGTTCAATTTCTTAATATTGCGTGGTGAGTTATCCCAAGGTATTTCTTTTAAATCAAATAGATCATCAATATGCATATTAAATTGGTCAAGGACAACAACCGGCATAGCACCAATAGCTTCGTGAGTTAACGGACGAAAAGACTTTAAAACTTCAATCGGAGTTTTTCCAGCCATATTAGCTCCAAAATGTGGTCTTTTGTAATTGTATGTATAAATCCAATCTTGGGCCATATTAAGAAAAGACTTCACAGAAGTTGCCCTTGAAAGGTCAACAGCATAAAACTCCTCATCATCAGTTCTGTGTGACCTTTCAACATAAGCATTTGCAAGTTTTTCCCCTTGTGGGATATTAAGCAAAGATACATCTAAATAGTCGAAGATGAACTTTTGCATAATTTTTCTTTTACGAGATGATGCCTTGCCCCCGAATTCAGCACCATTATCCGTTTGAAAGAAGATCCGCTGTTTAACGCCGAAACTTCTAAGCCAAGATTCAACAAACAACATAAAAGACAATCCATTACTAAAAGACAAAGAATGAGCATATCCAATAAATCGGAGCCTGGTCTTAATATCGATAGCGGTAAATTGATATTTAGGCAGATTATTCATGTAAATAGCAGCGTAAGCCTCCTTAGGGAGTGCAGATTGGTCAGCCACATACTTTGCATCAATTTGCCAGAACTCAAGGGGCTTATATTTTTCAAGATCAGCCTTATAGCGTCTATTACCATTTACAGTCTTATATTTACGACAGCGGACACCATATCGTCTAAGTATATTGCGAATGGTAAATGGTGATAAGCAAATATTGAAAGACCGTTTTAAAGCCACAGAAAGTCGATGTGGGCCAAGATTAGTTTCTTTAGCTAACTGCACAACCAACTGCTCCAAATGTCTGGGGGTTCTATTGGGCATAGGAGACTTAGGGCCACGTTTTAACAAACATGTAGAGATATCTCCACCAGAGTCCAAATATCGTTTTCTAATGGTGTAGACCCATCTTACGGAAACGCCCATAATTTCAGCTACTTCCTTGGGAGTATGCTTTTCTAACAAATGAATCATAGTTTGAATTTGAGCATAAGGGTTTCCAGAATGCTTAAGTTTGTTATATAATGTCATTAGGTGGGTCTCCTTTCTGAGGTATTTGGTTTTGTTTCCATATCAATAATATCTCAGGGATACCCACCTTTTGCAATATCTTTTTTAAGCGATAGAACTTCTGTGAACGAAACTCTGGTCGATCTATATCCTCCAGTAATTAAGGGCTTGACGAATTAGAACTTTTATTATAAAATATAACATGCGCT
>LFSJ01000011.1 GCA_001512695.1 Tepidanaerobacter sp. DTU063 | reverse complement strand
CCGGGTTTATCTATGTTCAATACCTTGTCCGGCCTGAAAGCCGGTAATACTTTGATTTTACAAGTCTCATCTTCAGATATGTACTTGTGCCAGCGTAAATCATCGATGGGATCATCAGTTGTACAAATCAACTTAACATTGGACTTTTCGATAATTTTACGAACTGACAAATCCTTTAAACGTTCATTGGCAGCATCCCAAATCTTCTTACAGGTTTTAGGTGAAAGAATATCATCTATATCAAAGTAACGTTTCAGCTCCATATGTGTCCAGTGATACAATGGATTGCCTATCAACTTGGGAACGGTTTCTGCCCATTTTTCAAATTTTTCATATGCTGTAGTATCTTCCCCCGTTATATAACGCTCTTCAATACCGTTGGTTCTCATTGCCCGCCATTTGTAATGGTCTCCTCCTAGCCATACTTGCGTGAGATTTGCATAAACTACATCTTCGTAAATATCCTTCGGGTCAATATGGCAATGATAATCGACTATAGGCATTTGTTTTGCGTTCTCATGATAAAGGGTTTTTGCAGTGTCATTACTTAACAAAAAGTCCTCATCCATGAATTTCTTCATAATCACTACCTCCCACATAGTAATTATATAATAAAACAAAGTTGCGGCATGTGAAATGGTCTACTATAATATTACCGCAAATAAGAAATTTTTGCATCTATAAAATAATAGTTTGTGTCAATTAATTAGCAACCTTCCTTCAAACTTGCATCCTGCATTATAAAGCCTTTGATTGTTAATGAAATTTTAAAGGCATCCTTTGTAATCAGGATGCCCTTACTTATTGTAAGCCTAAAAGCCTAGTTTGTCTTTTAAGTAATCCTTTATTTTGTCTATTTCAACTCTATCTTGTTTCATGGTATCTCTATCTCTTATGGTAACTTTATTGTCTTCCAAGCTTTCGAAGTCAACGGTTATTGCAAAGGGTGTTCCGATTTCATCTTGGCGGCGATAACGTTTGCCTATGCTGCCGGTGTTGTCATATTCCGCATGGTAGTGTTTTCTCAAATCACCGTATATCTTTCTGGCCAGTTCTTCCAAGGGTTCTTTTCTGGAAAGGGGAAGAATCGCACATTTTATCGGCGCAATTACCGGCGAAAGGCGCAGGACCACCCTTGTCTCACCCTGGACCTCTTCTTCGTCATACGCATCACACAACAGAACTAATATAGCCCTGTCAGCACCCAGGGATGGTTCTACCACATAGGGCACAATGTGTTTGTTTTCCTCCGGATCGAAATAGGTTAATGTCTTCCCAGAGTACTCGATGTGTCTCGAGAGATCGTAATCTGTTCGATTCGCAGTTCCCCAAAGCTCGCCCCATCCAAAAGGAAACTTATATTCTAAGTCTGTAGTAGCTTTAGAATAGTGAGACAGCTCTTCAGGTGAATGGTCTCTAAACCGCAGATTCTCTTTTTTAACACCTAAAGATACGAAGAAATCCATCATAAACTGCCGCCAATATTCAAACCACTTTTCATCTTCACCCGGTTTCACAAAAAATTCTAATTCCATTTGCTCAAATTCTCGGGTTCTAAAGATGAAGTTCCCCGGCGTAATCTCATTTCTGAAGGATTTGCCTATTTGGGCTATGCCAAAAGGAAGTTTCATCCTACTGGAGTCAAGTACGTTTTTAAAGTTGATAAATATACCCTGTGCCGTTTCTGGTCGTAGATATACTATTGAACTTGAATCCTCGGTAACCCCTTGGAAGGTTTTAAACATCAGGTTGAAAACTCTAGCCTCTGTCCAGGCAACCATGCCGCAGGTTGGGCATTTTATTTCATTCCCATGAATAATCTCCGTCAGTTCCTGAACGCTTTTACCTTCTACCTTCATATTGAGTGAATCCTCAATAAGATGGTCAGCCCTGAATCTGGATTTGCACTGCTTACAGTCTATCAAGGCGTCGTTAAAGCCCTCCAAGTGACCGGAAGCCTGCCATGTCCTGGGGTGCATCAATATTGCACTGTCAAGACCAACTACATCGTCTCTTTCATGGACCACCTTTTTCCACCAATAATCCTTAACGTTTCTCTTAAGTTCAGCTCCCAAAGGACCATAATCCCAAGTATTGGCAAGACCTCCGTATATTTCAGATCCCTGAAAAATAAAGCCCCTCCGCTTACAAAGTGAAACTATCTTGTTCATGGTTTTTTCAACATTTTCAGCCATAATCATTTACCTCCTCCAAATTAATTTGTTTTTAATATTAAAAAACCCCTAAACCTTAACATCGGTCTAGGGGTCCTTTTTCACGGACGGTTCCACCCTAGTTGCAAGCAAGCCATAGATGCTTACCTGCCACTTTTGGGATCAGATTATTCTTTGTTTTGGCTGATGACTTTCTGTTCCCAGACCTTTTTTATGCTACGGAGCTCGCACCATCCTCCGCTCGCTTAAAGCAGGGAAAAAAGATCACCAGAAAGTTTCTATGTAAAATATATACTATTGTTAAGCTTAAGTCAAGGTGTATGACAAGAATTAGGCAGTATTTGTAACATTTTTATAAAAAACATGGAATACAATTTAGCAACATTTTATTGGTGAATATGGATAAAGTCTTATTGATGATATATTTCGGATATGACCGTTTTATAGCTTTTTATATTCTATAAAACCTTCGGCTACATCATCAAGAGCTATTATGATATCGAGAATAGCCGGTTTTCCAGATTCATTTGCTTTCAAGGCCCGCTCTAAGGCGCCGCGAATATCGTCGGGTTTTTCGACTCTTTCCCCATAGCACCGGTAAGCATGGGCCATTGCCATGAAACCCCCGGCTGCTTCATGCCTTACCTGTATTGCTTTAATAGACGGCTCATCGTACAGCGCATCGTATAAGTCTTCGGGGCTACTGGGAAGCCCGTAGACAAATCTGATGCCCTCGGATTTTATAGCCTGAACCACTGCCTGCCACCCAGTCATTACGGTCATATTTTCACACCTCTCCTTACAACTTGTGTATGGGCTCTGCCAGCAGGTCAAAGGCCGCTTCCATAGTTGCTTCCGAGAGTGTGGGATGGGCATGAATGGTATTTGCCAGTTCTTCTGCCGTGCATTCAAGCTTTATCGCAAGGACAGCTTCGGCAATAAGTTCCGTTGCACTTGGTCCCACGATGTGGACTCCCAATATTTCGTTGTACTTTGATTCGGATATAATCTTTACAAATCCGTTTACCTCTCCTAAAGTCTTTGCCTTGCCGCTGGCGGCATACGGAAATCTACCCACCCTGATATTGTCTCTAAACAACCTTCTTGCCTCGTCTTCCGTCATTCCAACGGATGCTACTTCGGGACTCGTATAGACGCAGGAAGGTATAGCTTTGTAGTCAATTTTCTCATTTTCCCCCAGTATGTTTTTAACGGCGGTTATTCCCTGGTGTGATGCAACATGGGCCAGCATTGATTTGCCGGTCACATCACCAACGGCGTAGATGTTGTCTATATTCGTCTTAAGATACTCATCCACAACAACGCCGCTTTTTTCTATATGAAGGCCTATGTCCTTAAAAGCATCAACCGCCGGGGCTCTCCCAGTTGCCATTAGAATCTTTTCCGAATCTACGGTTTTCGTGCCTTCTTTTGTCTCGATTACTGTTTGGAGAATGCCATCTTTTTCCCTTATTTTTCTGACCATTGAATCAGTGTATATTTCAATGCCTTGTCTTTCCAGCTGTTTTTTAAGTTCTAAAGATATTTCTTTATCCTGCCTTGGAAGGATTTCCGGCAGCATTTCCACTACGGTTATTCTGCAGCCAAAGCTATTGTATACATATCCGATCTCAAGACCTATGACTCCACCGCCGATAATAAGAATTGAGGATGGAATCTCACCTAAGAAAAGGGCCTGGTCACTTGTCATGACATTTTGAAGCTCTTTACCGGGAATTGGCACTAAAGTAGGAACGGAGCCGGTGGCCAGGATTATGTTATCTGCAGTAATGGTGCTTTGACCGGTTTCACCCGATATTTCTATGGTGTTTTTGCGGGAAAGTTTCGCTCTGCCCTGCATTACCGTCACATTATTAGCCTTTAGCAGGTTTTCCACACCCTTTGTCAGGGTCTTTACTATCCGGGATGTCTTTTTCTGCAATTTATCCCAATCGATATTTACATTGTCTGCCGTAATCCCGAAATCCTTGGCACTTTTTATGGCTTGCAGCAAGTTTGCACCATGTATTAATGATTTTGTAGGAATGCAGCCTCTGTTGAGACAGGTCCCACCAAGCTCTCCCTTTTCAACAAGGGCCACCTTGGCCTTCTTTTTGCCCGCATAAATGGCAGCCACATAGCCACCGGGCCCTCCGCCGATAATGGCTATATCGTAATGCATTTCATCACTTCCTTTAAAGCAACATGTTCATCGGTTCTTCAAGGATTTGCTTGACATTTTGCAAAAATTTTGCTCCAACAGCACCGTCTATTGCCCTGTGGTCACAGGATAAGGTCAGATTCATCATGGGTCTAATTGTTATCTCATCATCTACAACAACAGGTTTTTTAATTATCTTACCAACAGCAAGTATAGCGGTCTCAGGCTGATTTATTATTGCACAGAAGTTTTCTATGTCAAACATTCCAAGGTTTGTTATCGTAAATGTGCCGCCCTGATAGTCATCAGGCAGCAGCTTTTTGGTTTTTGCTTTTTGAATCAGTTCCTGTGTTTCTTTTGCAATAACTGCAAGGCCCTTTTTATCCGCATCCTTTATAACGGGGACAATTAGGCCGTCTTCTAAGGCTACTGCAAGTCCAATGTTAATATTCTGTTTGAGAATGATCTTTTCTTCTGTAAAACTTGAATTGATCAAGGGATTAAGCTTTAAGGCCGTAGCAACTGCCTTAATCAATATGTGGTTATATGACAGTTTTACATCACGATGTGATTGTACAAGGGGTATTAGTCTTTCCCTTAGGTCGATGACCTTTGACATGTCAACTTCCAAGGAGAGATATATGTGAGGTGCCACTTGTTTGCTGTAGGCCATGCTGTCTGCAATGATTTTCCTCATGCCGGTAACGGGAATAGTATCTACTATTTCTTGTTCAATTAGACGTTCTTCCAGGTCTTCCTTTGTTATTCTCTCACCGGGAGCTTTTTGTAATGACCCCAGGTCTATTTGCTCCTTAATTGCAATTTTCTTAGCGACAGGTGTAGCTCTCACCTTGTGTTCCTGTATATAGGCTAGTACATCCCTTTCCACTATCCTGCCGCCCGGGCCAGAAGGAGTAACATCGGAAAGGTCTATCTGCTTTTCCCGTGCAACCCGCTTAGCTGCAGGAGATGCCTTAATTTTTCCCGGGACCGCCTCTATTGCTTCTGCTATCTTGTCTTCCTCCTGCGTCAAAACTGAAGCCGATTCCTCTTGTTTCCCATCTGCTACATCCTCAACTACTTCCAAATCCGGCAGTTCCTCATCGGCTTCGGCTATTATGGCAATGGGCTCACCAACTTTAACCGTTTCACCTTCTTTTACGATTATCTTCCTCAAAATCCCTGAGGCTTCAGCCTCATCTTCGATATTTACCTTGTCCGTCTGTATTTCCACATATATTTCACCTTTTTCTACGGGGTCGCCCTCATTCTTCAGCCATTTAACTATAGTGCCTTCGGTCATGGTCGTGCCCAGCTTAGGCATTTTCACTATCGTTGCCATAACTATCCTCCTTTACCTAAGTACTTCCTTTACGGCATCTATGATGTTGGGAACTTGCGGTACGGCATGTTTTTCAAGATTCGGATTATAGGGTATCGGAATATCAAGACCGGCAAGTCTCTTTACTGGAGCATCCAGATAATCAAAAGCTTCACTGCCCACAATGCCTGCAGCAACTTCCGCTCCCCAACCGTAGCTGATAGGATCATCTTCCACGATTAGCACTCTTCCCGTCTTCTTGACAGAAGATACCACTGTTTGTAAGTCCAGCGGCTTTAAAGACCTAATATCCATAACTTCAACGTCTATGCCCTCTTCCTCAAGCTTTTGGGCCGCCTCAAGAGATCTTGGCACCATAATGGAACCGGCAACTATGGTTATATCTTTCCCCTGCCTCTTTACATCGGCTTTCCCTATGGGCACGGTGTAGTCTCCTTCAGGAACCTCGCCTTTAGTCCAGTATAATA
Source organism: Tepidanaerobacter sp. DTU063 (assembly GCA_001512695.1). GTDB lineage: Bacteria > Bacillota > Thermosediminibacteria > Thermosediminibacterales > Tepidanaerobacteraceae > DTU063. Next base: position 6,741 of record LFSJ01000011.1, on the reverse strand, counting down.
GCTTGTGTTCTGCAAAAACCACAGGATTGTCATCCCTGATAGCGGATTTTATTAGCCCTTTGACATCGTAAGGCGTCGCCGGCATAACCAACTTTAGGCCCGGAAAATGCGCTAGCACTGACGGAAAGCTTTGAGAGTGCTGGGCCGCAGCTCCGGTTCCACATCCCATTGGCCCTCGAATTACCATGGGTACCTTGGCCTTTCCACCAAACATGTACCTGTTTTTTGCCCCTTGGTTTACAAGTTGGTCCATGGCAATGGTGAAAAAGTCGAAAAACATTATTTCTGCAACGGGCCGCATTCCGCATAGGGCCGCTCCCACAGCAGCACCGGCTATGGCCGCTTCAGAGATGGGAGTATCTATTATCCTATTTTCCCCAAATTCCTCAAAAAGGCCCTTAGTCACTCCAAAGGCACCGCCGTAAAGCCCCACGTCTTCACCGATGATGAAGACGTTTTCGTCTCGAATCATTTCTTCTCTTAAGCCTTCTCTTAACGCCTCTATATAAAGCTTTTCAGCCATTATTATCGCCTCCTGCAGGTTTTTTCTTATGCATATACACCGTCCATAATTTCTTCAACTTTAGGTTCGGGACTGTTTTGCGCAAACTCCAGAGCTTCTTGTATTGCCTTTTCAACATCCTTTTCAATTTTTTCGAGGTCCTCTTCGTCTACTCCTTCTGAAATGAGTTGCTGCCTGTACCTCTTTATCGGGCATCTCTGCTTCCACTCTTCTTCTTCCTCTCTTGTCCGGTAAACCCTCGGGTCGCTCTTTGAATGGCCGAGCCAGCGATAGGTTTTTGCTTCTATAAGGGAAGGACCTTCTCCTCTTCTAGCCCTTTCAACAGCTTCCTTTACCACTTCGTATATGGCTTCAACATCATTGCCGTCAACTACGATTCCGGGAATATTATATGCCTTTGCCCTATCTGCCGCGTTTTCTACGGCACTGGCCTTTCTAAAGGGCACCGACATGCCGTAAAGATTGTTCTCACAGACATAAACTACCGGCAATTTCATGACTGATGCCAGGTTTACGGCTTCGTGAAAAGCCCCCTGGCTTGTGGCTCCATCTCCGAAAAAGCACAAGGTCACCTTTCCATCCTTTTTGAGTTTCGACGCTAAGGCTGCCCCGGTTGCAATGGGTATACCGGCACCAACGATACCGTTAGCGCCCAAGTTGCCCAATTCCAGGTCTGCAATGTGCATTGACCCTCCCCTGCCTCTGCAGTAACCGGTCTCTTTCCCGAGGAGCTCAGCGAACATTTGGGGAAGTCTGCCCCCTTTGGCAATGCAGTGACCGTGGCCACGGTGGGTGCTGGTTATCATGTCTCTTTCTTCTAGGGCTGCTATTGAACCTACAGCGGAGGCTTCCTGCCCGACGGACAAATGGCAGGTCCCCCAAATCATATTTGCCTTAAACAGCCTGTCTACTTCTAGCTCAAAATTTCTTATTTCGAGCATTTTTTGATACATCCACAGTCTCTTCTCTCTAGTGAGAGTCATTAAACCATCTCCTTTTAATTTTTGATAAGCAAATCTTACTGCTTAATCTTCAACAGATATTTAGGAAGGCAAACTCTGACGGTAACTTGTGGATTTACCAACTGACAAATCCTCACATCACAGCTTATACTGGCCAGCCTATATGCATCGGGAGAATTGATATCCAGATGTTCTTGAAGTAACTTACAGGTTAAAAATACGCCCTTGTGTATTGCTTTTTCCAGGCTTTCGCCACTTGATATCAGCATCAATTCTTTTTCCGTTTCTACTACAGGGACACTTCAGTTTAAATCCTTCAGCTTTAGATATGCTAATCTTCACCTGCCCCGCTATTTCTATTCCCGAGCCGCTTATTTCCCCATCGGCCATACATGCGTGAAGAGAAAAGGCAAAGTTTCTGATATCCTTAATTTCGATGGCGCCTATATTTTTATAGGCAAATTTTGTGCCATGTGTTGGCATATTTTGTTGAGTAAAGGTTTTGTCGTCATTAAATAACCTTATCCTGCAATCGGCGAAGCTGCAGTATCAGTGATTCTTCATCCAATTCAACCATGTCGTAAGTCAGGGTTTCTCCTTTTTTTACATCCTTAATCAGTTTTACTTTAGAACTTACAAGACCTAATGGCAAAGCGTTGTCCTTTTTGGCATTGGCGTAGGTATCTATAACGCCGTATACGGTGTATCCTCCTATGCCGTCCAAATACTCACCTGCTCTTAGAACCCTTTTTGCTACTGCAACGGTCTCTGACACCGGTGCTCCCATTGGCGCAATGGTTGGCTCACGGTATATATATGCCCGGGCTGCGGATAAGGGTGTTTCAATACTGGTTAGGTGATAGGGTCTGTAAATCACATAGTTTGGCCCTTCACCCATGGAAAGGTAAGCCATCTCTTCCTTCACTGCAGGAAGATCGGTAGTTACTATTACAAAAACTCCCGGCGCCACTCCGTCTACGTATTCTACTACTTTATAGCTGTCTAAAATGCCTCCCTGTTCCTTTAAACTTAACAGTTTTGGCAAATCTTTTACCGTTGCCTTCGGCCCTATCAAGCCCTTTCTGGTTGGCAAAAATCCAGTCGCATTGGAGACACAGGTCATTTCAACCATTGTCTTAGTTCCATCGATAAAAGAAGCTAGCATTTTCGGGTTCATATTGTATGCTAGAGCCCTGTCCTTTGCCGTATCGGGCGTAGCTTCTACGTTCAGCGGATTGTTCTTGCCTTTACCTACCACCAATATTTCAAATCCCATGGCGTCAACAAAATCGTACAATTCTTTTATGGCACCCGGTTCATCGCCTGCAGACACCGTATACACTACTCCTGCACTGTCGGCCATCTTTTTTAGTATGGGGCCTATGGTTACATCGGTCTCTACATTGAGCATTACAATATGCTTGCCATTGTAAATTGAATCAAAAGCAATCCTGGCACCGGTTTCCGGTACCCCAGTGGCATCGATAACTACGTCAACGGGCACAGAGTTGGTTACCACATCGAGATTATCGGTAATAACATACTTACCTTTTTGTATATTCTGCTCGGCTTCTGAAGGTTTGCTTGCAAAAGCAATATCCTCGGTTTTTACACCGGCAAGTTCGTAAGCCCTTCTAGCCCTTTCCACGTCTAAGTCGGATATTATAGCAGGAGCAATGCCCTTCATGCAGAACATCTGGCTTACCATACCACGTCCCATTTGCCCTGCCCCGACAATACCGACTTTGATTTTTTTGCCTTGCTCATCAAGTTCCCTTAGTTTGGTATTCAAATTAAGCATAATACAACATCTCCCTCAATAAGTTATTGTTTAAATTCAACCTATGATTTTCAAACACATAAATGACAAATCTCTAGAAGATTTAGTAAAGGATATTATACAGCAGCTTTTATTGTAATCACATCTCCCACTGCAAATTGTGGCAACTGTTCACCCTTTAAGTGTATATCCCCCGGCAATTCTGGCGAACTTCTAGCATCAAATTTAAGGCAAACATGCCCGATAATTTTTAAGTTTTTGTTTGCAATTTCCCCAACAGCCGTAACTGTATATGCTGAATCACCAAGAATTATAGAATCACCTTGTGCCACATCTGCCATGAGAGTTCCTCCCGTATGTACAACTGCTATTTCTTGCAGTTCTTTTGGCGCTGTGCTGTCAAACAATACCACTATGCCCTGCTCCAGCAAATCTTGTACCATCTCCCCTATTGATAAAACCTTTGCCTTGTATTTGTCCATGGGCTCACTCCTTTGAGTAATATTTGGTAAAAGTATTCTGCCGCAATATCATTGCGGCAGAATACTTTTCGTATTAGGTATATAATCCGATGCTAAACAGGTAGGCAATTAGTACTGAAATCGGTCCCGTTATCAATCGGGATATAAGTATGGCACCCACGCCAACTTCAACAGTTTCCGGCTCCGCTTCTCCCAGACTCAATCCTACAGGGATAAAGTCACATCCTACTTGGGGATTAATGGCAAACAGTGCCGGTAGAGCAAATTGTGGCGGTATGTTGCCCTTGCCTATTTCCACACCCACCAGAACACCTACAACCTGTGCGATTACGGCTCCGGGCCCCAGTAAGGGTGAAAGTATGGGGATCGCACATACGACGGAAATAGCAAGCAAGCCCGGTAAAGTCCCAGCCATTGGTGATATTATGTTTGCTATCCAATTACCGATACCGGATTTCAATATGATACCTATCAGGGTAGCAACAAAAGCTATAAATGGAAGGATGTTTTTTACGACCTGTTCAATGGTTTCTCGGCCGGATTGATAGAATATGCCGACTACTCCTCCCATACCTCTTCCTATTCTCTCAATAAGTCCCATTTTCCGTTCATCGCGGGTAGCCTTTGCCTTAGTATCTTCTACGGTTTGTGCTTCACGAGCAACCTTAGATTCAGCTTCTATGTATTCCGCATCTTCTTCAGACAAAAGGGATATGTTGTCGGGTTTTACGCCTGATACGTAAATATCCTCGGTGATAAACTTAGCTAACGGCCCCACCTGGCCTACGGGTGTCAAATTGATAGTGGGAATACGCTTCTTGGGGTACACGCCGCAGCGGGCAGTTCCTCCGCAATCAATTATCACACAGCATATCTGTTCATCGGGCACAGAGGACTTAAAGCCATCAAAGGCCGTTCCGCCGGTAAGTTCTGCTATGCGCTTTGTTATGGGATCAATTCCCCCGCCTGTTACCGATACTATTTTGTCCCTGCCTTCTTCCGGTTTGATTACAAGGGGACCACCCCAACCACCTGGACCTCTTTCTATTTTTACAGCTCTATATGCCATATTAACTCCCCTCCTAAATCAAGTCTCTCTGTCTCATCATTCTGATGGTAAGAGTCTCGGTTACGATTCCGCGTATCAATATTACAATGACACCTACGATGAAATATCTAATCGCCAGTTGCCCCAAAGGAAGACCTAATTGTTCTATTCCCTGGGCTATTCCCATGTATACAAAGAGTTCAGCGGGATTGGCATGGGGAAATAAGCCTACTATAGGATGAACAAAGGAAACGGCTGCATCATAAAAAGCTGGTTTGTATTTTTCCGGCAAAAAGCGGCCAAAAGTATAGGCCATGGGGTTGGTCAAAAAGAAAACCGCTAAGACAGGCATGACTGTATAACGCAAGAGCGTATATTTTCCTGCAGCTTGTGCTATACTATTGATTCTTTCCTGTCCGACAAATTTTATCAGTGCATTGACGGCGGTCATGAGCGTAATTAGCGTAGGCAATATCCCGCCTGCAAGACCTAAGAAGGTGTTCCCTCCTTCTTGGAATAGGCCGATAAAGGATTGAGCAAGATTAGCCAATACATCCATTTACAAAGACCTCCTTTTGAAATAAGTATTGAGATAGCTTTGAGCAATGAAAGTAAAGTATCTTTCCCTCCCTTCTTTTGCTTTTTTTAGGAAGATTCTAAAGAAGCTATTGCCTTTGAAATTGCCGATTTTGTGTGTTTTTTCATATCCTTGGATATTGCTTCAAGGTGCTCTATATTCTGATTTATAAGGGCCTTAAAGGGCATAAATCTCGCAAAGACCGTAGTGCCCGTCATTATTTGTGCATCAATTATTGTGTTCTTATCATTTATGCACAGTATTACTATTACCCCTCTTCCGAAGCGGCCTTTCACAGCCCCTACTCCAACTTTACCCTTTTCCCTCATCTCTTTAAGCTTACTCTGAAAATTTTTTATTTGAAAATATACAAGAACTCCTTGTAGTATCCAAGCAACTCCAGCTATCCACAATATCTTTATCCACATCTATTGTTCCCCCACAGATTACTATTGATTCAGAAGAAATTCAGCCGTTTTTTCGTCTGTTACAAGCACGTTGATGTAGCCACCCTTGAGAGCTGCCAAAATGGCATCTTGCTTTTCTGTACCGCCCGCTACCGCTATGACATTGGGTATGGCTTTTATTTTATCTACGGTGATACCAATCACCCTTTGATTTAATTCAATGGGGCACACATTGCCGTCCCTATCCAAGAAAATCCAGCATATATCGGATACAGCATGGGCTTTTTGTAAAGCGTTGAGCTCCTTGTCCGTATAGTACCTTGTCTGTCGGATAGTAGAACTTTGAGCTGAGGGTGAACCGATGCCTATAATAGCGACGTCAGCTCTTGATGCAAGTTCTAAAACTTCACTGATACTCGTATCTGATATGAGGGTTTCTTTAACCTTTGCACTGTCAACTACGACTGGTGCGTGAAGCAATTGACCTTTCCCACCGAAGGCATTTGCCAGATTAATCGTAATTGCATTAGAATGAATATCCAGTTTGGTCTGGTCTGCTCCGCCCACCAAGGGCACAAAAGTAACATTTCTTGAAACATTTTTTACGTACTTGGGTATCAGTGCCAGAGTCGTTCCCCAGGAAACTCCGACAATATCATTATCTTTTATGGTCCTCATCAAATAATTTGCAGCAGCTTCAGCTAAAAGATGTTTTAAAATCTCGGGTTTCTCAAAAGGAGTAATCACGGCTTCCCTTAAGTGAAATGTCTTTTCCAAGGCATCTTCTAGCTTTGTATAACTGCCTTCATATCGAATTTTGATTTCTACAATGCCATTTTGCCTGGCCCTTTGCAACATTCTCGACACCGAAGGGCGGGATACCCCGAGCTTATCTGCAATTTCCTGCTGGGTCATGTTTTCATCGTAATACATGTACGCTACCTTAACCAAGATTCTATTGT